>NZ_LDRK01000059.1 GCF_001477055.1 Leucobacter chromiiresistens
GGGGCGGGCGGCGCCGCCCGCTGCCGTTCCCGCGCCGCCGGCGCCGCCCGCCCCCGAACCGCTCGCACCGTCCGTCGTCGCCCCGCCCGCGGCGCTCGGCGGCCTCGACGAGGATCACACGGTCGTCGTATCGCGCCGCACTCGCTGGGGTATCGAACTGCCCGGCGGTGAGACGCTCGAACTCGAGGGCGACGACATCGTGATCGGCCGCAAGCCCGAACCCCGAGACGGGTCGACGGTGCTGCAGATCAGCGACCCCACCCGCACGACGTCGAAGTCGCATGCGCGCCTGCGCCGCGACGGCGACTCGTGGACGATCGAGGATCTGCAGTCGACCAACGGCGTCTCGCTCGTCGGCCCCGACGGCGCGGCGACGCAGCTCGAGCCGGGGCGCACGGCCGAGGCGACCGAGCAGATGATCATCGGCACGCTCGAGGTGCGCCTGCGCGAACTGTGACGTGCCACGCGAAGCTGAGCGATTTGTCAGCAGCGACACGTCGGCTCCACAGCCGCCCGGGCGTAGGGTGTGTTCTGCTGGGCTGAGCCGGCCCGCACGACCCCATGGAGGAACGCGATATGAAGGTCATCAGCTACAACTTGCGGAAGAACCGCGCCGTCAGCGAGCTCGACGCGCTCGCAGATGACCACGGCGTCGACGTGCTCTGCCTGCAAGAAGCTGAAGCCGTCGCGCTCCCCGCGCGCCTCGGGCATCTCGAACTCGTGCACGCGACCGAGCGCAACCGACTCGGCCTCGCGATGTACGTGCGCGGCGACCGCTTTCACACCCGGTCGGCCCACACGTTCCAGTTGAAGAAGTCGCTGCACGATCGGCTGCTCGCCCCCGCCCACGAACGGCTGCTCGGCGTGCGGCTGCACGACGCCGAGCTGCAGCGCGACCTCGTCGTCGCGTCCTTCCATGCGGCTCCCCTGACGGCGCTCAACTCCCTGCGCCGCCACCAGATCCACGCCGCACTGGCCGAGCTGCGGCACCTCGGTCCCGGCCTGCCCGCCCTCATGGTGGGCGACTACAACTACCCCGTGTTCAAGGGGCGGCTCGACACCGAGATGCGCGACACTGGCTACGAGCTGAGCCTCAGCGACAAGCGCACGTACACGCGCTACAAGATGTTCCGCGGCCACTTCGACTTCGCGACCTCGATGGGTCTCGACATCGACAGCGTGCGCACCCTGAAGCGCGGCACGTCGGATCACCTGCCGATCATGGTGACCGCCTCCATGTCGGAGCTCGCCGCCCTGCAGACCTCCGCGGCCTAGCCCCGCGGCCTAGCCCGGCCGCGCAGCACCGCCTGCCGCGGGCCGCCGGCGCGCTACACCGAGAGCAGGCCGGAGGCGGGCGTCGCCGTCTGCCGCGAGAGATGGTTGCGGTGCTTCGCGCTGTTCTCGACCACGAACGTCGCCATGGTGGGCAGGTACCGGTCATCGGCGCTCTCGATGACGGTGCCGAACTCGTTGTAGGCGAGCCGGCGCACGCGCAGCAGCGGACTGCCCGGTGCGATGTGCAGCTGCTCGACCTCGAGCGGGTGGGCCGCGATCGCGTCGATCACGTGGCGGGCGCGCATCGGCACGATGCCGACGTTCGCGAGCGCCTGCGTCACGCTGCCGTGGTGGAAGTCGGTGCCGAGCAGGTGCTTGCCGATCTCGTACGGGAAGAGGGAGCGCTCGAGCATCGCGGGCTTCTCGTCGAGGTAGCGCACACGGATGATCTCGATCACGGGCGAATCGGGCGCGACCTGGAGTTCGCGGGCGCTCTCCTCGGTCGCCGAGCGGCGGCTCGCCTCGATCACGCGCTGGCCGGGGGTCAGCCCGAGCTCGCGGGCCCATTCGCTGAACGAGATGAAGGTGTCGAACGACTGCGGGGGAGCGGTGTGCTGCACCCGGGGCGGGGTGCCGCGGCCGCCCACGATCATGCCCTCCGCGCGCAGCGCCGCGAGCGCCTGGCGCACCGGTCCGCGCGACGTGCCGAACTCCGCGATGAGCGACTTCTCGCTCGGCACCTTGTCGCCGGGCTGCCACGCACCCGTGCGGATGCGGTGGATCATCTCCTCGTACAGCTGCACGTGGAGCGGCGAAGACGACGTCATGGTGCCACTGTATAAGTCACAACTTGGTTACGGTCGCCCGCGCGGTAACGGGTGCGTGAACGGTCGACGAACGGCGGGTGAGGCCCCGCTACTCCGCCGCCGAGGCGTTGAAGCGGTGGAGCGAGGCGCGCAGTTGATCGAGTTCGCCGGGGCTCCAATCCGCGAACCGCTCGTGGTAGGCGTGCGCCCACTTCTGGCGGATGGCGCCGAGCAGCTCCTCGGCCTTCGCGCTCGCGGTGAGCAGCAGCACCCGCCGATCCTCGGCTGCGGCGCGCGTGTCGACGAGCTCCAGGTCGCGCAGCTTCGCGATCTGCCGGCTCACCATCGCCTTGTCCATGTCGAGCAGCTGGCTGATTCCGGTCGCGCTGATGGGCCCTTTGCGCAGGATCAGCTGCAGCACCATGATCCCGACGCCCTTCAGCTCGGGATCCACTTCTTCGGCGTAGCGCGCCCATCGGGTGCGCGCGAAGGCGAACACCTCCGAGAACTCCGCGATGATCTCCGAGATGCCGTCGTGGTTCACGGCATCCCGCGCGGTCTCGTTGGCGTCGTGCATGGGTACTAGTGTGCCGCAATGCGGCAGAATGGAGGGTGGCCGGTGCGGCAACGCACGGTCGAGGCGAACCCGAGAGGCGAGACGTGACCCAGAACGGCAGCATCAGGATCGGCGTGATCGGCGGCGGGCAGCTCGCCCGCATGATGGTGCCCCCCGCCATCCATCTGGGCCTGCGCATCAGCGTGCTCGCCGAGAACGAGGGGTCGAGCGCCGAGCGCGCGGCCGACGCGGTCGGCGACTACCGCGACCCCGAGACGGTGTACGCGTTCGCCGAGACCGTCGACGTCGTCACCTTCGACCACGAGCACGTGCCGCAGGCCATTCTGCGCGAGCTCGAGTCGCGCGGCGTCGCCGTGCACCCGCGCCCGGAGGCGCTGCAGTACGCGCAGGACAAAATCGTGATGCGCGAGAAGCTCGCCGAGCTCGGGGTGCCGATTCCCGACTGGGCGGCCGTCGCCGATGAGGCCGAGCTGCAGGCGTTCCTCGAGGCGCACGGGGGCCGCGCCGTCGTGAAGACGGCGCGCGGCGGCTACGACGGCAAGGGCGTGCGCGTCGTCTCCGACGCCGCAGAGGTGCGCGACTGGTTCACGGCGCTCGCCGAAGACGGCAACGGCGGGCACCTGCTCGTCGAGGAGCTCGTCGACTTCGTGCGCGAGCTCTCCCAGCTCGTCGCGCGCCGGCCGAGCGGCGAGACCCGCACCTGGCCGGTGGTCGAGACGATCCAGCGCGACGGCGTGTGCGCGGAGGTGCTCGCGCCGGCGCCGACCGACCGGCCGGCCGTGCTCGACGAGGCGGCGCGCATCGGGGCGACCGTCGCCGAGGGCGTCGCCGTGACGGGCGTGCTCGCGGTCGAGATGTTCGAGACGCGCGACGGCCGCGTGCTCGTCAACGAGTTGGCCATGCGCCCGCACAACTCGGGGCACTTCTCGATCGAGGGATCGGTGACGAGCCAGTTCGAGCAGCACCTGCGGGCGGTCGCCGACCTGCCGCTGGGCGACACGTCGATGACGGCGCCCGCGGCGGTGATGGTGAACGTGCTCGGCGGGCCCGCCGAGGGCCCGATGCCGGTGCGCTACCCCGAGGCCCTCGCCGCCCATCCGCGCGCGAAGTTCCACAGCTACGACAAGCAGCCGCGCCCCGGGCGCAAGGTCGGCCACGTCACCGTCACCGGCGAGCGGCTCGACGAGGTGCGCGCGGAGGCGACCGCCGCCGCGCGACGCTTCGCGTGATCCGGCGCCGATACGATGGGACGCATGGCTGAAACCTCCGCGCCCCTCGTCGGCGTCATCATGGGCTCCGATTCCGACTACTCGGTGATGGCCGACGCCGTGCAGGTGCTGCGCGAGTTCGGCATCGCGCACGAGGTCGAGGTGGTCAGCGCGCACCGCACGCCCGAGAAGATGGTGCAGTACGCGCGCGAAGCGGCGGGCCGGGGCGTTCGCGTCATCGTCGCGGGCGCCGGCGGCGCGGCGCATCTGCCCGGCATGGTCGCGTCGATGACGACGCTGCCCGTGATCGGCGTGCCCGTGCCGCTCGCGAAGCTCGACGGGCTCGACTCGCTGCTCTCGATCGTGCAGATGCCGGGCGGCATTCCGGTGGCGACCGTCTCGATCGGCGGTGCGAAGAACGCGGGGCTGCTCGCGGCGCGCATTCTCGGCGCGGCCGACCCCGCAGTGGCGCAGCGGCTCGCGGAGTACGCGGAGGGCCTCACGGCCGCGGTGGGCGAGAAGAACGCCGCGCTCCAGGCCCGCGTCGCAGCCGAGGCGAGCTAGCGCCGCGGCACGCGGCCTCCGACACATTTGGGCGCCGACGCGAGCTGACGCCGGGCGACGCTCGGCCGCCGATCCCTACAGGTTGGCGTGCGTCTCCCACAGGTGCCAGGCCGACGCCCGCCAGCTGAAGCCGCGGCTCCGGTCGCATGCGAGCACGGTCAGCGTCGGCAGCGCTCCCGACTGCTCGGTCAAGCTGCGGTACTCGTGCGCGAACGCCTCGGACGTATCTCCCGACACCCCGGCGTCGAGCACCAGCTCCTCGGTCGCGGGGTGCCCGGCGTGCACCACGGGCACGGCCGCGTCGAGCGCCGCGAGCAGGGTGTATCCCGTTCCGGCGAAGGCCTGCGGCTGCAGCAGCACCACGGCCGCGGCCATCGCCGCGCCGATGTCGGAGAGATCCTCGATGCGCACCGTGCGCACGCGGCCCGCAAGGTCGTCGGGAACCTCGATTCCCGGATCCCGCTCCTTCTCGCGCCCCATGGGCCCCTGGGGGTCGACGCCCTCGAGCACCACGAGCGGCGGGAGTTCGGGGTGCGCGCGCATCGCGTCGAGCACCCACTCGAGACGACCGTGCTCGCCGGGCCGCGCCGTGGTGAGGGCGTAGCGGTCGGGCAGCCCCCACGCGGCTCGGCGCTCGGCCGCGTCGGCCGGCGCCGCGAGCGCGGAGGGCGTGGCGAGGGGGAACACCTGCACCGGCAGATCGCTGCCGTACTGCTGCTGCAGCACGCGGGCGGTCGCGTGGGTGGGGGTGAGGATGATGTCGGCGTGCTTCACCGCGCGGCGCACGAAGGCCCGGTACAGCCGGGCCTGCGAATTGCCGAGCAGTGCGGGCGCCTCCCACGCGATGCTGTGCGGAATCGTCACCGAGGTCTGCGAGCCGTCGTCGTCGCCGCGTGCTCGCAGCGGCATCATCGGCGTGAGCGCGTGCACGAACTCCCCGTCGAGGGGTCGCGCCGTCGCGCCGTTCTGCCAGACGAGGGGCAGCACGCTGGCGCGGAGCGGCAGCACATCGGTCGCGAGCCTCGGAGATGCGAAGTCGGGCATCTCGCCGCCGCGGGCCAGCAGGTACCGGGCACTGCACCCGCGGGGCGCCGTCTCAGCGACGGCCTGCGCGAGATCGCGGGCCGCCGACGCGTGCGCCGCGGCCTCCCAATCGGGGAACGGGTCTGCGATGAGGGTCAACGTCGCCAATCGTTCCCCCTCAGATCTCCAGACGCGTGCGCGCGGTGCAAGTTGCGCTCTCCACATTGTATGGAATGCGAAGCTGTGAGCGGCTGAGCGCCACGGGGGAAAGCGCCGGAGTGAGACGCAATCGCAACAATTCGGGCCGCGCTCCGAGTTCTCTGCGCCCGGTCGCCGTCGAATCCGTGTACAGGAAACGCGCGCATCGCGGTGCGGCTTGAGCATTCCCCCACGAACGGCGAAGTACCCTGTCCGCATGCGTGTTTTGTTGACAGGCGGCGCCGGCTACATCGGCTCGCACACCGCCCTCGTTCTGCTCGAGCGCGGTCACGAGGTGATCGTGATCGACGACTTCTCGAACAGCAGCCGCGAGGCGGTGCGCCGCGTCGAGGAGCTGAGCGGCGCGACGGTGCGCCTCGTCGAGGCCGATCTCGCCGATCGCGAAGCCGCCCGGAGCGCGCTCGCGCACGTCGAGTTCGACGCCGCGATCCACCTCGCCGGGCTCAAGGCCGTCGGCGAATCGGTGGAGCAGCCGACCCGCTACTACCGGGTCAACCTCGATTCGACGATCGTGCTGCTCGACCTGATGCGCGAGCGCGGGGTCACGAACTTCATCTTCAGCTCATCGGCGACGGTCTACGGCGACCCGCAGTACGCGCCCATCGACGAGGCCCACCAGGTGGGGGTCGGCGTCACCAACCCGTACGGCTGGTCCAAGTTCATGAACGAGCAGATCGTGCGCGACGCGCAACGGGCCTGGCCCGAACTCGGCGCCGTGCTGCTGCGCTACTTCAACCCGGTGGGCGCGCACCCGTCGGGCCGCATCGGCGAAGACCCGAGCGGGATCCCGAACAACCTGATGCCGTTCATCGCGCAGGTGGCGGTCGGCAAGCGCGAGCGGCTGAGCGTTTTCGGAGACGCCTACCCGACCCCCGACGGCACCGGGGTGCGCGACTACATCCACGTGATGGATCTCGCGGAGGGCCACGTCGCCGCGCTCGAGCACAACGCCCCCGGCGTCTCGGCGTACAACCTCGGCTCGGGCGTCGGCTCCACCGTGCTCGAGGTCGTGCGCGCCTTCGAGTCGGCCTCCGGCCGCCCGATCCCGTACGTCATCGAGGCCCCGCGATCCGGCGACGTCGCCGAGACCACCGCCGATCCGTCGCGCGCGAACGCCGAGCTGGAGTGGCGCACGACGCGCACCCTCGCCGACGCCTGCCGCGACTCCTGGAACTGGCAGTCGCTGAACCCGGCCGGATACGGCGCATGACGCTCGACCTCGAGCGGCCCCTGCGACACCCCGACCTCGCATCGGAGCCGCTCATGAGCAAGCGAGCCCGCTGGCTCGTGATTCTCGGGTTCCTGCTCCCCGGCACCGCGCAGGTGGTCGCCGGCAACCGGCGGCTCGGGCGCTTCGGCCTGATCGCGACCGCGATCCTCGTCATCGGCGGCGCGATCGCGGGCGTCGGCCTCCTGCTCGCGCGCACCGCCACGCTCACGTTCTTCACGAACGGCATCGTGCTGCTCATCGTGCAGTGGCTGCTCTTCGCCTACGCCGTGCTCTGGGTGGTGCTCGGCATCGACACGCTGCGCCTCACGAGGCTCGTGCGGGTGCAGCGCGGCTGGCGCGTGCCCGTCGCCATGCTGTCGGTGCTGCTCACCATCGTTCCCGCGGCGGGCGCCGCCTGGGCGGGCAACGCCGTGGGCGCGGGGCGCGGGCTCATCAGCGATCTCTTCCGCAGCGCCCCCGCCGTGGCTCCCGTCGACGGGCGCTACAACATCCTCCTGCTCGGCACCGACGCGGGATCGGACCGGGAGGGCCTGCGACCCGACAGCATCTCGCTCGTGAGCATCGACGCCGAGACCGGGCAGTCGATGATCGTCGGGCTGCCCCGCGAGCTCAAGGACACGCCGTTCCCCGAGGGATCGCCGCTCGCCCCCGTCTACCCCGAGGGGTACTGCGACGAGGTGAACAACTACGAGGTCGTCGACGGCGGCGGCTACTACTGCTTCACCACCGGCAACCTGAACTCGCTGGTCACCGAACTCGAGGACTCGGGGTCGCCCTCGTACGAGGGCATGTACGCCGACGCCGTCTCGCAGGGCTCCTCCCCGGGCATCGAAGCGACGAAGGACGCCGTGTCGGGCGCGACGGGCCTCGAGGTGCAGTTCTACGTGCTCGTGAACATGGATGCCTTCGAGAGCCTCATCGATGCGCTCGGCGGCATCACCATCAACGTGCAGGAGCGGCTGCCGATCGGCGGCCAGATCGACGAGATGTCGGGCGAGCTCGTGGGCGTCGAGGGATGGATCGAGCCCGGCGAGCAGCAGATGGACGGCTTCACCGCCCTCTGGTACGCGCGCTCGCGCTACGGCTCGGCCGATGGCGACTACGCGCGCATGGAGCGTCAGCGCGAGCTGCAGTCGGCGATCCTCGCGCAGATGAATCCCCAGAACGTGCTGGCGCGCTTCCAGGAGGTACTCTCGGCGGGATCGCAACTCGTCGACACCGACATCCCGGATTCGATGCTCGGGCGCTTCGTCGACCTCGCCGCGGATGCGCGCGGTTACGAGCCGGTGAACGTGGAGCTCGTGCCGCCGGCCGTCGATCCGGAGAACCCCGACTGGGCCGTGATCCAGCAGCTCGTCGCCGACGGCATCGCCGCCGCATCGCCGCCCGAGGAGGACGCGGGCTAGACTTGCCGGGTTTGCTCGAAACGTGAAGGAGACGCATCACATGCGTGTGACCGCGGTGCTGGTGGCCTACAACCGACGAGAGCTGCTGAGGGAATCCCTCGCGGCGCTCGCGGCCCAGAGCCGACCCGTCGACCGACTCGTGGTGGTCGACAACTCCTCGGACGACGGCTCCGTCGAGGTGGCGGCCGAGATGCTCGAGGCGTGGGGGGAGCGGGCGCGGCACATCCAGCTCACCGAGAACACGGGCGGTGCCGGGGGATTCGCTGCGGGGATCGCCGCCGCCGTCGTCGAGGAGGACACCGACTGGGTGTGGGTGATGGACGACGACACCGTGCCCGGCCCCGACGCGCTCGCCGGGGCGCTGGAGACGCACGAGCGGTACCGGGCGACGGGCCCGGACGACCTCGCGGTGATGGGATCCCGCGTCGTGTGGACCGACGGCGAAGACCACCCCATGAACACCCCGAAGCCGAAGATCCGGGCGTCTGCGGCCGAACGCGCCCGAGCGGCCTCGGTCGACGCGATGGAGATCCGGTCGATCTCGTTCGTCTCCGCCTTCCTACGGGCCGCCCGCGTGCGGGAGCAGGGGCTGCCGATCGCCGACTACTTCCTGTGGAACGACGACTTCGAGTACTCGGCGCGCCTGCTCCGGGGCGCGCGCGGCCTGTACGTGCCCGCCTCCGTAGTGACGCACCGCACTGAGAAGCGCGGCTCCAGCGACCAGGATCCCGGCGCGCGCTTCTTCTACGAGGTGCGCAACAAGCTCTGGGTGTTCCGTCGCAGCCCCGCGCTGTTCCCGTGGGAGAAGGTGCTGTACGCGGCCGCGACCGCGCGACGCTGGTTCCGCACCTTCCGCGCCTCCCGAGATCGCGCGCAGCTGCGGGACTGCCTGCGCCGCGGCTGGTCGGAGGGGTGGCTCCGCGCCCCGCGTTCGACGCGGGACGTGCTGCGCGACGCCGGGGTGCCCGTCGACGTGATGTACGAGGTCGAGCGGCTGTCGCGGCTGAACGGACGATAGCCGTCGCCGCCGGTCACAGCACCGTGATGTCGGTCGCACGCCATCGATCCCGGAGATGCTCGAGTCGGATCGCCGCGACCGTCGAGCGGGTCTCGAGGTGGAGCACCACCGTGGCCTCGATGACGTGGGGGAGCGGTGCGGCGAGGTGCGCGCGGCCCGGCGTCGCGGTCCGTCTTCGGCGATCCCGCGTGAGCGTCGCGCGCTCGGCGTGCAGTGTGCGTCGGGCGGTGAGGGCGGCGGCGACCTCGGGCGTGACCCAGCTGCCGAGCTGCGCGACGGAGCGCACGCCGTCGATCACCTCGAAGGCGTAGACGGCGAGGCGCTGCACCAGCGCCTCGGGCGGCGGTGGAACGGCCGGTGCGTCGAGCACCGCGGCGCGCGCGTCGCGTCTCGGCGAGGACCGGCCCCGGGCGGCGGGCGGCGGGGGCGTCTCGGCGCGCATCGGCGGCACGGCGCGCAGATGGGCGCGCTGCGTCTGGGTGCGGGCGGCCTGCGACGCGGCTCGGATCGCGCGGCGATGCTCGGGGGAGGGTGCGGAGGCGGGCATGACGGTCCTTTCGAACGGATCCGCGCGCCGCTCCCTCTGCGACTCACCCTCACTGCACTGCCGGATTCGAGATGATGTGGGGTTCACCCTATGACCCCCGCACTATGCGCTGTCAAGACGGCTCGAGTGCCGGCCCGCAGCGGCGCCCGCTCCGCGTCGAGGGCCGTGTCGAGGGCCCCGGAGTCCGCTCTCGGACGCCGTGCTCTAGTCTGGGGGCGTGGCCACACTGCGCAGTCTTGCAACGAAGTACTCGTCCCTCGACGAAGAGGAGATCGAATGGCTCGAGCTGCTCACGCTCGACCTGCGATTACTCGCCGACCTCGCCCTCGGCGACGTCGTGCTCTGGGTGCCGACGAGCGATGAGAACTACCTCGCCATCGCCCACAGCCGGCCCGCCGGATCGGTGACGCTCTTCTACCGCGACGTCATCGGCGACCTGCTGCGCGCCGACTGGCGCGAGCTCGTGGACGAGGCGATGACGAGCACGAACCCG
Organism: Leucobacter chromiiresistens; assembly: GCF_001477055.1. Classification (GTDB taxonomy): domain Bacteria; phylum Actinomycetota; class Actinomycetes; order Actinomycetales; family Microbacteriaceae; genus Leucobacter; species Leucobacter chromiiresistens_A. The sequence goes on from NZ_LDRK01000059.1 coordinate 10,368, forward strand.
ATCGTCTCCACCTCGCCCGCCTGGTACGAGGAGAACCCGATGCGCCTCGCGGCGTTCTCGGTGAGCCGCACCGATGCCGAGGGCGAGGTGCACGGTCCGTTCGCCGTGATCACCGTGCACACGAGCGTCGCCGACACGCAGCCGGCGTCGCGCATCGGAGCCGCGTTCCGCGAGGTCGCCGCCGACCTGCTCGGCATGATCCAGAAGGGCATGTTCCCCGTGCCCGGCAGCTCGCGCGGCGGAGAGCAGGGGGCCCCGCGCGCAGCGGACGGCCTCGTGCGGATCAACCTCGACGGGGTCGCGACGTTCGCGAGCCCCAATACGCAGACCACGTTCTCCGCGCTCGGGTTCCGCGACGAGATCGAGGGCGAGAACTTCAGCGAGGTCGTCGCCGACGTCGTGAAGGGCCAGTTCGACACCAACGAGTCGCTGCCGCTGATCGCGCAGGGGAAGATCGCGAAGCGCACCGAGATCGACACGAACGGGCACACGATCACGCTGCGCTCGATCCCCGTGTTCCGCGACGGCGCCCGCGTCGGCGGCATCGTGCTGACCCGCGACGTCACCGAGCTGCGGCAGCAGGCGCAGGAGCTCATCACGAAGGATGCGACGATCCGCGAGATCCACCATCGTGTGAAGAACAACCTGCAGACCGTGGCATCGCTGCTGCGCGTGCAGGCGCGTCGCGCGCGCAGCGAAGAGGCCAAGCAGGTGCTCGGTCAGGCGATGCGGCGCGTCGCGGCGATCGCCGTGGTGCACGACACCCTCTCGGCGGGGCTCTCGCAGATCGTCGACTTCGACAAGGTGTTCGACCGGGTGATCGGGCTCGCCGCCGAGGTGGCGAGCCTGCACAACACCACGGTGCACCCCCACAAGGAGGGCGAGTTCGGCGAGCTGCCCTCGGAGTACGCGACGCCGCTCGCGCTCGCGCTCACCGAGATCGTGACGAACGCGGTGGAGCACGGTCTCGCGGGGCGCGAGGGCGAGGTGTTCGTCACCGCGCGCCGCACCGACGAGCAGCTCACCGTCGAGGTCGTCGACACGGGCACCGGCCTGCCCGGGGGCACCGTCGGCGACGGCCTCGGAACGCAGATCGTGCGCACCCTGATCGAGGGGGAGCTCGGCGGCAGCATCACCTGGGGGCCCGAGCCGGGCGGCGGCACCCGGGTGTCGATCCAGGTGCCGCTCCACTGGATCTCCACGCAGACCCGCGAGATCCCGCGCGTCACGGTGTAGGCGTCACGGTGTAGGCGTCACGGGGGAGGCGTCACGGGGGAGACGTCACGGGGTGGCGTCACGGGGTAGGCGTTACGGCCTCCGCCTCGTCTCGCGGCGGCTGCGGATGAGCACGGCGAAGCCGACTCCGAGCAGCAGCACGCCGAGGCCGATGACGGTGGCGGTGATCCACCCCGCCGCGTCGAGACCGCCGCCGCCGAGCACCTGCTGCGACACGTACCCGCAGAAGACGAGGATCAGCGCGCCCCACACGATCGGCCCCGTGCGCGGGCTCGGCCGTGCCGAGCCCGCATCGGCCGCGGCGGGCGCGGGCGCGCTCGCGGCTGCCGGGTTCGCGGACTCGGTGCGGTCCGCTGCGGCGGCCCGCGGCGCGGTCGGGGGTGCGTCGGCTTCCGCGCTCGGCTCCCGCGGTTCGGGATCGGCGGCGGGCTCGTGCGGCGGCGGCGGAGTGAGCGGGACGCGCGTCGTCGACTCCTCGGCCGTCTCCGGTCGTGCGGATGCGTCGCTCGGCGAGCCGGGGCGGGTGGAATCGGCGTTCATCGGTTCATCTCCAGTTCGAGGTCTGCGAGTTGTCGTGCGACGTCATCCTGCTCGGCCTCGAGACTGCGGCGCTCCGACGCGCTGAGGCCCGGCTCCGAGAGCTTCCAGTCGATGACCGCGAGTTCGTCGTTCAGCTCGTCGCGCTGCCGCTCGAGGCGCTGCTCCGAACTCCGGTCGGTCGTCGTCTCCGGGTCGTCCGCATCGTCGGTCGACGCCTCCTCCGAGACGCTCCCGCCGCCGCGCACGTCGACGTTGCCGGCCAGCAGGGTGACGGTGACGACGCTCGCGGTGTCGACGTTGCCCGGCGTGACGTTCGAGCGGATCTCGCGCGAGATGAACGGGCCGCTCGTCATGACCTGCTGCTCGCGGGAGGCGTCGAGGTCGGTGCGCCCGGATTCGTCGATGCGGCCCGCCAGCATGCGCACGTGGGCGATCACGGGGTCTGCATCGGGGAGCTCGACGGTGACGCGGCCGGCGACCACCCAGACCTCGAGGCCGTCGTCGCCGGTCGAGGCGTCGCCGGTATCGCGGTCGGCCGCGCCGATGCCGGTGAGATCGACGGTGGTGTTGCCGGCGAGCACCACGGCGCCGGTCTCGGATCCGGTCACGTGGAGGTTGCCGAACGGCTGGAACCGGGTGCCCCACGGCAGCACGACCGTGACGAGCAGAGCGACCACGCCGCAGGCGGAGAGGAAGCCGACCCAGCCGGTGTAGCGGCCGCGCGTGCCCGCGACGATCAGGGAGACGGCGAGCACGGCGAGCGCGGCGATCAGGCCGGTGATGAGCGCGTCGGGGGCGGCGCTCTCGATCGCGAGCGGCCCGTGCACGGCGGTCGTCCAGAGCGCGGCCAGACCGCCCGCGAGCAGGGCGAGCGCCAGGGTGATCACGGTGTGCGCGGTGCCGAGGCGATGGGCATCGTGGTGCTCGGCGTACCGGGCGCTCCACGCCTCGGTCTGCTCGCCCACCTCGCGGCCCCACTTGTCGGCCGCGGCACCCGCCCGGCGACCCCACTCCGCCGCGTCTCGAGCGACGCGGTCGGCGCTTTCGCTCGCCCGCGCGGCGAACGAGGCCGCCGAGTCGTCGGGCTGCGGGGTGTCGCGCTCGGGCTGGGGGGCATCGCGCTCGGGATCGCCTGCACGGGAATCGCGTTCGCCGCGAGCCGGGCGCGGTTCCCGCTCACGATGCTCGCGGCCCCGCTGTAGCACCACGTGCCGGATCCAGAAGAAGGCGAACCCGAGAATCGCGATCCACGAGACCCATGCCACCGTCGTCGAGAGCCACTCCGGAATGCCGAGCCGCCCCCACACGTCCCAGCTCCAGACGCTGAGCATCGGGAAGCCGAGGCCCGGGCTCGCGAGCCCGATGACGCCCGGGATGATGACGACCGACGTCAGCACGACGGCGACGACGATCATCCCGGTGTCGGCTCGCCCCCGCACGATCTCCTCCACGTGGATGCGGCCCGAGGCATCGGGCAGCAGGAGCCAGCCGACGAGGTAGAGCAGCAGACCCGGCCCGCCGAGCAGCGCGAGCACGATGAAGACGCCGCGCACGATGATGGGATCGACGCGCAGGCGCTCGGCGATCCCGGCGGCGACGCCGGCGAACCATCGATCGGCGCTCCGGGCGATGCCGAGCCCGCGAATCCAGTCGAAGAAGCCCTGCCCGGCGGGCGGTCCCGCCGGGCGGCTCGCGGAATCTGCGGGGGGAGGTGTCGTGTGCATGCTTCGAGTCTGGCCGAGGGGGCGACGGCGGGCTATGGGGGTTCCCCCTGACCGGCCCCTGATCTCCGCGCCCCGAACCCCCGACCACGGCCCCGACCTGCTTGGATGGGGGCATGACCGATGCACCGCTCACCCGATCGCGCGGCGACCGCGTGCTCGTGGGCGTCTGCGGCGGACTCGGAGCCCACCTCGGCGTCTCGCCGCAGACGGTGCGCATCGCGATGCTCGTGCTGACCGCGCTCGGCGGAGCGGGCGCCGTGTTCTACCTGTGGCTCTGGGCGACCGTGCCCTGGGAGGGCGCGGAGGACGGCATCGTTCCGCTGCGCCGCGCGCTGACGCGCCCTGCGGGTGCGGGTGGTGAATCGGGCGCCGGTGCGGGATCGGAACCCGCGGAGGCGGGGTCGCCCGTCGATGTCGCGGTGCCGCCCGCGGCGGCGGTCGAAGTCGGGGCGGGAGTCGCCGGGTCGCCGCAGGCGCCCCCGCCGTCCGCATCACCGGCATCGGGCGATCCCGCGCCGTCAGCATCGCCGGCGCCGAGCGACCCCGCGGCGCCCGCATCGCCGGCATCGGGCGACCCCGCGGCGCCCGCCCGCCGCCGCGTGCGCTGGCCGATCGCCGAGCTCCTGCTCGGGTTCTGCCTGCTGCTCGCCGGGCTCGGGCTCGTGCTCGAACGCGCGGGCGTGCAGCTGCGGCTCGAGCTGCTGCTGCCGGCGCTCGCGGTGCTCGTCGGCGTCGGCCTCACCTGGTGGCAGATCGCCGACCGCGATCGGCCCGACCGCAACGCCCTGCCGCGCGCGCTCGGCGCCCTCGCCCTGGTCGCCGTCGGGGTGCTCATGTTCTTCGTCACCGCCCGCGAGCCGAACACCTGGACCGTGATCGGCGCCGCGCTCGCCGTGCTCGGCGGGGTCGCCCTCGCGGTGGCGCCCTGGTTGCTGCGCATCAACCGCGAGCTGATGGCCGAGCGCTCCGCCCGCGCGCGGGAGGCCGAGCGCTCCGACATCGCGGCCCACCTGCACGATTCGGTGCTGCAGACGCTCGCCCTGATCCAGCAGCGCTCGGAGCCCGGCAGCGAGGTGGCGCGGCTGGCGCGCGGCCAGGAGCGGGAGCTGCGCGAGTGGCTCTTCCGCGCCGCCGACGGCGCGGTGCCGCAGGCGCGGGAGGCCGTCGATGCGGAGCTGCGGGCGCACGCGGCGGCCCTGGAGGAGCATCACGCGGTGCGCTTCGAAGTCGTCGCGGTCGGCGCCGGCGAGGGGCTCATCGCCCCGGCGCCCATCGTCGCCGCGGCCCGGGAGGCGATGCTCAACGCGGCGCGTCACGCCGGCGGCGACGTGACGGTGTATCTCGAGGCGACGCAGGATCGCGTGATGATCGACGTCACCGACCGCGGCCCCGGGCTCGACCCGAGCCGGCTGCCGGAGGGCAGGATGGGGGTGCGCGAGTCGATCCTCGGCAGAATGGAGCGTGCGGGAGGCGACGCGCGGATCGTGCGCGGGCCGGGAGGCGGCACGTCGGTGCGGCTGGGCATGCCGCGGCACGCCCCCGTCGACGCCCCGGGGGCGCCGCCCCGAGAGACCGCGTCGAGCGAGGAGAAGCGATGAGTGCTGCAGCGAACCCGATCCGGATCGTCATCGTCGACGACCACCAGATCTTCCGCACCGGCCTCCGGGCCGAGCTCGGCCCCGAGCTCGAGGTGGTGGGCGAGGCGGCGAACGTCGACGAGGCCGTCGCCGTCGTGACGGCGAGCGTGCCCGACGTCGTGCTGCTCGACGTGCACCTCCCTGGAGGCGCGGGGGGCGGCGGCGCGGAGGTGCTGCAGCGCCTCTCCGGCCGGTCCGAGACCCGCGGCGTCCGCATGCTCGCCCTCAGCGTCTCCGACGCGGCCGATGACGTCGTGCAGGTGATCCGCGCGGGCGCTCGCGGCTATCTGACGAAGACGGCGTCCGGCTCCGAGGTGACGGCGGCGGTGCTGCGCGTGCACAGCGGAGACGCCGTGTTCTCGCCGCGACTCGCGGGCTTCGTGCTCGACGCCTTCGGCACGGGCGGCGGGGAGACCGCGGTGCAGGACGACGAGCTCGACCGCCTCTCGGCTCGCGAGCAGGAGGTGATGCGCATGATCGCCCGGGGGTACGCCTACAAGGAGGTGGCGGCCGAGCTCTTCCTCTCGATCAAGACGGTCGAGACGCACGTGTCGAACGTGCTGCGCAAGCTGCAGCTCTCGAATCGGCACGAGCTGACGGCGTGGGCGCTGTCGCGGCGCCTGCTCTGATGCGAGCGGGCTAGTGCCAGCCGGGCAGCCACAGGTGCGCGCGCCAGAACCACTCGGCCATCGGCGCTCCCGACCACACCGGGAAGAACCAGGCGGCGAGCGCGACGCACGCGACGAGGAAGATCGCGGTCGCGATGCGGATCCCGAGCAGCGTCTCCGCCTCCGGTTGCGCCGCCGCCGCGGCGCCCTCCGCGCCCGCCTCCGCGTTTGCCCCCGCACCCGCCGCCGACGGGCGGTCGGGGTCCGTGACCTCGGGCACCGGCATGCGGGCGGCGCCTCCGATGCGGGGGCGGATCGCGATGCGGCACAGCAGTGCGAGCGCGATCGCGAGGGCGAGCGCTGAGAACGGCGTCAGCACGACCGCGTAGAACTGGAAGACGGCGGAGCGCGAGACGGTGAGCACCCAGGGCAGCCACCCCGAGAGATAGCCGACGATCACGAAGGCCCCCGCGGTCGCGATCGGATCGGGGCCGCGCCGCGCTCGCACGATGACGACGGCGACGAGGGCGATGAGGGCCACGACCCCGCCCCAGGTCACGAGCGGGTTCGGCAGCGGCGAGACGGCCGCCGCGCACGCGGACCACGGGCACCCCTCGCCCGGCCCCCAGTGCGTCTCGTACATGCCGGTGGGGCGGAGCGCGAGCGGCCAGGTCAGCGGGTGCGCGGCGTACGGGTGCGGCGCGCTGAGCGTGCGGTGCCAGTCGAGCATCTGGGCGTGGTAGCCGACGAGGGCGGGCCACCACCCGTCGCCCGAGGCGCGGTTCCAGCCGCCGGAGGTGAGGATCCAGCCCGCCCAGCTCGAGAGGTAGACGAGCGCCGCCGCGGGCAGGGCGATCGCGGCGGCGATGAGCGCCTGCAGTGCGGCGCGCGCCACGGCGCGGCGCTCCCGCAGTCGGATTCGAAACACCAGGTCGCGCACCGTCACGAACACGAGGAAGGCGGCGAGCGGATAGAGCCCCGACCACTTGATCGACGCCGCGGCCCCGAACGCCACCGCCGCCGCGAGCAGCCAGGGGCGACGCCAGAGCAGCGGAGCGCGGGGCGGGGCGGGGCGGGTCGCGCCCCCCGGATCCGGAACCGGCGACCGCGCACCCGTCCATTCGATGTCGCGCCACACGCACAGCGCGCCCACCGTCACCGCGAGCGCCAGAAACCCGTCGAGCAGCCCGACGCGCGTGAGCACCACGTGCACGCCGTCGACGGCCAGGAGCAGGCCCGCGATGCACGCCACCGTCAGGCTGCGCGTGATGCGCCAGCCCAGCAGCATCGTGACGCCGACGGTGAGCACGCCCGCGAGTGCGACCGCCGCCCGCCAGCCCCACCCCGAGCCCGGCCCGAACACGAGCACGCCGAGCCCGATGAGCCACTTGCCGAGCGGCGGATGCACCGCGTTCGACGCCTCGTCCGTGAAGCCGTACGGGCGCGACCCGCTCATGTCGGGTTCGTCGTCGGGCCACGCCGTCGGGTACCCGTGGGAGAGCTGACTGATGGCGTCGCGCACGTAGTAGAGCTCGTCGAACACCAGCACGCCGGGCCGCCCCAGCGCCCAGAACCGCAGCGCAGCGGCGAGCGCGAGCACCGCAATCGGTGCGAGCCGGTGCAGCCAGCGGTTTCGCGTCACGGGACCAGCGTACGGCTCGCCGCCGACGCGCGCCGCGGGGGCTACGATGGTGAGGTGATTACCCGGCTCAGCTCCTACTTCCTGAAGACCCTGCGCGAGGATCCCGCCGATGCAGAAGTGGCGAGCCACCGACTGCTCGTGCGCGCCGGCTACATCCGCCGCCAGGCGCCGGGAATCTTCGGCTGGATGCCGCTCGGGCTGCGGGTGAAGGGCAAGCTCGAGCAGATCATCCGCGAGGAGATGGTCGCCGCCGGTGCGCACGAAGTGCACTTCCCCGGGCTGCTTCCGCGCGAGCCCTACGAGGCGACCGGCCGGTGGGAGGAGTACGGCGACGCGCTCTTCCGACTGCAGGATCGCCACGGCGCCGACTACCTGCTCGCGCCGACGCACGAAGAGGTCTTCACGAACATGGTGAAGGACATCGTGACGTCGTACAAGGATCTGCCGCTCACGCTGTTCCAGATCCAGGACAAGTATCGCGACGAGGCCCGGCCCCGCGCCGGCCTGCTACGCGGCCGCGAGTTCACGATGAAGGACGCCTACTCCTTCGACGCGACCGACGAGGGGCTGAACGCGAGCTACGAGCGGCAGCGGCAGGCCTACGAGCGCATCTTCACGCGGCTCGGCCTCGAGTACGCGATCGTCTCCGCCGATGCGGGGGCGATGGGCGGATCGCGCAGCGAGGAGTTCCTGCTGCCCACGCCCATCGGCGAGGACACGTTCGTCCGCTCCGCGGGCGGGTACGCCGCCAACGTCGAGGCGTACCGCACGCCGGCGCCGGAGCCCGTCGCGTTCGCGGACGCGCCGGCGGCGATCGTGTACGACTCGCCCGACACCCCGACCATCGACACGCTCGTCGCGCACACCAACGCGGCGCTGCCCCGCGAGGACGGACGCGAGTGGACCGCGGCCGACACGCTGAAGAACCTCGTGCTCGCGGTGACGCCCGTCGGCGGCGAGCGCGAGATCGTGGTCGTCGGCATCCCGGGCGATCGTGACGCCGACATGAAGCGCGCCGAGGTCGCGTTCCCCGGCGCCGAGGTGGAGGCCGCGACGGCCGCCGACCTCGCGCGGCACCCCGGTCTCGTGAAGGGGTACATCGGCCCCGCGCAGGTCGGCGAGGCGGGCGAGACGACCGCGGTGCTCGGGGAGGAGAGCGCGACCGGGCTGCGGTACCTCGTCGATCCCCGCGTCGTCGAGGGCACCGCGTGGGTCACCGGAGCGAACGTCGAGGGCCGGCACGTCGCGCATCTCGTGTACGGGCGCGACTTCCACGCCGACGGGATCGTGGAGATCGCGAACGTGCGCGACGGCGATCCCGCGCCCGACGGATCGGGCCCCATCGAGACCGCCCGCGGCATGGAGATCGGGCACATCTTCCAGCTCGGCCGCAAGTACGCCGAAGCGCTCGGCCTTAAGGTGCTCGACGAGAACGGCAAGCTCGTCACCGTGACCATGGGCTCGTACGGCATCGGCGTCACCCGTATCATGGCGATCCTCGCCGAGCTGCACCACGACGACCGCGGCCTGATCTGGCCGGAGGCCGTCGCCCCGTTCACCGTGCACGTGGTCGCCACCGGCCGCGACGCAGCCGTGCACGAGATCGCCGAGTCGCTCGTCGAGACGCTCGACGCAGCCGGAGTCGACGTGCTCTTCGACGATCGCCCCAAGGTCTCGCCGGGGGTGAAGTTCGGCGACGCCGAGCTGCTCGGCGTGCCGAACTTC
>NZ_LDRK01000006.1 GCF_001477055.1 Leucobacter chromiiresistens
GAGTCGGGTCGGTTTCGGTGAAGTCGGGAGACTTTCGGTGGAGTCGGGTCGGTTTCGGTGGATCACTGCGGCTTGCGGCGCATGGTGACCCGTTGCGTCAAGTGCGCTCGCCGGAGCGAAACAGCGCCGTGCGCACCTCGTCGAGGTAGGGGTTCTGCCGACGGGCCCGCTCCCGCGCGATGCGGTCGACGTCACCGAAGATGAGCGCCTCCCCGGCTGAGTCCGCCTGCACGACGTGCGCGCCGAACGGGTCGGCGATGACGCTGCGACCCACGTAACGGAGCTCCCCGTCGGGCCCGTGCTGATTGGCGTAGGCGACGAACACCGAGTTCTCCCACGCCCGCACCCGGATGACGTGCTCGTTGACGAACCCGTACGGCTCCATCTGCGCGGTGGGCACGGCGACGAGATCGGCGCCCGCGAGCGCCGCGGCGCGCACGGTTTCGGGGAACTCGACGTCGAAGCAGATGAGGATCGCGATGCGGTGCCCGCGGAACTCGGCGATCGTGAGCGGTGCGTCGCCGGCGACGAAGAGATCCCGGTCGAGTTCGCCGAAGAGCTGGATCTTGCGGTGACGGGCGAGCACCTCGCCCGTGTCGTCGATGAACCAGGCCGCGTTCGCGACGGGCCGGCCGGGATCGGCGTGGGCGGGGGTGGTTTCGGCGGGGTCGGCCTCGGCGGGGTCGAGCAGCTCGGGTCCGCCCGCGATGATCGCGATGCGATGTCGTTCCGCGATCCGGCGCACGCGCTCCAGCGGTTGGCGTGCAGCGATCCCGGCCATGGCATCGCCGATGTTGTACCCGCTCACGTACATCTCGGGCGTGATCAGCAGGTGCGCGCCGTCCGCAGCGGCCCGAGCGGCGACGGCGTCGAGCGCGGCGAGATTCGCATCGACGTCGCGCGGCGTGCTCGCAGCCTGCCACACTGCGACGACGAGGGGGTGAACGGCATCGGTCATGCGTTCATTCAAGCACAATTATGCCCAAATGAAACAATTAAAACGTCTGGATCGCGTGCGCGCCGCCTGCATCACGCGGCTCCCGATCGAACGGGGTCGCTTTCTGTGCGTGTCGCGCCGCCGACACGCACAGATAGTGACCCGGCTGCGGAGAAGAGGGGCGCGCGGCGGTCGGGCGGCGGATCGCCGCCACCCCTCCCACCGCGCACACCGCAGCGGGGTCACTTGGGGAGGGTGTCGCAACTCCGCACGACGCCGACACCCTCCCCAAGCGACCCCGCTCGCAGGAGGTGCGGGCCAGACGGGCCGGACGGGCCAGACGGGCCAGACGGGCCGGGCGGGCCGGACGGCCCGGCCCGGCCCCGCCCGCCCCGCCCGGCGCCCCGCTACTTCTTCGCGCGGAGTTTGCGCACCAGCATCTGCACGAGGATGAAGACGAGGTACAGCGAGAACGCCACGTTGCCCCAGAACGGGTCGACCAGCACGGCGAAGAGGTTGCCGACCGGCACGAAGACGCATGCGCCGAGCCCGACGATCGCGGCGGCGCGCAGATCGACGTTCTGCCGGCGGAAGTTGCCGATCGTGCCCGAGATCGACCCCGGGATCATCATCAGCAGGGACGTGCCCTTCGCGATGAGGTCGCTCGAGCTGAAGAAGAACATGAGCACGGGCACGACGACGACGCCGCCGCCCACGCCGAGCAGCCCCGAGAGCACGCCCGTGATGAAGCCGGTTACGATGAGCAGGATCACGGTCAGCGCGTTGATCTCGATCTCGTCGCCGCGCTGCGGCACCACGAACCAGAGGCTCACGATCACGATCGCGAGGAAGACCATGAACCCCCACTGGATCGCGCCGACCGGCAGCTTCGCGAGCAGCGCGGCGCCGACCTGTGCGCCGATCACGATGCCGACGGCGAGGCAGGCACCCGCGATCCAGTCGACATGCCCCTGCAGCCCGTACGTCGTCGCGCCGACGATGGCGGTGGGCAGGATCGCCGCGACCGACGTGCCCGCGGAGAGCTTCTGGGGCATGCTCAGCCAGAGCGCGAGTGCCGGCACGATGATCGTGCCGCCGCCGATCCCGAAGAGCCCGGAGAGGATGCCGCCGGCGACGCCGACGAGGAGGAGCGGGAAGAACCCGGGGCGGACGATCTGGTTCATGTGCTGCTTTCTCACTGAAGCTCGGGGAGTGGTGCGGATGGGGCGCCCGGCGGCGTCACCGGTGAAGGACGCGAAGGATGCGCAGGGCGCGAGGTTGCGCGCGGGTGCCGGTCACACGACGATCGCGGAGCCGTCGGATCGCGGGTCGCTCGCGGCGTCGACCCCGCTCGCGGCGAGGCGGATCAGGTTCGAGTGCCCGAGATCCTCGTCGGCGGGCGGTACGACCTTCAGCGGGAACCCGGCTGCGGCGATCGCCTCGTGCACCGCCGCGGGCACGTCCTCCTCGATCGTGACGCGCACTACGCCGTCGGCGCCGGGCTCGTCGACGATCCAACGGGGGGCGTGGGTGGCGGCCTCGGGGGCGGCGCCGGCGAGGGAGCGCACGAGGAGCTGCGTGTGGATCTGCGGTTGCGCCGATCCCCCCATCGTCGCGGGCACCCAGGCGAGCTCGTCGTCGCGGAGCACGAGCACGGGCATGAGCGTGTGGCGCGGCCGCTTGCCCGGCGCGAAGGCGTTGGGGTGCGCGGGGTCGAGCGAGAACGAGGTGCCGCGGTTCTGGAAGAGGATGCCGGTCTCGGGTTCGAGCACGGCGGCGCCGAAGCCGAAGTAGACGGAGTTGATGAGCGAGATCGCCCACCCGTCGGCGCTGACGGCGCTGAGGCCGACGGTGTCGCCGCTCGGCTTGGCCTCGCGCACGGGCGGATGGGCGGGGGCAGCGGCTGCGATCAGCTCGTCGCCGGTGGCGCCGCCGAATGCCGGGTCGGCGAGCGATGCGGCGCGCACGGCGTTGCTCGCGCGGAACGACCGGGCGAGGTCGCCGGCGCCGGCGCCCAGGGGATCCGCGATGCCCGCTTCGATGTCGCGGAGGGCGCGCAGCAGCATGAAGCCGGAGGTGTTCGGCGGCCCCGTGAGCACGCGGTGGCCCTGGAAGGTCCCCTCGAGCGGTTCGCCCCACTCGGCGGAGTACGCGGCCGTGTCTTCGAGGGTGATGCGAGAGCCGAGGCGCTGCAGCCCGTCGACCCACTGCCGCGCCAGCTCCCCCTCGTAGAATTCGGTCGATCCGCCTGCGGCGAGCCGCTTGAGCGATGCGGCGAGCGCGGGCTGCACGAAGGGGGCGCCCTCGACGAGCGGGAGGCCCTGGTCGAAGAACACGCCGTGGCATCCGGGATCGAGTTCGAGCACCTCGCGGTTCTCGACGATGGCGGCGGCGACGGATCGCGCCGTCGGCACCCCCTGCTCGGCGTGGCGCGTGGCCGCTTCGAGGTGCTGCTCCCACCGCCGCGTGGCCCCGTACTCGTGGAGGGCGTTCCAGCCGCAGATGCCGCCCGGCACGGTGACGGTGTCGATGCCGCGCACCGGAAGCAGGTCGCCGTAGCGCTCGCGCAGCACGTCGATCGACTGCCCGGCCGGGGCGGTGCCGGTGGCGTTCAAGAACCGCACCTCGCCCTCGGGGTTGCGCACGAGCGCGACGAGGTCGCCGCCGAGGGCGACGTTGTTGGGGTACACGACGCAGAGGGTCGCGGCTGCGGCGATCGCCGCGTCGATGGCGTTGCCGCCGGCGCGCAGCACCTCGGCGCCGGCCTCGGTGGCGAGGTGGTGCGAGGTCGAGATGGCGCCGCGGGCGGCGGGTGCGGTCGTCATGCGGGGAGTTCCTCCTCGGTCGTCGCGGCGTTCGCGATCTGGGTGCTGATGTCGAGTACGTGGGCGCGGGCCTCGTCTTCGGCGAGGGCGGCGTTGCCGCTCGCGATCGCTTCGAAGATGCGGCGGTGCGCGATGCTCGACGCCTGTCTGCGGGCGCGCGTCTGGTAGCGGCTCGCCCGGCTGGGAGCGATGCGCTGGGCGATCTGCTCGTTGATGAGCGCGAGCAGCGGGTTGTGCGCGTACTGGGCGATGGCCTGATGGAAGGCGCGGTCGAGCTCGGCGTACCGCTCCTTCGTGACGTCGACCTCCATGGCCTCGACGAGTTCGCGCAGTTGGGCGATGTCGCGGTCGGTCGCGCGCGTCGCGGTGATGCGGGCGATGGGCGGCTCGACGATGGCGCGGAGCTCCATGATGTCGTGCAGCTCGGGCTGCAGGGCGGCGAGTTCGCCGAGGGCGCCGTCTGCGATCCCGGCGCGTTCACCGGGACTGAGCACGATGGTGCCGCGCCCGGGCCTCCGGTCGATGAGGCCGCGGTTCTCGAGTTCGCGCAGGGCCTCCCGTATGGAGACGCGGGAGACGCCGAAATGGTCGGCGAGTTCGCGTTCGGGCGGCAGGCGCTCACCCGGTTCGAGCTTTCCGTCGAGGATGAGCCGCTCGATGTCGACGGAGAGCCGATCCGGCAGCGACAGCGTTGTCGCTCGACCGATGTCGTTCCAATCCACTACGCCTCCATCGTGGTCTCGGGCTGCAGTTCGCGCCCTCGTGATGCTATACCGACCGCGCTGGCCGGGTTCTGTTTCGGTTGCGTTTCGGCTCGGCCTGCCCGTTGACGCGGGGCAGGGTGCCGATGTATGTTCCATTCAGTTCAGCAGTTGGTCTGACCAACAGCTGATCGCAGCATACACCCGAAACTCTCGGAGTATGCAACGTTTCTCCCGGCACCAGCCGGGATCACCGAACGGAGAAATCATCGTGGCTTTCCCCCAATCAGCACGGCGCCTCGCGCCCGCGCTGGCGCTCACCGCAGCGGCCGGCCTCATGCTGTCGCTCGCCGCCTGCACCGTCACCTCGAACGACTCCGGCGACGACGGCGGCTCGGGTGACACGAGCGCCGCGGAGGCGACGCTCGCACCGCCGACCATCATCAAGGAGGGCACGCTGACCGTCTGCACCGGTGACAGCGCGCCCAACATCTACTACGACGAGAACAACGAGCTGCAGGGCGTCGAGATCGACATCGCGAACGCGCTCGCCGACAAGCTCGGCGTCACCACGACGCTCGGCGAGTACGCCTTCGCCGGCCTCATCCCGGCGCTGCAGGCCAAGCAGTGCGACGTCATCATGGGGTCCCTCTACATCAAGCCCGAGCGCGAGGAGATCGCGAACTTCGTGCCCTACCTCTACTCGGGCACCGCGGTCGCCGTGAGCAAGGAGAACCCGAAGCAGGTCACCGGCTTCGACGACTCCCTCTGCGGCACGAAGGTCGTCGGCATCACGGGAGCGACGGGCGCCGCCTCGGCGCAGGAGAAGTCGGACGAGTGCGTCGCGAACGGCGAGGAGCCGCTCGCGATCACGCTCGTCGACGAGGCGACCAGCGCGCTGCAGCAGGTACTCGCCGGCCAGGCCGACGCGTTCATCGACACCACCGAGATCATGAGCTACTACGAGCAGCAGTCGGACGGCGACCTCGTAGCCGTCGGAGAACCGTTCGGCAAGATCCGCATCGGAGCGGCCACGCTGAAGGAGAACACCGAGCTGAACGACGCGCTCGACGAGGCGTTCGCCGCCATGGTCGAGGACGGCACCTACGCCGACATCCTCGCCGAGTGGGGCGTCGAGAGCAACGACATCACCCAGCCCGAGTAACCCGTCGTCTGCGGCGGCCCCCGCGGCCGCCGCAGACAGCGGCGACAGGAAAGACACTTCATGAAATTCGACTGGGACTACTTCTGGCAGAGCCTCTTCACGCCCAGTGAGAGCTTCCTCAACGGGCTCGCGCTCACCATCGTCATCTCGATCGCCGCGATGGCGCTCGCGCTCATCCTCGGCCTCCTCATCGCGCTCATGGGCCGCAGCCGGTTCGTGCCGCTGCGCATCTTCGCGAGCCTCTACATCTGGATCATCCGCGGCACCCCGCTGCTCGTCCAACTCGTCATCATCTACACCGGGTTCGCCGCCGCGAACCTCTTCCGATTCGAAGATCTGACGCTGGGGCTCCGCCTCGAAGACGTCACCGTCGGCATCCTCATCAAGGGCGCCGTGCAGGCCGCCATCGTCGCCCTGATGCTCAACGAGAGCGCCTACATCTCGGAGATCGTGCGCGGCGGCCTCGAGTCGATCGAGAAGGGGCAGACCGAGGCGGCGCTGTCGCTCGGCATGACCCCCCTCGCCTCCATGCGGTGGATTATCGTGCCGCAGGCGATCCGCGTCATGGTGCCGCCACTCGGCAACTCGTTCAACGGCCTGATGAAGAGCACCTCGATCCTCTCCATCATCGGCGTGGCCGAGATGTTCCAAGTGGGCAGCTCGATGAGCGCGGCCACCTTCAAGGTGTTCGAGATCTACATCGTCGTCGCGCTGTACTACCTGCTGCTCACCACGGTGTGGACGATCATCCAGACCTTCATCGAGAACTGGCTCAACGCGAAGGCCGGCCTGCCCAAAGCCGAATCCGTCTGGAAGCGCCTGTTCGGCTTCCGCAGCAAGCGGGATCGCGTCGCACCGAAGAGCCCGATCGCCGACCTGGAAGGAGTCGCGGCATGAACGCGCTCAGCGAGTACACCGCCCCGGTATCGGTCTCCGACGGCCCGATCGTGCGCACCGTCGAGGTGAACAAGTGGTTCGGGGATCGCCACATCCTCACCGATGTGTCGCTCGAGATCGAACGCGGCGAAGTCGTCGTGCTGGTCGGCCCGTCGGGCGCCGGCAAGACCACCTTCCTGCGCACGCTCAACCGACTCGAACCCATCGACAGCGGGGAGATCTACGTCGACGGGCAGCGCATCGGCGAGCGGGTGCGCGACGACGGCAAGGTCACCGAGATCTCGGCCAAGGCGCTCGCCGCGCAGCGGGCGGATATCGGCTTCGTCTTCCAGCACTTCAACCTGTTTCCGCACATGACGGTGCTCGAGAACATCTGGCACTCGCCGGTGCGGGTGAAGGGCGAGAAGAAGGCGGAGGCGGTCGCCTACGCGCGGGAGCTGCTGGACCGCGTCGGCCTCTCCGACAAGGCCGACGTGCGGCCCCGCTCGCTCTCGGGCGGGCAGCAGCAGCGCGTCGCGATCGCGCGCGCCCTCGCGATGCGCCCGGCGCTCATGCTGTTCGACGAGCCGACGAGCGCGCTCGACCCCGAGATGGTGGGCGAGGTGCTGCAGGTGATGCAGGATCTCGCGAAGGCGGGCATGACGATGATCATCGTGAGCCACGAGATGGGCTTCACCCGCGAGGTGGCGGATCGGCTCATCGTCATGGACGCGGGCGCCATCATCGAGCAGGGCGACCCCGAGCTCGTCTTCTCGAACCCGAAGCACGAGCGCACCCGGCAGTTCCTGTCGAAGGTGCTCTGACGCCGTTCCCCACGGGCCCTCGTCTCCACCGCTCCGGTGGCGACGAGGGCCCGTTCGCGTTTTCCCGCGGAGCGGCGCCCCGAAGCCTCTGCGGAGCGTCACCCCGGCGCTGCGGCGCCCCGGCGCCCCGGCGCACGCCGTTTTGACACGCCCCACGGCCGCCACTACCATTTGAATGTCGATCAGTTGGTCTGACCAACTGCCCTATGGGACGAGTCTCGACCCGCGCAGCCGCGGGCCGCGGCGGCCCGCTGATCTGCACGACGCAACTGACGTGCCCGCGGCGATGCGCGCACTCGACCCAGGAGCACCAATGGCGAAATACTCCCCCGACGTTCCCCGACCGGCGGAACGAAGACCGCGACCGAGCGCATCGGCGTGACCCGCGCACTCGGCGTCGTCGCCGACGAGGCGAAGCCCAGCGGCCTGATCACGCTGTCGGCCGCGGAGATGTGGGAGCGGTTCAGCTTCTACGGCCTCCAGGTGCTGCTCGCCTACTACCTGTACTACTCCGTCACCGACGGCGGCCTCGGCCTGCCGCAGCCCGTCGCGCTCGGCATCGCCGGAGCCTACGGCGGCCTCGTCTACATCGCGCAGATCGTCGGCGCCTGGATCGCCGACCGCGTGCTCGCGCCCAGGTACGTGGTGCTCATCGGCGGCAGCGCGATCCTCGCCGGCCACATCATGCTCGCCGTCGTCCCGGGCCTCCTCGGCCTCGTGATCGGCCTCGCGCTCATCGTCATCGGCACCGGCGGGCTGAAGGTCAACACCACGATGATGGTCGGCGCGCTCTACCCGAAGGGCGGGGCGAAGCGCGACGCCGGCTACTCGATCTACTACATGGGCATCACGATCGGCGCATTCTTCGGGCCGCTGCTCACCGGGTGGCTGCACCAGGAGTGGGGCTTCCACATCGCGTTCGGCGCCGCGGCCGCCGGCATGGCGGTCGGCCTCACCCAGTACGCCATCGGCATGCGCAAGCTGCCCGCCAGCACGGCGGTCGTGCCGAACCCGCTCCCCCCGGCGCACCGCCCCCGGTGGGCGATCGCGGCCGCCGCCGGCATCGCGCTCGTCGCCCTGGTCGTCGCCACCGGCATGGTGCGCGCCGACAACATCAGCAACGCGGTCGCCCTCGTCGTGGTCGCCGCCGCGGTCGCCATCTTCGCCATGCTGCTGACGAACCGGCAGGTGACCCCCGCCGAGCGCCGCTCCGTGGTCCGGTACGTCCCCGTCTTCCTGATGAGCCTCGTCTTCTGGACGCTGCTCTTCCAGCTCTTCACGGCGTTCGCGGTCTTCGCGGATACGAAGATCCAGCTCACGGCCGGCTCCGTCACCATTCCGCCCACGCTCATCGTCACCCTGGAGAGCCTCGCCGTCGCCGGCATCACGGCCCTGCTCGCCGTGCTGTGGACCCGCAGCCGTGCCGCCCGCATGCAGCCGGTGAGCAAGCTCGTCACCGGCGTCGTCGGCGCTCGGCGCCGCACTCATCGTGCCCTTCAGCCTCGGCGCCGGTCAGTCGATGCCGCTGCTCGCCGCGATCCCAGTCATGCTGCTGTTCGCATTCGGCGAAGCGCTGTTCGCGCCGTCCGCCCTGTCATTCACCGCCGAGCTCGCACCGCGCGCCGCCAACGCGCAGATGACGGCCCTCTACTTCCTCACCATGGCGGGCGGATCGACCCTCTCGGGCTGGGTGTCGGGCCTCTACCAGCCGGGATCCGAGGGTCAGTACTTCAGCATCGTCGCCGTGGCCTCACTCGTGATCATCGCCCTGCTCGGCGTCGCCTACCGGCTCCTCGACTCGCGGCTGCGGGGCCGCTGAGGGGGCGGCGCGGGCCGGCGGGGGCGGCGCCCGCGCCGGCCGGCGTGCGCCGCTACTGCGGGTCGAGCCCCAGGTCGTCGAGGCCGATCGCGTAGCGGTACTCGAAGCCGGCCGCCTCGATGCGCTCCTTGGCAGGCGCCTGGCGATCCACCACCACCGCCACCGCTGCGATCTCGGCGCCGACCTTCTGCAGCGCCTCGATCGCCTTCAGCGGCGATCCGCCGGTGGTCGAGGTGTCTTCGACCACGACCACGCGCTTGCCCGCGAGATCGGGCCCCTCGACCTGGCGGCCCCGCCCGTGATCCTTCGGCTCCTTGCGCACCACGAACGAGTCGTACACCTTGCCCTGCGCGACACCCTGGTGCATGATCGCCGACGCGATCGGATCGGCGCCCATCGTCAGACCGCCGACGGCGACGACCCCGTCGATGTCGTCGATGAGGTCGAGCATGACCTGCCCGATCAGGGGAGCGGCCCGGTGATCGAGGCTCAGCTTGCGCAGGTCGATGTAGTACGTCGCCTTCTTGCCGCTCGTGAGGGTGAAGTCGCCGTGGAAGACGGCCTCGCTCGTGATGAGGTCGATGAGCTGTTCGCGCGCACTGGTCATGCCGACGATTCTACCGGCGGGGTCGGATCCGCCCGGCGAACAACGCGAACGGCGCGAACGACGCGAACGGCGCGAACGACGCGACGGGCGGCTTCACCTCACGCTCTCCAAGAAGTTGCGCGTGCGCTGGCGCTGCGGACGATCGATGACGTCGCCGGCAGGTCCGGCCTCGACGATCACACCGCCGTCCATGAACGCCACCTGGTCCGCGACGCCCCGGGCGAACCCGATCTCGTGCGTCACCACGATCATCGTCATCCCGTCATCGGCGAGCCCGCGCATCACGTCGAGCACGTCTCCGACGAGCTCTGGGTCGAGGGCGCTCGTCGGCTCGTCGAACAGCATGAGTTTGGGATCCATGGCCAGCGCCCGCGCGATTGCGACGCGCTGCTGCTGACCGCCCGACAGCTGCGCCGGATAGTGGTCGGCGAAGTCGGCAAGGCCCACCCGGTCGAGCAGGTCGCGCGCGCGCTGCCGCGCCGTCGCCCTCGATCGCCCCGCGACGCCGATGGGCGCTTCGCACACGTTCTCGAGCGCCGTCATATGGGGGAACAGATTGAACCGCTGGAACACCATCCCGATGCTGCGCCTCTGGCGAGCGATCTGCCGGGGGCTCATCTCGTGGGTCTTCGCCCCGGACTGCCGATAGCCGATGAGGTCGCCGTCGACGAGAATACGACCGCCATCGATCGTCTCGAGGTGGTTCACGCACCGCAGCAGCGTCGATTTCCCCGACCCCGAGGGCCCGAGCAGCACGGTGACGGTGCCCGCAGGAACGGCGAGCGACACGTCTCGGAGCACCTGGTGCGCCCCGAAGCTCTTGCGCACGCGCCGAATCTCGACGAGCGCGTTCCCAACCTCCCGCTCCCGCTCCAGCTCCGGCCCGCGAGTCTCCACTTGCACATTGTTCGCGGTCATCTCTCGACCACCTCCACCTTCGTCGTCGCAGGGGCGGGCTCGGGCCCGGGCCTGCGGGAATCGATCATCGCCCGAACGCGCTGGAACGGAGTCGGGGGCAGCGCCCGGGTAGCTCCTCGCCCGAAGCGGCGCTCGAGGTAGTACTGCGGAACCGAGAGCACGCTCGTCATGAAGAGGTACCACGCGCTGACCACGATGAGCAGCTCGACCTGCTTCAGATTCGACGAGGAGATCACCGACGCCTGCGTGTACAGCTCCATCACCGCGATCACTGACAGGAGCGAAGTGTTCTTCAGCATGGAGATCAGTTCATTCCCCATCGGAGGGATGATGACGCGCATGGCCTGCGGCAGCAGGACGCGGCGGAACGTGTAGAGCGGCGACATGCCGAGCGAGTAGGCGGCCTCGCGCTGCCCCTCGTCCACCGACATCATTCCGGCGCGCACGATCTCCGACGAATACGCGGCCTGGTTGAGTGTCAGTGCGAGCAGTCCGGCGATGAAGGGCGTCACCAGTGAATTCGTGTCGACAGACCAGAAGACGACGTCGGTGAATGGCACGCCGAGGGCGATCCGGTCGAAGAGCAATCCGAGGTACCCCCAGAGCACGATCTGCACGAGGACGGGCGTTCCGCGAAACGCCCAGACGTACAACCAGGCGACGCTCGAGAGCACCGGGTTCGACGCGAGCCGCATCGCGGCGATCACGATGGCGAGCACAGTGGACACCACCATCGATATCACGGTGATGACGATGGTGAGCCAGACCCCCTCGAGGATCCGCTTGTCGAAGAGGAACTCGCCCACCGTGCCGAAGTCGAGATTCGGGTTCGTCGCGATCACGTAGCAGAACGCCGCGAGCACGATGAGCACGACGACGGCGCTGATCCACCGCCACGGACGTCGCAGCGGGATCGCCTCGACGTCGTCCTCGGTCGAGGGCACCGGCACGGTCACTCCCTCGCGGACGGAAGCCTGAACGGTCATGAGGCATCAGCTCCCTGATTGACCTCTGCAGATTCCACGGCGTATGCGCCGATGCTGTTCCGTTCGAGCACCTCCTGGTAGGTGCCTTCGTCGATGAGCGCCTGCAGCGCCTGCCGCACGGCCTCGATGAGCTCGGTATCGTCTTTCAGCACCCCGATGCCGCTGTAGACGGGGTTGAACCCGGCAGGGTTCTCGGGGTCGCGTACGATCTCGAAGGCCTTCCCGTCATCGGTGGTGGCGACGACGTACTCCGCGACGACTGCATCGGCGGTGTACGCCTGGCTCTTTCCGGCCCGCAGCGCGGTCTGGGCGTCGAGATCGCTCGGCAGCTCCATGACGTCGACGTCGCAGTCCATGGCGCGGAGCAGGTCCCCCTGCACCGTGGCCTTCTGCACCGACACGGTCTTCCCGCAGAGGTCGCGCTGCGTGGTGATGTCTTCGGGATTGCCCTTCTGCACGGCGATGGCGAAGCCTCCGTGCGTGTAGTCGATGAAGCTCAGCGTCTCCTGCCGCTCGGGGGTGTCGTTCATGCCGCTCATGATGATGTCGTTCTTGTTCGCCTGCAACGACGGGATCACGGAGTCGAACGCCTGCTTGTTCAGCGAGACGTCGATGCCGAGCTTCTGGCCGAGCAGACGACCGAGCTCGGGGTCGAAACCGATCTCGCGATTGCTGTCGTCGTACATCGCCATGGGTGGGAACGGAATGTCGACGGCGATGTTGATGACGCCGGCGTCGACGATGTCCTCGGGAAGCAGCTCGCCGAGGGCGGCGTCCGTCGTCGTCGTGATCTCGTCACCCGTCGGCAGGCTCGACGAGGCCGTCTCGTTCGCTGCATCGGTGGAGCCGGATCCCGAACAGCCGGAGAGTGCGAGAGTCGCAACGGCTGCGGTGGCCAGCAGGGCAAGTGGGAACTTCGTCATGAGCAGATCCTTCGTCGTTGAGAGGTGTCGTGAGTGCCGGGGTACGGCGGGTACGGGGCGTCCCGCTACAGGGCAGCAGGGGCATGGAGAGCGAGCAGATCGTCGTACGTCTCGCGTCGAGCGACGAGACGCGCCTCGCCTTCGCGCACGAAGACGATCGCGGGCTTGAGGGCGCCGTTGTAGTTGTTGGCCATCGTGTAGGCATACGCACCGGTCGTCGCCATAGCGACCAGGTCGCCGACGCGGGCGGCGGGGAAGTCGGCGCCGTCGACCAGCAGATCGCCCGACTCGCACTGGCGCCCGACGAGCTGGACGCGTTCGGTCCAGGCTTCGTCGAGCCGATCGGCGATGACCGCCTCGTATCGCTGATGCGTGAGCGCGACGTCGAGTTGGTCGGCCATTCCTCCGTCCACGGCGACGAACACGTCGCCGGTCCGCTTGACCGAAATGACGCGATAGAGCGTGATGCCTGCGCGAGCGACGACCGAGCGCCCGGGCTCGATCATGAGGCGGGCGGATGCCGGCAGGTGGTCGCGTGCGGCCGCAACGATGGCGTCGAGATAGGCCTCGACGCTCGGCGCCTCTTCATCGTAGGTGTATTTGACCCCCAGTCCTCCGCCCACGTCGTAGGTGTCGAACGTTCCCGCCGAGGAGATCTTCTCCACCGCTTCGGCGAACTGCCGCGTGTTGAGGATCTGCGATCCGATGTGCAGGTGCACGCCTTCGAACTCCATGAAGGGGTGGGCGCGCATGCGCTCGATGGCGGCGTGCGCCTGCCGCATCGGCAGACCGAACTTCGAGCGCTCTCCGCCCGTGGCCTGCGAAGCATGGGTGTCTGCGTCGACTCCGGGGATGACCCGGAGCAGGAGCTTCTGGGGCCGCGTCAGCAATCGCTCGAGGCGATCGAGTTCGTCGCAGTTGTCGACGATGATCGTGCCGATTCCGGCATCGAGCGCCATCTGCAGCTCTGCATCGGTCTTCGCGTTTCCGTGGAAGTGGAGACGTTCCGGGGCAACCCCGGCGGCGAGCGCGAGCCGCAGCTCGCCGCCGCCGGCGATGTCGACCGACATGCCCTCCTCCTGAGCGACGCGATACATGCCGACGACGGGAAGCGATTTCGATGCGAAGAGCACCTCCGCGTTGGGCCATCGCCTCTGCAGGCCGTCGACGAAGCGGCGGATCTGTCTGCGCAGCCCGGTCTCGTCGATGACGTGGAGCGGGGTGCCGTAGCGTTCCGCCAGGGTCGTGACGGGCACGCCCCCGATCGAGAGCACTCCGTCGGCTGTCACGGATGACTCCTCCGGGAGCACCTCCCGCAGTTCACTCAGACGGGTGTCCTGGGGAGCGGGCGGCATGGTGTGCATAAGGGGCCTCCGTTGGCGTCGTTGCGTGTCCAGGTTAGGCTTCGAAGCGGCCGAGAGTTCTGTGGTTCTGGCATATATTTGGAGTGTGGATCTGCAGATTTCTCCAATCCCGGTTTCCGATGGAGTGCCCCTCGCCGAGTTGCTCGCTCTGTTCGAGCCGGGGATCGCGACGCCGCTCGGCGCGCGCGATCTGCAGCACCTCGTGCGCGGCGCCGAGTTCTACGACGCCCGCGACGCCATTCCCGATGAAGCAGGGCTGCTGCTCCTCGTACCCGCGCCGCAGCAGCTGTCGGTGCAGCACATCGCAGACCTCGCGAACCTGGCGGCGCGCCACGCGGCAGCCGGCATCGTCGTCAAGTGCAGCGACGACCACGTTGCCGCGCTCGAGCTGCTCGCCGAACGCGTCGGCATCCCCTGCATCCGCATCGCGGACCAGGTGAGCTGGCGCCTGTTCGACTCATTGCTCGCCCAAGCGCTCGGCGAGCGGCGCCACCGCGACGACGCGCACCGGGATCGCGGCTTGGAGCCGTTGTTCGCTCTCGCCAACGAGCTCGCGGAGCATTTTGGCGGTTCGGTCGCCATCGAGGATCTCGGGCGCCGCATCATCGCCTACTCATCGGTACCGGGGCAGCTCATCGACCGGCTCCGCACCCAGGGAATCCTCACCCGCGAAGTGCCCGACTCCCCTTTCAACGACGACCAGTACCGCACCGTGCTGCGCTCAGAGGATCCGATCAAGTATCCGCGTCTCGGCGACGAGGAGCCGCGGGTAGCCTTCGCGATACGTGCGGGGGCGCTCCCGCTCGGCACGATCTGGGCCATCGACTCGAGCGGTCTCCCCGAACTCACCGCGGAGCAGGGCGCGAGGATCCGCGAGGCCGCCTCAGTGGCTGCTGCGCACCTCCTCAGCGACATCCACGCGCGACGCACGACGCACATCCCCCGCGAGGCCAGGCTCCGCACGCTCCTCGACGGCAGCGACGTCACGGGTTCCGAACTCGCAGAACTCGGGCATCCCGAGGAGCGCGGCAGCGAGCTCATCGTCTTCTCCCCCGCGAAAGATGCGCGGCAGACCGCACTCGCGCAACTGCGGTCGACGGTGCAGCGCCATCTCGCCCTCCATCGCCCGGAGTCGGTGACGGTCGCGCGCGGGGATCGCGTGTACGCGCTCGTCGCGCGTCAGCCGCTCCTCCCCGCGACGCACCTCGTCGAACCGCTGCTTCCCGTCATCGACCGGCTCGTCGGGCCCGGCACGCTTGTCGCCCTGCCCGGCGCCGCGTATCGCTCGGGCGAAGTCGCCGCGCTGCGACAGCTCGCCGATCGCCTGCTCGACACGGCTGAACGACATGACGGGATCATCTCCCGACGCATCGTCACGGTCGACGCCGTGCGAACGCTGCTCATTCTCGAACGCGTCGAAGCGGTATTCGTCTCAGAACCCGAACTGCTCGCCCCGGGGCTCGTCACCCTGGAGGCGGAACAGGCACTCCTCGTCGAGACGCTGGAGGCCTGGTGCGCGAATCTCGGCAATGTCGCCCGCACCGCCCGCGCCCTCTCCGTGCACGAGAACACCGTGCGATACCGTATGCGTCAGATCGAGGAACAGCACGGCATCGACCTCTCCAACGCCGACGTGCTCCTCACCACGTGGCTCCAGCTTCGCGCACGTCGAATCGCGGGAAAGAAGAACCCCAGATGAACGATCACTCCGCCCGACACCGCTCGACCGAGGCGCGGCCCCGCAGGGCGGCGGCTGCGAGCGACCCGTCCGGGAGCCATCCGGCCGAACTCGAGCGGCTCGCGGCACTCTTCGGGGCCGCCCCGCTCGCGGTGCTCACGGGTGCCGGCATCAGCACCGATTCGGGCATCCCCGACTACCGCGGTGCGGGCACGCCGCCGCGCACGCCGATGAGCATCGCGCAGTTCATGGAGGATCCGGCGTACCGTCGCCGCTTCTGGGCCGGTGCGCGCGTGGGCGCGCTGCGGGCCGCCGGCGTCGCCCCGAACTCCGGTCATCTCGCGCTGGCCCGGTTCGAGGCCGCGGGGCTCACGAACGGCGTGATCACGCAGAACGTCGACAATCTGCATCGGCGGGCGGGATCCCGGAGCGTCGTCGAGCTGCACGGCAACGGGAACGTGATCCGGTGCACCGAGCACGATCACCGCTTCACGCGCGATCAGGTGCTGGGCTGGTTCGACGATCTCAACCCGGGCTTCGCGGCGCGGAACGCCGGAGCCGAGATCGCCCCCGATGGCGACGCCCTCGTGAGCGAGACCGCCGCCGTCGAGGCTCCGAGCTGCCCGGAGTGCGGGTCGATCCTGCGCCCCGACGTGGTGTACTTCGGCGAGCTCGTGCCGCGGCCCGTGTTCGAGGCCGCGGAGGCGCTCGTCGCGTCGGCGGGCGGCCTCCTGCTGATCGGCACCTCGCTCGCGGTGAACACGGGCATCCGCCTGGTGCACCGCGCGCAGCTGCGGGGCATTCCGATCGGGGTGATCAACCGCGGGCCGACCGCGATCGATGCGCGCGAGTCGGTGACGGTGCGCATCGACGCGGGCGCGGCCGAGACCCTCGCCGCGCTCGAG
The DNA here is from genome assembly GCF_001477055.1 of Leucobacter chromiiresistens. GTDB lineage: Bacteria > Actinomycetota > Actinomycetes > Actinomycetales > Microbacteriaceae > Leucobacter > Leucobacter chromiiresistens_A. The sequence goes on from NZ_LDRK01000006.1 coordinate 16,529, forward strand.
CACCTGCTCGGCTCCTCCTGAAATGCGACGGGAACTCCGCTCGAGCCCCGCTGAGGAGCGGACTTTCTGTCGCCGATCGGGATCGCGCGAGCACGCACGCGCACAGGCGAACTCGGGCACGCGCACGCGCACTCGCGCGCGCCCGCGCCCGCGCTACTCGCCGCGGGAGATGCGCGTCATCTCGTCGCGCGGCACCACCTTGATGCGGGCGCGGCCGTGGGGTTCGCCCAGGCCGAGCTCGTGCGCGTCGAGCCGGTGCCAGCCCTCGATGGTCGTGTACGGAACGCCGCGCGCGTCGAGCAGCGCGGGGATCGCGAGCGGGTCCGTCTCGTCGGGGGTCCACAGCGCGTCGCGATCCTCGAGCAGGCACTCCAGCGTCTCCATGGCATCCGACTTCGTGTGGCCGATGAGGCCGACCGGCCCGCGCTTGATCCAGCCGGTCGCGTAGACGCCCGGGATCCGCTGGCCCTCGAGGTCGAGCACCCGCCCCTGCGCGTTCGGGATCACGCCCTTCGCGTCGTCGAACGGAATCTCGTCGAGGGGCGATCCGAAGTACCCGACCGCGCGGTACAGCGACTGGATGGGGATGATCTCGAACTCCCCCGTGTCGACGATGCCGCCCTGGCCGTCGGGAGCGGTGCGCTCGATCTTGAGACCTGAGACGCGGCCCTCCTCGACCACGACCTCGACGGGCTTCGACCAGAAGTGCAGGTGGAGGCGTCGCGATGCGGGCTCGACCTCGCCGGCTTCGCGCGCGCGCTGCTCGTCGCGCCACTTGTCCATGATGCGGGTCATCACGATGACCTGCTTGTTCTTCATCAGGGTCTCGTCGGCGAACGCGTCGTCGTGCGCGAAGTCGCGCTCGTCGATCACCATGTCGACGTCGCGCACCTCACCGAGTTCGCGCAGTTCGAGCGGCGTGAACTTCACGTACTTCGGGCCGCGTCGGCCGAAGAGGTGCAGCTCCTCGATGGGGTTCGCCTCGAGCCCCTCGTGGACGTTCTGCGGAATCTCGGTGGGCAGGAGGTCTTCGGCGTGCTTGATGAGCATGCGCGACACGTCGAGCGCGACGTTGCCGTTGCCGATGACGCCGACGGAGCGGGCTTCGAGGGGCCACGTGCGGGGCACGTCGGGGTGCCCGTCGAACCAGCTCACGAAGTCGGCGGCGCCGTAGGAGCCCTCGGCGTCGATGCCCGGGATCTGCAGTGCGGCGTCGCGGATCGCGCCGGTCGAGAAGATCACCGCGTGATAGTGCCGCTTGAGGTCGTCGAGCTTCAGATCCTGGCCGTAACGCACGTTGCCGAAGTAGCGGATGGAGTCGTCGCCCGTCTCGCCCGCGCTCGCCCGGTCGAGCACGTCGCGCAGCGCCGTGATGATGCCCTTGATGCGCGGGTGGTCGGGCGAGACGCCGTAGCGCACCAGCCCGTACGGCGCGGGAAGCTGCTCGAAGAGGTCGATCTCGACCGCGAAATCGCGTTCCGCCTTCAGCAGCAGATCGGCGGCGTAGATCCCCGCCGGTCCGGCTCCCACGATCGCCAGTCGCATCTTGCTCATCGCTCGGTTCTTCCTTCCATTCCCCTGACGGTGTCATCCGCGGGGATTCGCGAGTGGGTGGTGTCGTGCCGCGGCGCTCGGCGCCGCGCGTCAGCCTTCGCGGTTGACGATGGAGTCGGCCATGCGCTCGAGTGCGCGCTTCACCGACGACTTCGGCAGCGGGTCGAGGGCGCGCACCGCGTCCTCCGCCCAGCGGTGGGCGGTCGCCTCGGTCTCGCGGGTGACGGGGTGCGTCTGCAGCGCCTGCACCTCGGGATCGAGCAGCGACGGATCGGCGCCCCCGCGAATCTCGGCGACGCCCGCCTCGATGCGTGCGAGCAGCGCGGCGTCGTCGGCGTCGCCGGAGGCGGCGCGATCCTGCAGCAGCAGGTACGGCAGCGTCACCACGCCGGCGCGCAGATCGGTGCCGGCCCGCTTGCCGGTCTGCTCCTTCTTCGGCGAGAGGTCGATGACGTCGTCGATGAGCTGGAAGGCCACGCCGATGCGCTCCCCGTACTCCGTCACGGGGTCGGCGAACTCGGCGGGAGCGTTGCCGAACATCACGCCCATGCGCGCCGCGGTCGAGATGAGTGCGCCGGTCTTGTCGGCGAGCACCTGGATGTAGTGCGCCTTCGGGTCGTCGCCCGGCTGCGCGCCGACCGTCTCGTGCAGCTGACCCAGGCACAGTCGTTCGAAGGTGCGCGCCTGCAGCAGAATCGCCTCCTCGCCCATGCCCGACACCAGCGAGGACGCGCGGGCGAAGAGCAGGTCCCCGGCGAGGATCGCGACCGAGTTCGACCAGACGGTCTGGGCCGCGTCGACGCCGCGCCGCAGCTTGGCATCGTCCATCACGTCGTCGTGGTACAACGAGGCGAGGTGCGTCATCTCGACGGCCTCCGCCGCCCGGCGCACCAGCTCGTTCGGGCCGGTGCCGAGCTCGCTCGTGAGCAGCGTCAGCAGGGGCCGGATCCGCTTGCCCCCCGCACCCATCAGGTAGCGGGCGGGAGCGTCGGCGACCGGCGAGGCGAAGCGCAGATGCTCGAGCAGCTCGGACTCGACGAGCTCGAGCTGCTGCTGGATCTCCTTCGCGTGCCGGCGATCGGCCGCTCCGCGGAAGAGGCGCATGGGGAGCGCCTGCGTTGCCGTGTCTTCGGCGATGGGACGACTCACGGGGTGTCTCCAGGTCGAGGGGTGGTCTCGTTCGGCGCCTCGGCGGCGGGCTGCTGGGGCGCGGCGGCGGACTTCTTCGGCGCCGGCTTCGCAGCGGGCTTCGCGGCAGCGGGCTTCGCGGCAGCGGGCTTCGCGGCAGCGGGCTTCGCGGCTGCGGGCTTCGCGGCTGCGGGCTTCTTCGGTGCCGACTTCGACGCAGCGGGCTTCGCGGCGACGGGCTTCTCCGGTGCCGGCTTCGCAGCGGGCTTCGCGGCTGCCGGCTTCGCAGCGGCCGGCTTCTTCGGTGCCGGCTTCGCGTCGGCGGGCTTCTTCGGCGCTGCCGGCTTCGCAGCGGCGGGCTCCGCAGCGGCCGGCTTCGGCGTCGATTGCTTCGGTGCCGGCTTCGCAGCGGCGGGCTTCGGCGCAGCGGGCTTCTTCGGTGCGGGCTTCGGCGCAGCGGGTTTCGCAGGTGCCGGCTTCGCGTCGGCCGGCTGCTTCGCCGCCGCGGCCTGCGGCGCCTCGCGCGGCACGAAGCCGCGATGCAGCGCGACGATGCCGAAGGTCAGGTTGCGGTAGACGACGCGTTCGAATCCGGCCTCCCGCATCCACGCGGCGAGCTCGGCCTGATCGGGCCACGCCTCGATCGATTCGTTCAGGTAGCGGTACGCGGCTGCGGCATCGCGATTGATGGCGCCCGCGATGCGCGGCAGCACGTGGCGGCCGTAGAACGCGTACGGCCCCCGCACGAGCGCGGAGGGCGGGGTCGAGAACTCGGCGATCACGACGCGACCGCCGGGCTTCACCACGCGGCGCATCTCGCGCAGCGCCGCCTTCGGATCGTTGACGTTGCGCAGCCCGTACGAGATGGTCGCCGCGTCGAAGGAGTCGTCGGCGAACGGCAGCTGCGTCGCATCGGCCCACTGGAACTCGATGAGATCGTTGCCCGCGTGGCGCTTGCGCCCCTCGGCGAGCATGCCCTCGGAGAAGTCCGCGGCGACGACGTGGGCGCCGTGCGCGGCGATCGCGGCCGACGAGGTGCCGGTGCCCGCCGCGAGGTCGAGCACGCGCATGCCCTTGCGCGGAGCGATCGCCTTCGTCGTCGCGACGCGCCACAACCGGTCGTTGCCGACGGTGAGCACGTCGTTGATCAGGTCGTATCGCGGCGAGACCTCATCGAACATTGCTGAGACGTCTGCGGCGTGCTTGGTCGCGGTATCGGGTCGGGTCACGCTCACCATCGTATCTCGAACGGCTATGCGCCTCCTGGGGCGCGGCCTGCGGCGTTCACGAGGCCGCCCGGGCGGGGCGCGCCCAGGCTGGAGGAGTAGATTGGCCCTGTGACGAGCACTCCCCCGGCGCCCCGCCTGCGCGCGACGACCCGGCCCCTGGAGCAGGCTCCCGACCTCCTCGCCCTGGCCGACCCGAGCGCGCCGCTGATCTGGACGCGCGGCGATCGGGGCTGCGTCGGCATCGGCGAGGTGCTGCGCCTCACCTTCACCGGGCCGAGACGCTTCTCGGATGCCGCCGAGGCGTGGCGCCGGATCGCCGCGGCCGCGACCGTCGACGACCCCGTCGGCATGCCCGGCTCCGGGCTGGTCGCCCTCGGGTCGTTCGCGTTCGCCGATGGCAGCGCCGCAGAGAGCGTACTCATCGTGCCGCGCGTGCTGGTCGCCCGCCATCGCGGCCGCGCGTGGATCACCGAGGTCGTCGAGACGTCGGGGTCCGGTGAGGTCGGAGCGGCCGACGAGGCTGCGGAGCGTGCGGTGCTGCCCGGAGACGTCCGCGTTCCGACGCTCGCGGCCGAGACCGCCCGCTCCGCGGTGCCCGCCGCCGCCGAGCCGGGCGAGTGGCAGGGGGCGGCGCTGCGCGACCGCGAGCTCGACGGCGGCGGCGACTCGGTGGCGGCGTACCTCGCCGGCGTGCGCGAGGCGGGCGAACGCATCGAACGCGGCGCGTTCGAGAAGATCGTCATCGCGCGGCAGCTCGACGGACGGCTGCCCGGCGGCTCCGACCTGCGGGTGCCCCTCACGAGGCTCGCCGAGCACTATCTCGACTGCTGGACGTTCGCCGTCGACGGCCTCATCGGGGCGAGCCCGGAGACCCTGATCCGCTCGACGAACGGCGCCGTCTCGGCACGGGTGCTCGCAGGAACCCGCGGGCGGCACCCGGAGGACGCGACTCGCGATGCGCGCGCCCGCGACGAACTCCTCACGAGCGCGAAGGAGCAGCACGAGCACGCCTTCGCCGTGCAGAGCGTCGTCACGGCGCTCTCTCCGCACGTGCGCGAGCTGCGCACCAGTGACGAGCCCTTCCCGCTGCGACTGCCCAACGTGTGGCATCTCGCCACCGACCTCGGAGCCGCGCTCGGCGAGCGGAGCTCGTCGATCGAACTCGTCGGCGCCCTGCATCCGACCGCAGCCGTCGCGGGCACCCCGACCGCGGCAGCGGTCGCGGCGATCGCCGAACTCGAACCGTTCGACCGCGGCCGGTACTCCGGCGCGGTCGGGTGGATCGACGCAGACGGCGACGGGGAATGGGTGATCGCCCTGCGCTGCGCGCAGCTCGGCGAGCCCGACGCGGAGACGGGGGCGCGGTCGATCGTGGCGAGCGCCGGCGGCGGCATCGTCGCCGGCTCGGATCCGACTCACGAACTCGGCGAGACGGTGTCGAAGTTCCGCCCCATCACCGAGGCGTTCGCCGCCTGAGCACCCGCTGCCGGTCGAGCGGCCGCCCGCTACGCGGGCCAGCGCAGGTCGAGGGAATCGACCACCCGCTGCCGCTCGGCGGCGACGTCGAAGTCGGGGCGCGGCCAGTGCGGGCTGAGCCCCGCGAGCTCCGAGATCACGATGCGCTGCACGGCCGCGCGGGCGTACCACTTCGCGTTCGCCGGCACCACGAACCACGGCGCCGTCTCGGAGTGCGTGCGCTCGATCGCCGTCTGGAAGGCGTCCATGTAGGCGGGCCAGTGGAGGCGCTCGTCGACGTCTCCCGGGTTGTACTTCCAGTGCTTCTCGGGGTCGTCGAGCCGTGAGAGCAGTCGCTCCGCCTGCTCCTCGGGCGAGATGTGCAGCATGATCTTCACGACGCGCACGCCGTCTGCGGTGATCCTCGCCTCGAAATCGTTGATCGCACGGTACCTGCGCTCGATCTCCTCGGGCGGGGCGAAGCCGCGCACCTTCTGAATGAGCACGTCTTCGTAGTGCGAGCGATCGAAGACCCCGATGACTCCCGGCTCGGGCACCCGGCGCTCCACGCGCCACAGGAAGTCGTGCGCGCGCTCCTCCTCGGTCGGCGCTTTGAATGCGGTCAGCGCGAGGCCGTACGGCTCGGTCTGCCCGAAGACGTGGTTCACGATGCCGCCCTTGCCCGCGGCATCCATCGCCTGCAGCACGACGAGCAGCCGATCCTTCGCCCCGAGACGGCTCTGGGCGAACAGCTTCTCCTGCAGCACGCGCAGCTCCTGAGCGGCGCGTTCCAGCTCCGCAAGGCCGGCGTGCTTCCGCGCCTCGGTGCCGGGCGTCGCCGACGGATCGACCTCGCTGAGCCGGAAGCCGGGGCGCACGCGCAGCAGCTCGCCCACCTCATCGGTCCAGAACGCCTGCGTCATGGTGCCTCCTCATGTTGCGTCGCCTCCCACTGTACGGGGGCGCGGCGCCCGCGCACGAGCGCGCCGCCACGAGCCGCGCTCGGGGGCACCCGGCACCTCAGCCGGTCAGCGGAACCTCGACGATCATCGGCCCGGCGACCGGTTCGGTGAGCAGCCGCTCCAGTTCGCTGCGCGTCTCCACGCGGCGGTACTCCCACCGGTACGCCGCAGCGAGCGCACCGACGTCGGCGCGCTGCGGCGTCCGCATGACGCGCGCGAACGCGTCGGGATCCGCGGTGCCCGCGACCTCCAGACCGTCGAAGATGGTGCCGCCGCCGTCGTTCGCCACGAACAGCTGCAGGCGCGGGCGGCGCTCGCCCTCCAGCAGCAGCAGCGATCCCGCATCGTGCAGCAGCGCGAGATCGCCGATGAGCACGCGGGTCGTCCCCGCCGCGCGCGCCGGATCCTCCGCGTCCTGACTCGTCACCGCGATGCCGAGCGCCGTCGCCACCGTGCCGTCGATGCCCGCGAGCCCGCGATTCGCGTGCACACTCACCCGGCGGGCGGGAGCCAGCGCATCGAGCACCCGCACGAGCCGGGACGCCGCGATCACCAGGCGGTCGTGCGGCCACGTGCCCCGCCAGACGCTCTCGACGAGCAGCTCCCGCGAGACCGGCTCGCGCATCGTCGCCACCTCGGAACGGGCGTAGGCGTTGCGCTCCTTGTACCCCGGGGCCAGCGCGGCTGCGAGGTCGGGCTCGTGCACTGTCGTGCGCTCGCGCTGCAGCGCACGATCGGCCACCACCCACGCCCCGAGCCAGCGGCGCAGCGCCCGCGGATCGTGATCCGGAGCGACCCGCGCCGCAGACACGACGCGGGCATCCCGGCTCGGATCGACGTACTCGGCACCCGAGGCATGATGCGGATCGACGACGACCACATCGACATCGTCGCGGCGCAGCAGCCGGGGGATCTGGCGGGTCAGGGTCGGGTGCCCGAACACGATCGCCCGCTCGGCGAGGCCGCCGATCTGCGGATCGTCGATCAGGGTCGCGTAGCCGGCGATCGCTTCGCGCCCGAACCGAGCACCGCTCACGACCTCGGCGAGCAGCGGCAGGCCGGCGGCCCGCGCGAACTCCTCGGCCTCCGATCCGGCACCCGCACCCGCGATCACGACGGCGAGGCTGTCGCCCGAGTGCACGTAGCTGTCGTCCGGGTGCGGCTGCGCGTCAGGTCGCTCCGCCGATGCGTTCGCCTCGCGCCCCCGCTCCGCAGCCTCAGCGGCCGCCGCCGCGAACCCCTCCGCGATCATCCGCTCGAATCCCGCAGCACCCGAGAGCGGATCGCGGAACGAGAGGTTCAGCTGCACCGGCCCGGCAGGGCCGCCGCCGAACGCGCCGAGCGCCGCCGCGAGCCCCCGAGCGGCGAGCGACGCCGGATCGCGCAGCCCATCGCGCACGAGGTCGCCGCCCGCGAATTCAGGTGCGGGCACGTCCACCGACCACCGGGCGGCCTGCCCGAACAGACCCGCCTGACGCGTCGCCTGGTTGCTGCGGATTCCGCGGAGCTCCTCGGGACGGTCGGCGGTGAGCAGCAGCATCGGCACCCGCGCCTCATGCGCTTCGAGCACCGCCGGCATGAGGTTCGCGACCGCCGTTCCGCTCGTCACGATCACGGGCGCCGGAACGCCCGTTTCACGTGCAACGCCGAGCGCGAAGTACCCTGCGGTGCGCTCATCGAGCTTCACGTGGACGCGCAGCGCATCGACATTCTGCGCGGCGGCCGCGGCGAGGGCGAGGGCCTGCGACCGCGACCCCGGGCACACCACGACGTCGCGCACGCCGCGGCGCACCAACTCGGCGAGCAGCTCGACTGCGAAGACCGATGCGGCTGCGGGCTGCGCCGCGCTCACGGCTTCGGGCTGCGCCGCGCTCACGGCTTCGGGTCGCCGTCGGAACGCGTTCCGGGCCCCTCCGCAGCTCCGCGGGGCTGGCGGCGCTCCTGCTGCCGCGCGTCCGCATCGGCGGCGTCCGCGCCGGCGTCCGCAGTGCTCTCGCGGGCGTCGCCGTCCGCGCCGATGTCGCCGGTGGGTGCGCCTCCGCCGCGGGCGCCCGTATCAGAGGCCGCCGCGGGCGCGTCCGTTGCACCATCCGCCCCGTCGCCCCGAGGCGACCGCGATGCGCCCTCCCCGCCGGTGCTCAACGTGTCTTCCGGGCCCGCAGAGACGGCACCGGCATCGAGCCCCGAGGCCGAGGATTCGGAACTCGACTCGTCGAGCACCGAGCCGGCGTCGGCACCGGCACCGGCGGGAGCCGCGGAGTCGCGTCGCCCGGCGCGCTCCTCGCCCGGGAACGTCTCGTCGTCGAGTTCGCGCAGGCGATCCTCGAGGTCGCGCATGTGCGCGTCGAGGTCCGAGCTCGAGAGCCGCGTACCCGAGAAGCGCGGGTCGTCATCCGGAGCGATCCGTCGTGCCGTCTGCGCGGCGGCGGACCCCTTGCCGATGAAGAACCAGAGCAGCGCTCCGATCACGGGCAGCACCGCGATGATCACGATCCACACCGGCTTGTTCACCCCGCGCGCACGCGATCCGTCGGTCATCGCGGCGTCGACCAGCGCGTACAGCGTCAGTGCCACGGCGATGACGACTCCGATTATCACGAACCGCACCATACCCCAATCGTACCCGCAAGCACTCGTGAATCCCTGGGGCTTGCACGGAGCCGCGCCCCAGGTGCCGCCGGTACACTCGTGCGGGTGAGCAACCCCCGCACCGCTTGGATCGTGTACATCGTGCTGCGCCTGCTGTTCTTCGCAGTGCCGTTCGCGGTGCTCTACGCCATCGGCCTCACGCCCTGGGTCGCCGCCGTGTTCGCGGCGCTGATCGGCGTCGCGCTCTCCGTGATCTTCCTGGCGCGCACGCGCTCCACCGCGTCCGAGAGCATCTACGAGTGGCGCAACCGCCGACGCACCGCCGACGACATCGTCGAGGACGAGGCCGTGGAGGCGCGCGCCGCCGGAGCCGCACCGGGCGCAGTACCCGGCGCTATCGATCCGGTCGCGGGCGAGACGAACGGTACGACCGACGCCTCGCGCCCCGGGCAGACTGATGCGTCGCACACCCCGGGGCTGGGCGCACCGCAGGCCCCCGCGCCCGCTGAGGAGACCCGCTCTCCCTCCGCGACGAACCGGGGCCCCGCCGACTCGTAGCCCTACGCGGCACGTTCTGCGCGGCTCTCCGCATGCCTGCCGGATGCCGGCCCTCGCTTCGGTGAGAGATTCGGCTTCGGTGAGGGATTCGGCTTCGGTAAGGGGTTCGGCTTCGGTAAGACCTTCTCAGGCGAGTTCGCCTCACCGAAGCCGAATCCCTCACCGAAGCGGCGCAGAAACCGGCGCAGAAAGCGGTGCCGGTGCCGGTGCCGCGGGAGCCCCGAGCGTCAGAAACCCCATCACACCTGCGTCGACTCCCAGCTGCGGTAGAGCTGCGCGTACCGGCCGCCGAGGGTGACCAACTCCTCGGGAGAGCCGTCCTCCACCACGCGGCCGTGCTCCATCACCAGCACCCGGTCCGCGATCGCGACCGTCGAGAGGCGGTGCGCGATGATGATGGCCGTGCGATCCGCGAGCAGGCGCTGCAGCGCGCTCTGCACGAGGCGCTCGCTCGGCAGGTCGAGCGACGCGGTCGCCTCGTCGAGGATGAGCACGGTGGGGTCGGCGAGGAACGCGCGCGCGAACGAGATCAGCTGGCGCTGCCCCGCAGATACCCGCCCGCCGCGCTTGTTCACGTCCGTCTCGAAGCCGTCGGGGAGCGACTCGATGAACTCCTCCGCACCCACCGCTCGCGCGGCCGCTCGAATCTCCGAAGCGGTCGCATCGGGCCGCCCGAGCGCGATGTTCTCGGCGACGGTGCCGCTGAAGAGGTACGCCTCCTGCGTCACCATGACGATCGCGCGGCGCAGATCGGCGGAGTCGAGCCGGCGCAGGTCGACCCCGTCGAGCCGCACGGCGCCCTCCGTCGGATCGTAGAACCTCGCGAGCAGCTTCGCGAGCGTCGACTTGCCCGCACCCGTCGTTCCGACGAGCGCCACCGTCTGGCCCGCGGGCAGCTCGAGATCGCAGTCGTCGATCACGGTGCGCGCCCCCGCACCGGCGGTTCCGTACGCGAAGCTGACGTGGTCGAACGTGAGCGCGCCGCGCGGGCGCTCGAGACGGACGGGGTCCGCGGGATCCTGCACCGTCGGCTCCTCCTCGAGCACGCCCGAGACCTTCTCGAGCGCGGCCGTCGCCGACTGGTACGAGTTGAGGAACATGGCGACGTCTTCGAGCGGGCCGAAGAAGTTGCGCACATAGAGCACCGCGGCGATGAGCACGCCGATCGCGAGCTCGCCGGCGCTCACCCGCAGCGCACCCCAGAGCAGCACCGCGGCCACCGTCACGTTCGCGAGCAGGATCAGCCCGGGGTCGAGCACGCCGAAGAGGCGCAGCACGCGCAGGTTCGCGCTGCGGTACTCGTCCGAGATCGCGCTGAAGTCGGCGTCGCCTCGGCGCTCGCGACGGAACGCCTGCACCGCGCGGATGCCCGTCATCGTCTCCACGAACTGCACGATCAGGCGCGCGCTCACGACGCGCGTCGAGCGGAACCCCTTCTGCGACTCCACCACGAACCAGCGCATGAGGATCGCGAGCGGAACGCCCATGAACAGCAGGATCAGGCCGCTCCTCCAGTCGAGCAGGAACAGCATGATGAGCGTGAACGCGCCGATCAGCACCGCGTCGACCAGTTCGTTGAGGCTCCCGTCGAGCAGCTCCTGGATCGATTCCAGGTCGCTCGTCTGGCGCGAGATGATGCGACCCGACGTATACCCCTCGTGGAATTCGAGGCTGAGCCGCTGCGTATGGCGGAAGATGCGGGTGCGCAGCTCGAGCATCACCGCCTGCGTGAGCCGGGCGATGAGCACCACGTACCAGCCGACCAGCAGCGACCCCAGGCCGCCGGTGAGCACGAACGCCGCGGTCACGCCGGCTGCGGGGAGCCAGTCGCCGCGGTCGAGCGCGGCCGGCAGTGCGACGTCGATGCCGTACGCGATCAGCGAGGGGCCGATCGCGCGCATCACCGACGACACGATCACGACCGCCGCGGTCAGCGCGATGAGCCGACGCAGGGGGCGCAGGATCGAGCCGAGCAGCCGCAGCGAGCGCCGCCGAATCGCTCGGCTCTCCTCGCGCGTGTAGACGTTGCGGTCCTCGCCGCTCGTGCCGTGCACGCTCTCGGGGCTCACGGTCGCACCTCCTCGGACTTCTCTGCGGCTGGGCCGACTGCCGTCGTCTCCGCGGCTGAGCCGCCTGCCGTCGTCTCCGCGGCTGAGCCGCCTGCCGTCGTCTCCGCGGCTGAGCCGCCTGCCGTCGTCTCTGCGGCTGAGCCGCCTGCCGTCGTCTCTGCGGCGATGCCATCCGCGGCATCCCCGTCGCCGGCATCGGCGAGCGCGTCGCGCTCGATCCCCGCGATCAGGTGCCGGTAGTGGGCACTCGCGCGCAGCAGCTCGGAATGGGTGCCGATCGCGTCGATGCGTCCGTCGCGCAGCACCGCCACGCGGTCGGCGAGCGCGACGGTCGACGGCCGGTGCGCGACGACGAGCGCCGTCGTACCCACGAGCACGCGGCGCAGCGCCGCCTCCACGAGCGCCTCCGTGTCGACGTCGAGCGCCGAGAGCGGGTCGTCGAGCACCAGCACGTCGGGCGCGGCCGCCACCACGCGGGCGAGGGCGAGTCGCTGGCGCTGGCCTCCCGAGAGGCTGAACCCCTCCTCCCCCACCTCGGTGTCGACGCCCTGCGGCAGGTCGAAGACGAACCCGGCCTGGGCGACGGCCAGCGAGTCGCGCAGCACGCGGTCGGCGTCGGGGCCGTTCGGATCGAGATCCTCCCGCCCCAGCAGCACGTTCTCGCGCACCGAGGCCGAGAACAGGATCGGCTCCTCGAACGCCACGCCGATCCGGCGGCGCAGGTCTCCGAGCGCGAGAGCGCGCACATCGACGCCGTCGAGCACGATCGCCCCGCCGGTCACGTCGAACAGCCGGGTCGGCAGCGTGGTCAGCGTCGTCTTGCCGCTTCCGGTGGCTCCGACGATCGCGAGCGTCTCACCCGGCCGCAGCGCGAGGTCGAGGCCGTCGATGAGGTCGGTCTCGTCGGGACGGGCGTCGGGGTATCGGAAGCGCACGCCCCGGAATTCGAGCGCTCCGCTGCCGTGCTCGATCGTCTGCGGATGCTGCGGCTCGCGCACGGTCTGCTCGGCGTCGAACACCTCGAAGACGCGGTCGGTCGCCGTGCGGGTGTCGATCAGGAACGAGACGAGGAACCCGAGCGACCCCATCGGCCAGCGCAGCGCCGCCGCCATCGCGAAGAACGCGACGAGCTCCCCCGTCGAGAGCAGGTCGTGCGCCGCGAGCCAGACGCCCGTGATGAAGCACGCCCCCATCGCGAGGATCGGCACGAGCTCGTACCAGAACCAGAGCCCGCCGACCTCTCGCGCCTTCCGCATCTCGGTCTCGCGCAGCGTCTCGGCGCTGCGGGTGAACTGCGAGAGCGCATGGCCGCCGCGGCCGAACGCCTTGAGCACGCGAATACCGTGCACGCTCTCCTCCACCGCTGTCGCGAGGTCGCCCGTCTGATCCTGGCTGCGCCGCGACAGCACGCCGTAGCGCTGCTCGAAGCGGTAACCGACGATCCAGATCGGCAGCGAGCACACGATGAAGGCGACGCCGAGCGCCCAGTGCCAGCGGAAGAGCAGAGCCATGCCGATCACGATCGTGAGCAGGTTCACGACGAGCAGGATCAGGCCGAACGCCAACCAGCGGCGGATCGAGCTGATGTCCTGCATCATGCGGCTGAGCAGCTGGCCCGACTGCCACCGGTCGTGGAAGGCGACCGGCAGGCGCTGCAGACGCTCGAAGAACGACTGCCGCACCGCGTACTCGATCGCCGCCGACGGCGCGAGCACCATGCGCCGACGCAGGAACACGAGCAGCGCCTCGAGCACGCCGAGCAGCAGCACGCCGAGGGTCGCCCAGAAGATGCGGGCGCGGTCGCCGGACGCGATGGGTCCGTCGACCGCCCACTCGAGCACAAGCGGGATGATGAGGCTGGCGACGGCTGCCCCGAGGCCGAGGAACAGGCCCGTGATCAGCCTGGGGAGCGCTGGCCGGGCGAAGGGGAGGAGTCGCGCGAGCGCCCGCACGGTGCTGACGGGCGCGGCGGGGGTGCGCTCGGCGGCGTTGTGCGCGGGGCCATTTGCGGGGTCGTTCGCTGGGTCGTTCGCGGAGCCCGGGGAAGCGGCGGTGTGATTCATGATGCCTGACGTGCGTCGGCGCCCGGAAGCGGCTGCCCGAGAGGTGGGCGGCGCGGGGCGCGGGAAGATGGAGTGCTGAGTTCTGCAGCTGGGAGGGCGGCGGCCCGCGATCGGGCCGCGACGGCTACTTGCCCGGCTGCAGGGCGCCGGGGAGTCGCGATGCCGATGACGTGCCGATGATTGCCATGGGGCGCTCCTCTCCGGGTTCAGGGTTTCCGGGGTTCAGCTTATCCAGGCGGCGCGCTCGCGCACAAGGACGCGTTCTCCGAGCATCAGGCGGTCGCCGCAGCCGCACTCGCCGTTCTCGCGCGGCGATCCCGCATCGCCCCGTTCGCGACGTAGCCCGCGCTCGCGAGCACGACGAGCGACGACCACACGATCCACCATGGGAAGCCCGGTGCGTCAGGGGCCTCGGCGGGGTCGATGTTCGGCGGCAGGGGGAACACCCGCTCCGCGTGCACCAGCAGGCGGTGCGAGTTGATCCCGACGGGCGTGCACGTGACGAGCGTCAGCAGGTCCTCCCCCTCGACCGAGGCCAGTGACTCGGTCTCGTGCGGGCGCACCTTCTCGGAGTCCGTCACCCGGTACATCAGCGTCTCGCCGTAGACGTCGATGTATATGGCGTCGCCCGCGCGCAGCTTGCCGAGGTCGGTGAACAGTACCGCGTCTGCGAGCCCCGAGTGGCCGGTGATCACGCTGTGGGTGCCGGCGCCGCCCACGGGCAGCGCCGTACCGAAGAGATGGCCCGCCCCGCGCATCAGCGTCGAATCGGTGGTGCCGTGGAAGATGGGGAGCTTGACCCCGATCTCGGGGATGCGCACCCGGGCCATGACGCCCCGGTGGCCGTCGGAGAGCTCGTCGAGGTACTCCCGGTACTGCGGCGACTGCAGATCGGCGACTCCCATGGTGAACGGGTCGTATGCGGCGCCCGTCTCGAGCGCGTCGTTGTACTCGCGAGCCCGGCTGAGCTCGGCCTGGTACTCGGCTGCGGCATCCCCGGCGAACTCCTCCGCGTACTCATCGGTGAGCTCGGACTTGTTCGCCTGCGAGAACCAGTTCGCGGTCTGGGGGTACAGCAGCAGGAGGGCTCCGAGCAGCAGCATGAGCGACACGCTCAGCCTGAGTCGGGTCTCGGAGCGCCGACCGCCGGCACGTGCCATCACTCGCCTCTCCGCCGCAGCAACCACCAGAGCAGCACGGCCCCGCACACGAACGCGCCGCCCACGACGGTGAAGACGTATGCGGCGAGGGGGGTGTGCCCCGTGGTCGGCTCCACCTCCACGGCGGGGGCGGGCGCCGCGGCCGGCGGCGCCGCCGCGGCCAGTGCGGCGTCACCGGTGATGAGCACGAGCGCCACCGCGCAGGCGAGCACCGCGCAGGCCGCCACCGCGAACGCGGCCACTGCGCAGGAGACCGGCCACCGCGTCGGTGCGGCGCCGCGGGGGCGGCGGGCGCCGCGGATGTGCGCGCTCGCGGCGTGCGTCTCTCTCGAATCGAGCATTCCGGCTCCCCTGCGAATCGATCGCGCCTTCTGGGCGCACTGCGTGCAGCACGCCGTGCCCGGCCCGCCCGATGAAGATGCGTCTTCACGGGGCGTCCCGGGCACGGCGATGGACTGCGCGGCACGCGCTCGGTGCGCGTGCTCTGGAGTTACGCGCCGATCTTGCGGCGGTGCCGCAGGATCAGCGTGGTGGCACCGGCGAGCACGATGAGCCCGCCGAGGGTGAACAGCGCGGTGCCCGCGCCGCCGGTGATCGGCAGGTTGGGGAACGCGAATGCCGTGTTGCTGATGCTGAGGTCGACCGGTGCGGCGATGCCGCCCGTGACGACGTCGACGGCGTGCACGGTGTCGGAGAGGATGTAGCCCGCCGGAGCCGCCTTCTCCTTGACGTAGTAGGTCTTGGAGTGCGTGTCGGCATCGGTCAGGAGGCCGGCGATCAGCACGGTGCCGTCGTCGCCGGTGGTGAACTCCGTCGCGCCGTCGACGGCGATCGGGTTCGCGCCCTGCTCGGCGTCGGCCTCGCTCGCGAACACCTCGAACACGGCGCCCGCCAGCGCCTGCCCGTTCGCCTCATCCGACTTGACGATGCGGAGGGCGCCCCACTCGGTCGTGTCCTCCTTGGACGTGATCGGGTTCTCCTGACCGTTGACGTTGATGAACGCCGAGACACTGTTCTTGACGATGCCGTCGTCTCCCAGGCTCGTGACTCGGGTGTTGATGGAGAACGTCAGCGCGTACCCCGAAGCGTCGCCCTGCACCTGTGCGAGACCGGCGGCGGTCAGCGTGACCACGACCTCTCCGTCGATGAACTCTGCGGTGTAGTCGCTCGCGGCGAGGGCGGTGCCGTTGTAGGCGACGTCGGAGACCGACACGTACCCCAGTCGAGGATCGAGCGCGTCGGTGAGGCGGAGGCCCTCGAGCACATCACCGGCTCCGAGCTTCGGCACCTGGGCCGAGATGTCCCATGCGACCGGCGAGCCGAGGCCGAGCGCCTCCGACTCGTCCACGGTCTTGCTGATCTCCGAGGTCGAGTTCTTCGGGTACGAGAAGATGTCGTAGTGCCAGGCCTCTTCGATGTACGACGGCACCGCGACCAGGTACGGCTTCGACGCGCTCGTGATCTGCACGTCCTCGCCGTTCTGCTTCGCCGACGAGAAGTCGGTCTCCTCGACCAGGTACAGCCCGAGCGGGAGGTTCGCGAACGTCGCAGTGCCATCGGCCGCGGTCGTCAGCGACTGCGGGGCCCCGAGGCCCAGCGATCGCGCCTCGTCGACCGTCATCTCGGGCACGTCCTGCCACCCCTCGAGGGTGGTCAAGTCGACGCCCTCCACGGGCGATACGGTGAACTCGACGCCCTCCAGAGGCAGCGAACCGGCGGGGAGGCTCTCGATGGCGCCGCTTCCCGCGATCCCGCCGACCTGATCCGGCTGCGTGAGCTTCGTGATCGTAATCGATCCCGTCTGCGTCGGATCGATGTTGCCGATACCGACTGCGGACGCCGCGCTCCCGCCCAGGCCGAGCGTTCCGACAGCAAGCATCACTGCGCCTACGCCGGTCAGGACGCGCTTCGCGCGGTGACCCAACTTCTTTACTGACATGTTGTTGCCTTTTCTCGATGAGGACATTCGCTGGTGAATGCCGACTGGTTCAGCCGAATGGCTGGTGCAGGGTGCACGGTGCGCCCTGCTGCGACAGCCCGACTCGCGTACGGGCCGAAGAGTGGATGGCCCGCGGGTTAGGCGATGCGGCGTCGCCAGAGGAGGGTGCCGAGCGCCGCCGCGCCTCCGAGGCCGAACAGGAGCGCGAGGAGTTGCGTTCCCACGCCGGTCATGGGCAGCGCGGGCATCGCCGGAACGATCGAGCGGTAGCCGAAGTCCTGGTCGCTCACGGTCGTGCCCGGGGCGACCGCGATCGCACCCGAGACGCCGTCGCTACCTCCCGCGGCGGTGAACGTGTTCACCCACTGCCCGTCCGACGACGGAAGCGACTCCGCGTCGACCGAGACGACGTACTCGCCCGAGGCGAGGCGCCCGACGCGGTAGACGCCGTCGGCATCGGTGGTGGCGGTGGCGGTCTTCCCCGCCGCATCCGCGACCGTCACCGTGGCGCCCTCGAGGAACGGTTCGCCGGAATCGATGCGGCCGTTCCCGTCTCGGTCGTCCCACACGCGCCCCTCCACGACGCTCCGCACCACGGCGACCTCGACGGGCTCGCCCTCGCCGATGAGCGTCTCGCCGTTCATCAGCGCGCCGGAGACCGTGTTGTCGATTCGCTCGCCGTTCTCGGCGTCGGGCAGGTCCAGCGTGTACCGGAGCGTACCCACGCTGTCGGGTCCGGGCGTGAAGTCGTGGATCAGGATGCGAAGCGCGGTCGCCGAGCCGATCTGCTGTTTCGAGGCCGCGTCGTAGGCGACCCAGGCGACCTGGTCGGCGGGGGCGCTCGGAGCCGAGCGCACGGCCGGATCCGTCGTCAGCTGCAGCTCGACGTTCGACGGGTCGACCGCTTCGATCGTCGCGTCGCGCAGCACCACCGGTCCCGTCACATCGGTGCCGCGGCCGTCTCCGTCGTACGGCAGCACATCGACGAACTTCGTCTCCTGCTGGGTGACCGAGAGGAAGTTGAACCACGACACCGTGTACTGCGCCGACTCGTCTCCCTCGATCACCGGCGTCGAGGAGCTCTTCTCGACGAGGGCGACGTTCGGCTGCGACGCGTGCATCGTGAACTCCGTGTCCATCGTGCCCTTGATGGAGTCGCTCGGGAAGAGCGTGTCGGCGCGGATCGAGGCCTTCGTGACGAAGACGCCGCCGGAGGGCGCGACGGAGGAGGTGCGCGCGTCGAATTCGATCGGCTCGAGATCGGAGTAGTACTTCGCGTCGCCGAGATAGCGGAATGTGAGCCGCGTGCTGCCCGCGTCGTCGATGTTCGTCTCGATCTCGTAGCTCCACTTCTCGGTGTCCAACCGCGAGAAGTCGAGGGACGAGGGAAGCAGGTTCGCAGGAAGCACGTCGGTGACGACCACGTTGGGAATCACGATGTCGCGGTAGACGGCGCTCGAGGGATTGCCGTAGATGCTCGTGAAGATGACCTTCGGCTCGAGCGTGTACCGCACCGACTGCCCGGCGAGCGCGTACACCGTCTCGGGCTGCTGCACCTCGCCGTCCTGCGTCAGCACCACTCCCCGCTGCGGAATGGTTCCGGTGGCGCCGCGCACCACGACACGGTCGACGGCGAGCACATCGACCCGGCTCTCCTCGGCGTCGTGCACATCGCCGGCGAACAGTGCGCGGTGATGCACGTCGCCCGTATCCTCGCTGTCGTCCGCGAGGTTCGGGGCGTCGCGAACGACCGTGAAGAGCGGGTACGCCCGCAGATCCGAATCGGCGATCTCGGAGGAGCCGGCGCCCTCCCACACGCCACCGTTGGCGATGTACTCGTACCGCACTCCCGAGACCGTGCCCAGGTCGCCCGCGAAGTCGTCCAGTCGGGTCCACGAGTAGTCGAGCGCCTCACCGACGTTCGCCACCTCGCTGCCATCCTCCGTCGTCACGTAGACGAGGTAGTCTTCGCCCATGGTGAGGCGGTTGCCCGCCCCGTCCGTCATCGTCTCCGGGTCCACGAGCTGCGTCTCGCTCGGATCCCAGAAGCTGAACAGGTTGACGCCCGACGTCGGTGTGACCTCCACGCCGCCCTCGATCGAGCTGGTGTACGCGGGCTTGAAGTTCAGCCGGTGCCGATACGGCGTTCCCGGGTACACGAACAGGCGGGTGGGGTTGATCACCGTGTCGATGCGCTCGGCCTCGACGATGGCCGACTCGGGGCCGGAGGCCACCGAGGCGTCGCCGTTGTCGTACGCGAAGTCGAAGATGCCGCTGACGGGGGGCGACGTGTTCTCGACCGGGTGCCCGTCCGCTGTGGTCCAATCGACCGGGGCGAGGTCGTACTTCAGCCGGATCTTCTGCTCGCCCGCGCTCACGTCGGGCACCTCCGACAGCGGGATGCACTGCTGCATGCGCACCGTCACCTGCTCGTCGAGGCTCCCGTCGATGACGATGTCGAAGGTGTGCGCCGATGTGTCGAGGTTCTCGATCGTGACGGTCGGCTCGCCCGAGGCGTCCCAGCGGTTCTTCGCCGAGACCACTGAGACCTGGTTCTTCAGATCGTCGAGCGTCACGCCTCCCTGCGTGAACCCGTAGCTGGCGGTCATGCGCACCGGCGTCTTCCAGTCGAAGTACGTGCCGTCGGGGTTCGCTGACTTGCGCACGAAGACGGAGTAGCCGTGGAAGTACGCGGGCTCGGCTCCGTCGCCGAAGTCGCACGTGGTGACGCCCTGGTTCTCGCCGACGAACGTGGCGCGGGTCAGCGAGCCCTGCCACAGCCCCACGACCTCGAGGGAGCTCGGGGTGCCGGTCGCTCCGACGGTGCGCGATCCGGCGGCATCGGTCACGGTGAGCTCGGGCGCGTACACCGAGCCGAGCAGATCGGCGTTGGTGCCCGAGACCATCGCGGCGGGGTAGTTGAACTCGATCAGCTGACTGTCGGACGCCTGCCCGCTGCCCGAGAGCGTCACGGTGACGGTGCGCCCGTCGTCGGTGAGCGCGAACGACGAGGTGTAGCCGTTCACCCCGTCGAGGTTCATCATGCCCGCCGTGCGGAGCGAGCTCTCGTTCCACGTCCACCCCTCGGGGAGCGTCTGGGAGATCTGCGCGTCTTTGAGCCCGTTCACCACGAACGCCCAGCTGAAGGTCGCCCGACCGCCCACTGCGACCTTGCCGTCCGTGTTCGACTCGTCGCCCGGGGCACTGCTCGTGCCGTCGTCGGTGATTCTGAGAGCGGCCGACTGGAACGCCCCCTGCGGGGCCGCTTGCGCGGGAGCAGCCTGCAATGCGACGGCTCCGCCGAGCGCAACCGCAAGCCCGAGCATCCCCGCGAGGAGGCGACGGCCAGTTCTTCGAAGTGATTTCACAGTAGATCCCGAGGGTGATCATCGGGCGGGTATTCCTTCACTGGCTCCCGCCTCAGGTGCCGTTCATACGGTCCCAAAGGGTCACGGGGTCTTCGAGGTGTTTCGGGCGGTTTAAGTAGTGAGCACCCTGTGCTTGGGTAGCAGTTCTCCGAAAATCAGTATGCAAAACCACTTATGTGACTGATCGTCGACATTTTGCAGTGTGAGCGGCTATGTCTTTTCCGCACCGACCCGGCCCGGATCCCGCCGGTGGCATCGCGCGCCGCCACCGCCGCGCCCCGCTCGGAGCGGGAGCGCCCGATCCGCGGCCGCTCGACGGATCAGAAGGCGAACGCGATGCCCAGCAGCACGCCGTACGCCAGCGCCGCGAGGCTCGTGAGCTGCAGCACGAGAATCAGCTCTCGCGGGGTCTTCGCGGTCAGCGTGATCACCGAAGCGGGAATCGCGATGAGCAGCACGAACCAGACGAGGATCATGCCGGGCTGAGCCACCGCGTAGAGCGCGGGCACCGCGAACGGCAGCAGCACGCACACCACGTAGAGGATGCGCGACGCCCGATCCCCGATGCGCACCGCGAGCGTGCGCTTGCCCGCCAGCCGATCCGTCGGAATATCGCGCAGGTTGTTCACCACGAGCACGGCGACGGCGAAGAGCCCCACCCCGGCGCCCGCGATCCAGGGCTCCTGCACCTCGATGTCCGTCTGCAGCCACACCGTGCCGACCGTCGCGACGATCCCGAAGAACACGAACACCACGACCTCGCCCAGCCCCGCATACCCGTAGGGGCGCTTGCCCCCCGTGTAGAACCAGGCCGCCACGATCGCGACCGCGCCGAGCGCGAGGAACCACCAGCGCCCGCTGAGTACGACCGCGACGAGGCCCGCCACCGCGGCGAGCCCGAAGAAGACGAGCGCGAGCGCGAGCACCCGCTTCGGGTTCACCAGCCCCGAACCGGTGAGACGAGCCGGGCCCACCCGGAACTCGTCGGTGCCCCGCACCCCGTCCGAGTAGTCGTTCGCGTAATTCACCCCGATCTGCAGAAACACGGCGACGGCGAGCGCCAGCAGGCTCAATGTCAGTGAGAAGCCCTGCACCATGTGCGCGATGCCGCTCCCCGCCGCGACGGGGGCGACGGCGAGCGGGAGCGTGCGCAGGCGCGCACCGCCCACCCAGTTGCGCCACGTGATGCGGGGCGCGGCACCCGCCGCAGCCTGCCGCTCAGCAGCCGCCCGTGCCGCCGGATTGCCCGAGCGCCGTCGATCCCTCGCCTGATTCACGACTCACCCTTCTCTCGACGCGATCGCGCGTCGCCCATCCCCGACGCGGCACCCGCGCGCCGCGCCTCATCGAAACTCGACCGCAAGCGGGCCATCCACGCCCCGATCGCCGCGTGATCGGGCTTGCCGCCCGCAAGCCGCGGCACCTCGTCCATCTCGGTCACCCACTCCGGCACCGCAGCCGGCCCGAGCGACGCGCGCAGCACCTCCCGCACCCGGTCGAACGCGAGACGCTCGCCCGCGTCGCCCCGGTCGAGATCGACGACGAGCGACACCCGCTCCCCCCACTCGTGGTGCGGAGCGCCGAGCGCCACCGCGCTCGCCCAGCCGGGCTGCTCGCGCACGACGCGCTCCACCTCGTCGAGCGACACATTGACACCGCCAGAGACGATCACCCGGTCGAGACGCCCCGTCACCGTGAGCATGCCGCCGAGCAGCTCGCCCGAATCGCCCGTGCGATACCAGCGCACCGGAGCCCCGTCGCGGCCCGTCTCGGTGATGAACACCCGATCCGTGAGTTCGGGATCGCCGACGTATCCCAGCGCCAGCGACGCACCCGCCAGTTGCACCTCTCCACCGCGGATGCGCACGCGCGTATCGCCGATCTCGACGCCGTCGTACACGCAACCGCCCGCCGTCTCCGTCATCCCGTAGCTGCGCTTCAGGGCTACCCCGAGCTCGTGCGCCCGGCTGCGCAACGACACGCTCAACGTCTGGCCGCCCACCAGCACCGCGTCGAAGCGGCGCAGCGCGTCGGCGGCGGCGCGATCCCGCTCGGCGAGATCGACGAGGCGCGCGAACTGCACCGGCACCAGCGAGACGAAGCGCCGCTCGGCGTCGAGCTCCTCTGCACGATCGAGGAACGCGGCGGCATCGAACCGCCCGTCGAAGAACACGGGCTGCGTGCCCGCGAGTTCGCTGCGCACCAGCATCTGCAGGCCGGAGATGAGCTGCGTCGGCAGCGCCACCAGCCATTGGCCGTGCCCGCCGAACCGCTCGGCCGTCGCCTCGGCGCTCGCACGCAGCGCATCGGCCGAGAGCGCGACCGCCTTCGGCCGACCGCTCGATCCCGACGTGCGCACCACCACGGCGGTGCCCTCGGGCAGCTCCTGCTGCTGCAGCACCGCGACCTCGTCGGCATCGACCCCGGGCGCCAGCGGAACCACCGGCGCCCCGCCGTGGAGCGCATCGGCGAGGGCGGCGGTCAACCAGGCTCGATCTTCGGTCGGAATCGCGCGGAGTCGGTGGGGCGAAGTCACCCGACCAGGGTACTCCGCGTCGCCGTGCTCGGGGTCCGCCCCCCCCCCGTGCGAGCGGGGTCACTTTCGGAGCGTGTCGGAGCGGTGCGACGCCGCAACACGCTCCGAAAGTGACCCCGCTCCGGTTTGGGGCGGGCGGGCGGCGGACGGCGGCGGACGACGGCACCGCCGCCGCCCGCTGCCCGCCCCGCCGCTCAGTAGTAGTACGGGTACGGGGACCAGTCGGGGTCGCGCTTCTCGAGGAACGAGTCGCGGCCCTCGACCGCCTCGTCCGTGCCGTAGGCGAGGCGCGTCGTCTCGCCGGCGAAGAGCTGCTGACCGACGATCCCGTCGTCGACGGCGTTCATCGCGTACTTGAGCATGCGGATCGCGGTCGGCGACTTGCCGAGGATCGTGCGCGCCCAGGCGATGCCGGTGCGTTCGAGCTCCTCGTGCGGCACGACCGCGTTCACGGCGCCGATCTCGCGAGCGCGGTCTGCCGAGTACTCCTCGGCGAGGAAGAAGATCTCGCGCGCGAACTTCTGGCCGACCTGCTTCGCGAAGTAGGCGCTGCCGTAGCCGGCGTCGAACGATCCCACGTCGGCGTCGGTCTGCTTGAACTTGGCGTGCTCGCGGCTCGCGATGGTGAGGTCGCAGACGACGTTGAGCGAGTGGCCGCCGCCGGCCGCCCATCCGGGCACGAGCGCGATGACGACCTTCGGCATGAAGCGGATCAACCGCTGCACTTCGAGGATGTGCAGGCGCCCGGCCCGAGCCGCCGCCTCCGGCCCCACCCCGGTCTCGTCATCGGAGTACTGGTAGCCGTCGCGGCCGCGGATGCGCTGATCGCCGCCCGAGCAGAACGCCCAGCCGCCGTCTTTGGGGCTCGGCCCGTTGCCGGTGAGCAGCACGACGCCGACCCGGGGGTTCACCCGGGCGCGCTCGAGCGCGTCGGCGAGCTCGTCGACGGTGCGGGGCCGGAACGCGTTGCGCACCTCGGGGCGGTCGAACGCGACGCGCGCGATGCGCCCGTCGCGGCTCAGGTGCGACGTGATGTCGGTGTAGCGGTCGGCGCCGGGGGCGACCTCCCACTCGGCGGGGTCGAAGAGCTCGGATACCTGCTGCGTCATGCCCCTAGCCTAGGGCGCGGCCCGTGGAGGGGGCCGGCGCGCCGGGCGGATCCGCGGGACGCTCCGTGATGAGCCGGTCGGGCACGTACTGCGTGCGGCGCGCCCACGGGGTGTACACGGCGAAGGTCACCACGATCGCGACGAGCCACGAAAGGTCGGCGCCTCCGAGCGCCTGCGCGACGGGGCCTGTGTAGAGCGCCTGACTCATGAAGGGCACCTGCGCCAGCACGCCGATGCCGTAGCTCGTGATCGCGACCCAGTTGAAGGCGCGGTAGGGCCCGCCGGCGTCGTAGAGGGCCGGGATGTCGACGCGCTCCTTCGAGATCAGGTAGTAGTCGACGAGGTTGATCACGCTCCACGGGATGAAGACGGTGAGCAGCGCGAGCACGAAGTTCTTGAACACCGAGAGGAACCCCACCTCGTTGGCGATGAGTGCGACGACGGTGGCGAACACGGTGAAGCCGACGATGATGCCGGTGCGCACGGTCTGCGACACGCGCTGGTGGCTGGTCCATCCGGTGATGATCGTGAGGATGCACATGAAGCCGCCGTACGCGTTCAGGGAGTTGACCGAGAGCTTGTTCACGACGATGACGACGTAGATGAGGATCGCGACGAGCCCGCCTCCGGCGATCTCGCCGAGGCTGCCGACCTGGCTGGCGAGGAATGCATCGGTTCCGAGGGCTCCGGCGATGAGCACGCCGAGGGTCATCGCGATCTGGGCGCCGATCACGGAGCCGAGGAAGGTGCTCCAGAACGTGGCCCGCACCGAGGTGCGCTGCGGCAGATAGCGCGAGTAGTCGGCGACGTAGGGCGCGAAGGTCATCTGCCAGCCTGCGGCGAGCGCGATGGCGAGGATGAACGACGCCCAGGTGAAGTCGACCTGGCCGAAGGCCGACTGCACGTCGTACCCCGCGAAGAGGCGGATGGCGACGTAGCCGAAGCCGATGAGGCCGACGACGGATGCGATGCGGCCGATCATGTGGATGAGCCGGTAGCCGACGACGGCGACGCAGGTCGTCATGAGCCCGAACAGCACCATGCCCCAGACGGGGGCGTTCCAGCCGAAGATGAGGTTGAGGGCCTGCCCGCAGAGCACGACGCTCGTCATCTGGAACCCGAGGTACATGAGGATCGTGAGCACGAGCGGCAGCGCGGCCCCCTTGACGCCGAACTGCACGCGGCTGGAGATCATCTGCGGCAGGCCGAGGCGCGGCCCCTGCGCCGAGTGCAACGCCATCGTGATGCCGCCGATGACGTTGCCGATGAACAGGCCGACGATGGCCGCCATGGCCTCGGCGCCGAATGTGATGGCGATCGCGCCGTCGACGATGGCGGTGATCTGCAGGTTCACGCCGAACCAGAGCGAGAACTGGTTGCCGACCCGCCCATGGCGCTCCGCGTCGGGAACGCGCTCGATGGTGCGGATCTCGCGAGTCATGAGGCTCTCGGAGCCGGGAGTGTCGGTCTGCATCGTCCGTGTCTCGTTTCGTCGTCGCATCGGTGCGGGTACTGCGGTTCGGCCAGCGTATGCACCGTGCGCGGCTCGGCGGAGGGCGCGGTCGCAGCGCGTGTCCGGGATCTCAAAACGTCGGATCGGGGCCGTGCGGGGCGCCGGCCGCGGAGCCCGACGGGCGCGCCGCGCGCACGTGAACGGGATCGCGGCGCGCACGGGGGCGCGCCCGAAGCCCGGCGTGGCAGGATCGAGGCATGACGCCCGCCCGCCTCCCCGAACTCGACGAGATCGTCGCCGCCGCGCACGTCGTCGCGATCCCGACCCGCACCCGCTTCCGCGGCATATCGGTGCGGGAGGCCGTCGTGTTCGACGCCCCCGAGGGCGCCAGCGAGTTCTCGCCGTTCGTCGAGTACGACGACGCGGAGGCGGCGCCGTGGCTCGCGGCGGCCCTCGACTTCGGGTGGCGGGAGCAGCCGGCCGCCCGGCGCGAGCGCATCGCGGTGAACGCGACGGTTCCGGCGGTGCCCGCCGACGAGGTCGCCGCGATCCTCGCCCGGTTCCCCGGGTGCACGACCGCGAAGGTGAAGGTCGCCGAGCGCGGTCAGCGCCTCGACGACGATCTCGCGCGGGTGCGCGCGGTGCGGGAGGCGCTCGGCCCCGAGGGGCTCGTGCGCGTCGACGCGAACGGGGGCTGGAGTGCGGCGGAGGCGATCGACGCGCTCGCGCAGCTCGCCGCCTGCGATCTCGACTACGCGGAGCAGCCCTGCGCGAGCGTCGACGAGCTCGTCGCGGTGCGCCGGGGCATCGGCGAGCGCGGCATCGACGTGCGCATCGCCGCCGACGAGAGCGTGCGCAAGGCCGAGGATCCGCTGGCCGTCGCCCGAGCCGGCGCCGCAGACCTGCTCATCGTGAAGGCGCAGCCGCTCGGGGGCGTGCGCCGGGCGCTGTCGATCGTGGAGCGGGCCGGGCTGCCGGTGGTCGTCTCGAGCGCGCTCGACACGTCCGCGGGCATCGCGATGGGGCTGCACCTCGCGGCGGCCCTCCCCGACGACCTGCTCGCGGGCGCGTGCGGGCTCGGCACGGTCGCGCTGCTCGACGGCGACGTCACGGCGTCGCCGCTCGTGCCCGAGCGCGGCTCGATCGCCGTGCGGCGCCCGGCGCTCGATCCCTCACTGCTCGAGCGGTACCGAGCGGCCCCGGATCGCGCGGCGTGGTGGCGCGAGCGCCTCGCCCGCACCTCCGCCCTGCTCCGCTCCCCCCGCTGATCCGACAGCACCGAGCCCGGGCCCGCCGCTCAGGCGAGCTTCGCCGCGCGGCGCGCGCCTTCGCCGAGCGCCTCGAGCTTCGCCCACGCGATCTGCGGGTGCACGCGCCCGCCGAGGCCGCAGTCGGTCGACGCGATGACGCGATCCGCTCCGACGACATTCGTGAAGCGCTGGATGCGCTGAGCGACGAGGTCGGGGTGCTCGACGAGGTTCGTCGAGTGGCCCACCACGCCGGGCACGAGAATCAGGTCGTCGGGGATGATGCTCCGGTTCTCCTCCCACACCGCCCACTCGTGCTCGTGGCGGGCGTTCGCCGCCTCGAAGGAGATCTGGCCGACGTTGGCGCCGAGCACCGTCTTCAGAATGTGCTTCAGCTCGATGTCGGTGGTGTGGGGGCCGTGCCACGAACCCCAGCAGAGGTGCAGACGGATCTGCTCCTTCGGCAGTCCCGCGATCGCCTCGTTGATCGCGTCGATGCGGATCTGCGTGAACGCGAGGTAGTCCTCGACCGAGGGCTCGGGGTTGATCTGATCCCAATTCTCGGCGAGCGAAGGATCGTCGAGCTGCACGATGAGACCCGCGTCGGTGATGGCCCGGTACTCCTCGCGCAGCGCCGCGACCCACGCGTCGATGTGCGCCTGCTCCGTCGGGTAGAAGTCGTTCTGGATGCGCGCGGCCGAGCCCGGCGCGATCGCCGTGATGAAGCCCTGCTCGCCCGGCTGGAGGGCGGCCCGCAGGTTGCGGGTGTCGGTCTCGACGAGGTCGTGACCGGTGTAGGTGATCGCATCGGTGGTCGTGGGGAAGGGCGTCGCGTTCGTGCCCGTGCTGATGCCGTCCTGGTACGCCTCGGAGAAGCGGACCCAGTCGCGGCGGTCGGGGAACGAGGTCAGCTGGATGTTGCCCGGCGTCGAGCGCACCGGCTCCTGCGTGAAGATGTTGCGCTCGGTGACGGTGAGCCCCGAGGTGCGCTGGAACGAGTACGTCCACCAGGCGCCGTAGTCGACCGCGTTCGACATCGCCTTGCCGAACTCGCCGTCGCCCGGCTGCGTGATGCCGAGGTCGCGCTGGCGCGCCACGACGTCGCGCACGGCCTCCGCCACGAGCGCGTCGAACTCGGGCGTCGACTGCAGGGTCAGGCCGTCGTCGGCGAAGGTGCGTGCGGCGTTCGCCTCGATGAGCGCCTGCGTACGGGGCAGGCTCCCCGCGGTGGTGGTTTCGATCTGCGTCATACCTCGAAACTATCCGGCGGCATCGCCGACGCGGCAATTGCGTGACGCCGCATGACGGCGGATCGGCCCCGAGGGTGCAGGCCGCCGCCCGCGCGCCGATCCCGTACCGCTCAGCCCTTGAGGCCCGGGAAATCCTCCTCGCGCCACTCGCTCGCGATGCGCTCGCCGGCCGCGTGCGCCGCCTCCTCGCGCTGGCGGAGCTCGATGCGGCGGATCTTGCCCGAGGTGGTCTTCGGCAGCTCGAAGAACTCGACCCGGCGCACCCGCATGTACGGGGGCAGCGCGGCACGGGCGTGGGCGAGCACCGCGCGGGCGGTCTCCTCCCCCGCCTCGACGCCCGACGCGAGCGACACGTACGCCTTGGTGACGTTGAGCCGGGTCTCGTCGGGCGCTCCGACGACGGCGGCCTCGGCGACGAACGCGTGCTCGATCAGCGCGCTCTCGACCTCGAAGGGCGACACCTTGAAGTCGCTCGACTTGAAGATGTCGTCGGTGCGGCCGACGAACGTGAGCACGCCGTCCTCCCCCCGCTGCGCCACATCGCCGGTGTGGAAGAGCCCGTCGCGCGTGGCGCGGGCGGTCGCCGCCGCATCGCCGTAGTACCCCGGCATGAGGTTGACGGGGCGCTCCGGCTCGAGCCGCAGGCAGATCTCGCCCTCGTCGGCCTCGTCGCCCGTCGTCGGGTCGATGAGCACCGCCGAGACGCCCGGCAGCGCCCGCCCCATCGCGCCCGGCACGATCGGGTCGCCGGGCAGGTTGCCGATGAGCGCGGTCGTCTCGGTCTGACCGTACCCGTCGCGGATCTCGAGGCCCCACCAGTCGCGGATGCGCGCGATCACCTCGGGGTTCAGGGGCTCGCCCGCCGAGACGATCTCGCGCAGCGCGCGCGGCTTGCGGGTCAGCTCACTCTGGATGAGCATGCGCCACACCGTAGGAGGCGCGCAGAACGTGCTGACACCCGCGCGGTCGAGCTCGGAGACGAGGAACTCGGCGTCGAAGCGGGCGTAGTTCGCGACGAAGACGGTCGCCCCGACGTGCCAGGGCCCGAAGAAGCTCGACCAGGCGTGCTTCGCCCAGCCCGGGGCGCTGATGACGAGATGCGTGTCGCCGGGGCGCACGCCCAGCCAGGAGAGCGTGGTGAGATGCCCCAGCGGGTAGCTCGTGTGCGAGTGCACGACGATCTTCGGCAGGCTCGTGGTGCCCGAGGTGAAGTACAGCAGCGCCGCGTCACCGCTCGACGTGGTCTTCGCGACGGGGGCGAGCGATCCCGCCGACGACTCCTCGTACCGGGTCCAGTCGTACAGGCGGGCGCGCTGATCGGCCGTGGCGGCGTCGAAGCCGACCCCGACGCCGCGGTAGTCGCCCGGCACCTCGCCGAACTTCATCGCATCCTCGGCGGCGGCGAACACCCAGCGCACGGTGCCGCGCTCGACGCGGTCGACGAGCTCGTGGGGGCCGAGCACCACCGACGTGGGCAGCAGCACGACGCCGAGCTTCATCGCGGCGAGCATGATCTCCCACAGCTCGACACGGTTGCCCAGCATCAGCATCGCGACGTCGCCGCGCTTCGCGCCGATGCCGCGGAACCAGTTCGCGACCTGATCCGAGCGCTGCTTGAGCTGCGCGAACGAGCGCTTGAGCTCGCTCCCGTCCTCCTCGACGATCCACAGCGCCGTCGTGTCGTTGCCCTCCGCCAGCACGTCGAACACGTCGTGCGCCCAGTTGAACGCGGCGCCGACGTCGGGCCACGCGAACTCGGCGCGCTGGCGCTCCGGCTCCCCCGCGAGGGCGAGCAGCTGATCCCGGGCGGCGAGGAACGCGGCCGTGGCGTCGATTTCGGTCATGCCCACTATTCTGCTCCGTTCCGGCGTCGCTGCGACGTGCGGCGCGCGCCCGGTTCGATCCTGCGCTGCGGCGGGGTGCGGCGGGCGCCCGGTTCGTTCCGGCGACGCGGCGGCGTGCGCCGCGCGACCAGGACGGCCTGGGCGATCACGGCCGTCAGCATGAGGGCGCCGAGCCCGATCGCCACGCCGCCCCTGACGTCGTCCCCCGCCATCGGCAGCACCACCCAGCAGAACACCACGCACTGCGCCACCGCGAGGAGCGGCACCGTCAGCCACGACGTGACGCGCAGACTGGCGCTCGCGCCGCGCCGCGCCCGCGCCGCGAACGCCATGACGCCGACCGACGCCGCGACCACCGCGCCCAGCATGCCGAAGAGCACGACGAACGGCAGGTTGACCTCCCGCTCGTACCGCGCGAACGCCTCCTCCTCGACGTGCGCGAACGTGCCCGGCGAGAAGTGCAGCAGCGCGCCCAGGTCGCCGTTCAGATCGAGCGCGTACGCGTCGAGCGACTCGTTGATGTCGGCATCGACCGTCCAGTCCCCCGCCGGAGCGCCCGTCGTGAAGTCCTCCGCCGCACGGGACTCGACGCGGTCGGCGTCGATCTCGACGACGAGGGCCCCGTCGGCCCGCTCGCGCTCCGACCCGATGCGCAGCTCGTAGTGCGTGCGGTCCTCGAGCTCGGGCTCGTCGGTGTAGAAGCTCTGCTCGGTCACCCACGGCTTTGCGGCGTTGCCCCGCTCCAACGGGATGCGGGGGCGATCCGGATCGGAGTCGAGCCACCCCGCATCCGTCAGCTCGTCGACGAGATCGGGAGCGACGGTGAGCTGCACGCGGATCGGGCGCACGGGCAGCTTCGCGCCGAAGTAGTCGCCGGGCTCGGCGTAGTACTCGTCATCCCAGTGCGACAGCCAGGCCGACCACCGCACCTGCTGCCCCGCGTCGAAGCCCGGCGCATCCACCGCCGCACTGCGCAGCGAGTAGGCGATCTCGACCTCGTGCTCGCCCGAGAGCACCTCGGAGAACTGCGTGAGCATCGCGAGGCTGCGCGTCTCGGGCTGCGGCAGCTGCGTGTGCGGGGCGGGCTCGCCGTCGATCGTGACGGATCGCAGGTCGAACCCGAGCGACTGCCCGAGACGCACGGTCGGCCACTCCTTCGCGAACTGCGGCACCTTCGACGCGGAGTCGTCGAAGACCACGTCGAGTCGTTCGACGACGTCGAGTCGCGCCGCTCCGTCGTCGCCGCGGGTCAGCTCGGCCGAGATGTCGAAGCCGGAGACCTCGGTGTAGAGCGTGCCGGGCAGGTCGTGGGACCACGTGATGAAGTCGTTGTCGACGCGGTACGGCGACGGCTGCGTCGAGACGGTGACGATCGATCCCGCGAGCACCGCCGCGGCCGCCGTCAGCCCGAGCAGCGCGGGGGCGCTCACGAAGTGCTCGGTGCGCCAGCCGCGCGCGACCCAGCGATCGCCGGTCTCCGCCGCCGCCTGCCCGATGACCGCCCGGCCGGCGCGGCGCGGGCGCTCGAAGAGCAGCGCGTAGGGCAGCAGCGGGTCGTCGATCGGCCCGCGGTCGAGCAGCCGCGTGGCTCGCGCCCAGACGTCGACGCCCTTCAGCTGCTGCATCGTGCGGGCGCCCGCGCGGGTGAGCGGGCGGGGCCGCGACACCGCGATGTTCGAGAGGATCGCCAGCGCGGTGGAGACGAGCACGAAGACGGCCGGCCACCACACGACGGCGAGGATGACCTGATGCGAGAGCTGCCGCAGCAGGCCCCACTGCAGCAGCATGATCGCGAGGGGCGCCACCGTGAAGAAGTCGCGCACATAGCTGTCGGGCACCCACCGGAGCCCCTCGCGCACCGCCGCGTCGCTGGTGCCCCACGAGCGGGTGCGCCGCAGCACGGTCGGCGTGTTGCCCGCGGTGCCGGCCCGGCGAGCGGCGCGGGCGAGGCGACGCAGCCAGGCCTCTCGACGGTCGCCCGATCCGCGCGGCGCCTGCTCGATCTCGGCGATCAACTCGACGTGTCGGCGGCGGCCCATGAGCTCGGCGGCGAGCATCGGCGACAGGCCCTCGGGCGGCTCGCTGCGCGGCAGGAACCACGGATCGCCGGCGCTGTCGGCCCACACGACGCGTCGCGCGGCGAACGCGAAGAGCGTGAGCACGGCGAGCAGCACCAGCGGGAGCAGCGGGCCGTAGGTCTGCACCCAGAAGAGCGCAGTAGTGTCGGGCTGCACGAAGGTGCCCGGCTCGAACGTGGCGCTCACGTAGAGGTCGGCGTTCGGCGGCAGCGCGTCGTCGTTCGAGAACGCGTAGCGCACCCCGTCGGCCCCCTCCCCCTCGGGGGTCAGCCACTCGGTGCCGCTGATGAGCAGCCACCCCACGTATGCCTGGGGCGCGCGCACGAGCGCCTCGTCGAGCTCGGGGGCGAGCGTGAGCGAGACGTCGATGCCCTGCGTGGCCTGCGGCCATGTCGGGGCGAACAGCGGCCAGTCGAAGCTGTCGACGGCGCGATCGGTCGCCTCGTCGACGTCGCTGATGACGAGGTCGTGCAGTTCGTAGGTGATCGCGATCTGCTGCGTGCCCGAGAGCGGCTCCCCGTCGCTGCGGGAGAGCCGCAGCTCGGTGGTGGTCGGGGCGTCGCGCACGGCGACCTCGGCCTCGGCGCCGTCGATGGTGGCGCTGGTGAGCGCGACGCGCACGTCGTGGCCGTGGTACTCGCTCAGCAGCGTGCGCGCGACGCTCGGCTCGGGCCCGTTGCGGAACTCGGCGTCGAAGCGCTCGCTCACCGTCGCCACGAAGCCGCCCTCCGCATCGCGGTCGACGACGTACGCGATGCTCGCGTCTCGGGCGATCCAGTCGACGTCGTCGATCTCGGCCGACGCGATCACGTCGTCGAAGTCGAGCGGCTCGTTGATGACCGGCCCCACCATGAGGAACACCCCGGCGAGGGCGACGAGCGCCCAGAAGGCGCGGATCGCGTTCCGCAGCGACGCGTCGCCGCGCGCCCGCAGCCGCCGCTCGACCCACTGCAGCACACGGGCGAGCCAGCGGAACAGCGGAGTGTGCCCGGGCTGCGGATCGGGGATCCGCCCCGATGCGAGCAGCTCGGGGTCGCTCCCCGCGAGGTCGAAGAAGTCGGGTGCCGGGAGCCGTCGGCTGCTGCGCTTCGGCGCGCGGCTCATGCGGCGGAACCGTTCATGCGGCGAGGTCTCATCGAACCGTGGGCGCGGGCGTCAGCTGCGGAACACGGTATGCAGCGCCGCGTCGCCGACGGTCTCGCGCCCGCCGAGCCCGTCGATCTCGAAGAGCACCGACGTGCCCGCTGCGACGTACCCCAGGCGCTCGATGAGCTCGTGGGCGGCCGCGAGGGTGCCGCCGGTCGCCAGCACATCGTCGATGAGCAGGACGCGGGAGCCGGGGGCGAAGTCGTCGTGCGCCTCGACCTCGGCGGTGCCGTACTCGAGCCGGTAGCCGACGCTGGCGGCCGGCCGCGGCAGCTTGCCGGCCTTGCGCACGGGCATGAGGGCGGTGCCGCTGGCGTAGGCAGCAGCGCTCGCGAGCAGGAAGCCGCGGGCCTCGAGCCCGGCTACGACGTCGAACGCGCCGCTGAAGGGCTCGATCAGGGCGTCGACGGTCGCGCGCAGCGCGGCGGCATCGCCGAGGAGCGGCGTGATGTCGCGGAAGAGGACGCCCGGCGACGGGTAGTTGGCGATCTCGCGGATCAGTGCTTCCGCGCGGGCGAGTTCTGGGCTCAGTGACACGCGTTCCAGGGTACCGCGCACCCGCGACACGCGCGGCCGTCGGTCGTCGCGGCGGCCTGATTTTCATTTTGCCGAGGTCTCGTGTAGTCTCTTTCGAGTTGGGAAACCAACGGGCGCCCCTAGCTCAGCTGGATAGAGCATCTGACTACGGATCAGAAGGTCAGGGGTTCGAATCCCTTGGGGCGCACCAGTCACGTGAAACCCCCGTCGCGGAAGCGGCGGGGGTTTCGTCGTGCTCACGGCCACGTTCGGCAGGCCTCGCCGCCCTGCGCTCAGCCTCTCCAGTCCTCCGAGTCGTTCAAAGTGCAGTGCGACGATCAGCTGAGATCGACGCCGTGCCGGGAGACGGTCTCGTCGACGCTCGCAGATGCCGGCACCGTGGGTGCTGCTGCGCGCGAAGCTGCGGCACTGCTGCACCACTCCCCGTCGTCGCGCACCGTTACGCCCCTAGGCTTCAAGCCCGAAGATCGAGAGGGTCGTCTCGCCCTGGTTGAGGCGCTCGATCACCGCATCCTCGAACGCGTCACGGTCTGCTGCAGCGGCGAGCGTCGCTTTCCACTCCCCGCGCGGCACGAACACTGCGCCGTCGCTGTCAGTGCGCACGACATCGCCCGAGCTCACCGAAGCTCCGGCGAACACGACGGGGCGGCCAATGGCACCGGGGCTCACTTTCGATGCGCCGGCCATCGCGACACGCGTGGAGAAGACGGGCAGGTCGATCCCTTGCAGCTCGTTGAGATCTCGAACCCCGCCGTCGACCAGAACGCCTGCGATTCCAGCGAGCCGCGCAGCATGCACGAGTACGTCGCCGAGATAGCCGACCGGCACATCACGCCCAGCGACGACCAATACGTCGCCCGGCGCTGCTCGCGCCACAGCTCGGTGCACCGCGAGATTGTCGCCGGGATGGCATTCGACCGTGAGCGCACGGCCGATGCAGGCACTCGGACCCGCGCGATGGACGAGACCGTGCGCATCTCCTGCTCTTCCGCGCGCCTCGTAAATCGTGCTCGCGCCCGGCACTTCGTCCACGGACGGCAGTTGCATATCGATCTGCATGATCTCGATGCGCAACCCTGCAAAGGGTTCGAAGAACGCGATCCGGCGCGACTCTCCGAGAGTCGTGATGGTCCACGGCTCTCTCGCGAGGGTGCGGGACCACGTCGGATCATCGAGAAAGCTCTGCAGATGATCCGTTTCGAAGCTCACGTGGCTCCACCCCGGCTCGACCGCGTCCGTCGTGAATACCGGCTGGACGAACAGGTTGACGTCGATCGCCCCCAGAGAGGCTCGCAGATACCGCACCCCGGATGCTTCCGCATCGCCCATGACGCGGGCACCTCGCGCTCCCTCGAAAAACGATCGGAACTGCTCGAGGCCGTCGGCGACTCCACCGAGATTCGACAACCGCAAGTCTGTCGTGGACACCATGATCTGCCCTTAGCCTTTCGCGTGTTCGGCGTCGTAGTGCGCACGAAGAATGTCGCTCGCGAAGTCGGTCTTCCGACTTCTCAGAGCACTGTGGATGTGGTTGGCGCGATTCTGAGTGTTGTCGAACTCGATGGTGATCGCGTGAGAGTCGAAGCAGTAGTACCGACCGACTCCACGCTCGTACTCGCCGGCCCACGCGAAGCGCAGGTCAGTCGGCAGCGCGTCTCCCGGCGTCCAGCCGAAAACTCGGCGGTGCGTTTCCCGTGGGAACCGGTCGACGTAGTGCGTGAGCAGCTCCTCGACCAGGGCCTGCGTTCCAGGATCGGTTTCTGCCACACGCATGCCCCGAGAGCGTGGATCACTCTCCGCATGCCGGAGAATCTCGGGCGGATCGGAAGCCCGACCCGCTTGCTCCTCGGTGAATCCCAGGGCGCCGAGAAAGTCACGCGATTGCCGCGAGCTCACTCCTGACGGATAGATCGCTTCAGGGGCGAGCGGCACAGCTTCGTCGTCGACGAGGGGGCGGTTCTGCTGCAGGATATCGCTGGGTGCGATGGGTGAGAATACTGCCTCCTGACGCTCGGCCTCGGTCAGTCGGCCCACGATCTCTGCGGCGATGATCTCTTCTCCGCGCAGCGGACGCAGTTCATTGCGCCCGAGAGCGGGGGCCTGCGAGGGATTCACTCCGATGAAGTGGGGAGTGAGACTCACGACCGCGCCGCGCTCCACCCAGGCGTGGACGACGAGGTGATGACCGGAGAACTGCCAGCCCCATGCTGCATCTCCGGGTTCACCGAACACCGTCACGAAGTACATCATGGGATCTCGTGAACGGCCGTGCTCCGGCCTGCCGGGGTAGAGCTCGGTCCAGCCCTCGTCGACTGCGAGCACGTTCTCAAGGCCCATGACATAGCTGGCGAGCGCGAACCCGGCGGGGCTGAGCGAGGTACTCAGCAGTCGGAGCGCGTACTGCTGGCTCCGCGGCGACATGTCGCAGAGGGCGAGGCCCCGGCGCTCCCCTGGAGTGAAGTTCCATTCGCTTCCCGGGCGCGCGTGGGCGTCTTGACGTACCTCGCGGAGCTCTTCGGGGGAGAGAGATGCGAGGAATCGCATCCCCTCCGCAGACATGGATCGCGCAGTGGCCGATACATTCACCGTGCTCATACCCTCCTCGTTTCATGGACTCGCATCACCGTCGATGGACTTCGCGATCACAGTATCCAATCGATTTCATAAATTCAAGATGTTCACCAACGGTCGCAGCGATGGGCGATCTGGCTGCGGGCACGATCGAGTCGCTGCAACGGTTTCCCACCGAGCAGGAACGAAAGGACGGGAAAATGCTCTAGACAACCGATTGCACTATCGCATATCTTTGTCGCAGGCAGTCCGACCATCGCTCACGCGATCGCGAACTGACTACACGCCTCTTTCGTCTCGATGATCGATGGCGATGTGCACCGATGCACTCGCCACTCCTCTCCCCTCTGCCCGAAAGGCTTCTCATGAAACTGCGTGCCACTCTTGCCGCCGCCACCTGCGGCCTCCTCCTCCTCAGCGGCTGCAGCGCCGCACCCTCCAGCTCAGCTGACGGTGACGGCAGCCCCAGCTCCATCACGATCGCGAGCTGGGGCGGCCGGTACGCAGAAGCAATGCGGTCGGCGTTCTTCGATCCCTACACCGCCGATAGCGGCGTGAACGTCGTCGATGCCGACGCTGCGATCGCGTCACTGCAGACGCAGGTCGACACCGGCAATGTCGAATGGGACGCCATCACGATCTCAACGACCGACCTCGGTCTCGGCTCAGCGAAAGGCCTGTTCGAGAACCTCGACGGCGTCGTCGATCCAGCGGATTTCATCGATGGCACGGTGACGGACTACGCCGTGGGATTGGACTTCTCCTCGAACGTCCTGGCGTGGAGTACTGATGAATTCGGTGAGGGCGCAGGAGCCCCGAGCTCGTGGGAGGACTTCTGGGACCTCGAGAAGTTCCCGGGTAAGCGCGCGGTCCCCTCCTGGGGCCCCGACGCGCAACTGTTCGAGTTCGCGCTCCTCGCTGACGGCGTCGACAAAGACGACCTGTACCCGCTCGACATCGACCGCGCTCTTGCGAAGCTCGGTGAGATCCGAGACAGTTTCATCGTCTACGACTCCAACGCGCAGGGCCTCCAGCTCGTCTCCAGCGGACAAGCTTCGCTGGGGGTACTCCCGAGTGGTGTCGAATACGAGGGACGATCATTCACCTACAACGGGGCTGCGCTCGCGACCGACTGGATTGCGATTCCCAAGGGTGCGCCCCACGCGGAGACCGCAAAAGAGTTCATTCGCTTCGCGACCCAGGTGCCGCAGCAGCAGGCCTTCTCCGACGAACTGAACTACGCAGGCACGAATGCGCAGGCCCTCGAAGGGCTCGATGCCGATACCGTGGCGAACCTTCCCACCGGAGAAGAGGCGATGGCGGTGCAGTTCCGGCCCGACCCCGACTACTACGCCGAGAACGCGACGTCCATGATGGAGGCCTGGCAGAAGTTCTTGTACAACTGAACGCCACTGCAGTGCGAGGCGGGAGAACCGATGTTCTTCCGCCTCGCACTCTGTCAATGTTGAGTAGGATGCAGAAGACGCGTCGCATGCTGCATGGTCGGCGCTGTTGCCTTGCCGCCGCTCGTCATGATCGGGATCGAGTGCGGCCCCGCTGCGGCGCCTGAGGAAGACGAGTTCAGCATCGAAGTTTGGGAGCAAGGATGAAACCGCCAACGATCTACTCCATCGCGAGCGAGCTGAAGCTCTCCCCCTCGACCGTGTCTCGCGCGCTCAACGAGTCGTCACTGGTGAAACCCGAAACTCGCGAGCGTGTCCGCGAGGTCGCCGCACGACTCGGATACGTTCAGAATTCTCAGGCGCGCGCATTGCGCCGTTCGAGCACGGGGATGATCGGACTGCTCATCCCCGACCTCACTTCCGAGGTCTTCAACGTTCTCGTCTCGAGCATTCAACTCGAGCTCAACAACCACGACTACGGTCTCGTCGTCGGGCAATCGCTCAACCAGCCCGAACTCGACCGACGCTACGCCCTCGCCTTTCAGAGCCAGATGGTCGATGGGATCTTGCATGCGCCGTGCACGCCGCACGGCGTCGACGACATCTTCTCCGGCGGAGTGCGACCCCCGGTGGTCGAGATCATTCGTCAGAGCGATTCGGTCGATCGGTTCTCCGTGTGCATGGACGACGAGGGTGACGCCGCGTTAGCCACGCGACACCTCATCAACCGCGGCTACACCCGCATCTACGTGATCCTCGGCCCCGACGAGTTCAGCACCGCCCATCTGCGAGCCCGGGGCGCGATGCAGGCAGCCGCGAACCACCCCGAGGTCACGGTGGTACTCTGCAACGGCGCCTACAGCGAAGAATGGGGATACCAGCAAGCCGCACGCATCGCTGGCGAACTCGGTGACGATCAGACCGCAATACTGGTGACCAGCAACAGCTTCATGGCGGGTGTGCTGAGTGCGTTGTCAGACCGCGGATTGAGCATCCCGAACGATCTCGGCGTTTCCGGTTTGGAGGATCCCAGTTGGTTCCGGGTCGCTCGACCAGCACTGACGTCGGTCTCGAGCCAGACGAGGGAACTCGGGAAGGTCGCGAGCGAGCTCATGCTCGATCTCATCGCCGGCGCCACTCCTGACGGCCCACGCCGCCGGGTGCTGCACGGCATGCTGCGCGACCGCGACTCGACTCGATAGATCGGTCTGCCACCGCAACCGCGAGAAGCCTGGTGGAGCACGAGTCGGGCACACTCCTGCTCCACCAGGGGATTGATGCCTCACCCGTGATTGATGCGCCGCTCGAGAATGGTGCGGAGCGCGGCCAACACGAGCACGACGGCCGTGAGAATCGCAGCGACTGCGGCGATCGTGGGGTCCACGTTGAATCGGATCCCGCTGAACATCACCACGGGGAGAGTGCGACTCGTCGATCCCGCGATCAGCATGGTGACTGCCAGGTCGTCCCAGCTGGAGATGAAGGCAAAGAACGCGCCCGCGATGACTCCCGGAAGCACCCCGGGGAAGGTCACGTGCAGGAAGGTACGCAGCGGGCCGGCACCGAGTCCGAGCGAGGCCTGCTCGAGCCGGAAGTCGAACTTGGTAAAGCTCGCGATGACGTTCACGAAGACGTACGGGACGCCGAGCATGGTGTGCGCCAAGATAATCGCACCAACATCACCCACGATATGCATGCGCGAGTAGAGGTCGAAGAGCGCGAGCCCGATGATGATGCCCGGCACCACCAGAGGAAGACCGACGATCGCGCTCACCACGTTGAACACAGCCCCCCTGGTCTGCGCCAAACCTACCGCAGCGGCGGTTCCGAGCAGAACTGCGAGGATGGTCGACGCTGCTCCGATCACCAAGCTTCGCAATGTCGCATCAATCCATACCGGATTCTCGAGATAGCGCTCGAACCACTGCATGGAGAATCCTCGTGGAGGAAACGAGAGGTCGGGCGCCGCGTTGAAGGCCATGCCGAAGACGAGCACGGTGGGCGCGATCAGGAACACCAGAATGCCGAGCGCGACCACGGTGACCGCTCCACTGCCGATCCGATACCGCATCATGATTGTTCCTGCTTTCGTGTTGCTGAACGAATGCGCCGCAGAACAGCCACGAGCGCCCAGGCGAGAACGACGAGAAAGATCAGACTGAGGGAGAGAGCGCTGGCTTGATTCAGCTGCAGCAAACGCTTCACCTGCACTTCGATCTGCTGCGCCAGGAGCATGGTCTGACCGCCGCCGAGCATCGCCGGCGTCACATAGAACCCCAGCGATAGGACGAAGCAGAGAAGCCCACCCGCGTACACGCCCGGCGCACTCAGCGGCAGATAGATCCGCCAGAACGTCGTCCAGGGACTCGCTCCGAGTGAGTCCGAGGCGCGCAAGAGGCGGTTGTCAATGCGTCGGAAGACGGCCAGCATCGGGATGATGGTGAGCGGCAGCATCACGTGCACCATCCCGATGATGACGCCCGTCTCGTTGTAGACGAGCTGTATCGGTCGGGATGTGATTCCGAGACCCATGAGAGCGCTGTTGATGACTCCGCGATCCTCGAGGAGCGCGATCCACACGAATGCTCGCACAAGCACGCTCGTCATCAGCGGGATGAGCACCAGACCTTCGAGAAGCCCGCCCCAGCGCTGCATCCGAGCG
Source organism: Leucobacter chromiiresistens (assembly GCF_001477055.1). GTDB lineage: Bacteria > Actinomycetota > Actinomycetes > Actinomycetales > Microbacteriaceae > Leucobacter > Leucobacter chromiiresistens_A. Next base: position 56,439 of record NZ_LDRK01000006.1, read on the forward strand.
ATCACGAACGAGACGAGAAAGCCGAGCACCAGGCAGAACGCGGTGGTCACGCTCGCCACGCGCACCGTATCGAGGACCACGGAGACGTATATCGGATCGACGACAAGCACGCGAAAGTTGTCGAGTGTCACGGCACCGGTGTCTTCCGACGTGAACGCGCGTACCGCGACGAGCCCCATCGGATAGGCGAGTAGAGCGGCGTAGAGCACGAGCATGGGCGCAGCCGCGAGTTGCCGACGAGAGAATGAGGATGGCGACCGACTCCCCTCGGAGCGCGGCGACGCTGCGGCGGTGATCGCAGCACTCATTTCGGCTCCGCTTCCAGCGGCACGATCGAGTGGGCTCGGACGGTGACGCTCACCGACGCTCCACGCTCGAATCGCTGCTGTTCGGAGCCGGTCGAGGCTCTCGCAACAAGCGAGGCGCCCGATTGGAGACGCACCTCGTACCTCACCACGCTCCCCTGATAGGTGCACGCCGTGACGACCCCGGCGTCGGCATCGTGATCGGAGGCGGCTTCCAACATCACCAACTCGGGCCTCACGCTGACCTGATCGGCGAGGCGGATGGCCGCGTACTCCCCCTCCGTTCCGCCTTCGACGTGTACCGAGCCCGCCGCGAGCCTGCCTGCAACCACGTCGATGACGTTGGCCTCCCCCATGAAGTCTGCGACGAATGCGTTTCGAGGTCGTTCGAAGATCTCAGCGGGGGTTCCGAGTTGCTGCATCTTCCCATCGGCCATGATCAGGATGCGATCTGACAGGCTCAGCGCTTCCTCCTGATCATGCGTCACCGAAACCACGGTCACCCCAAGAGTTCGGTGGATGCTGGCGATCTCGTTCTGCATCGTTTGGCGCAGTTTACGATCCAGTGCTCCGAGTGGTTCGTCCATCAGCAGCAGGCCAGGTGTGAACACCGTCGCTCGTGCGAGAGCGACTCGTTGTTGCTGGCCACCGGAGAGCTGGTGGGGACGCTTGTCTCGGTGGGCTTGGAGCTGTACGAGTTCGAGCGACGCGTTCACCAGTCGCTCGCGATCGGCTCTCGGCACCTTCCGCATCTTCAGCGGGTAGGCGATGTTATCCGCCACGCTCATCGTGGGGAAGAGAGCGTAGCTCTGGAATACCATGCCGATATTGCGCCGGTAGGCGGGGAGGGCCGCGACGGGTTCGCCATTCAGCTCGATCTCCCCGCGCGTCGGCGACTCGAATCCGGCCAGCATCATCAGCGCTGTGGTCTTGCCCGATCCACTCGGGCCGAGAATGGTGACGAATTCCCCGGGCTCGATGCGGAGGTCGAGTCCCTCAACGGCCCAGGTGTTCCCGTCGTAGCTCTTCGCGAGCCCGGAGATGTTCACGCGCGCTCCGTGCGTCCGGGGCTCGGACGAGCGGAGCACACCGGTCAACGTGAGCTCAGCCATCGCCGAGCTCCGCCCCTGCCGGCTGATACAGTCCGCGACGACGAATGACGTTGTCCGCTGCAAGCTCGAGTTTGTGCACGCCTGTCACACCGATGCTGTACAGGGGGGAGCTGGGCGAGAGGGGAGCCTCGACCGGACGGTCGAGCGCCACCGACTCGTAGGCGGAGAGCGCGAGCGAGATCGTGGCCCGAGCCTCTGCGAGCGTCGCAACCCCCGTCGCGTCCCCGGACTGGATGTACGTGGCGAACGCGCGCACCGATCCTCCGTAATACCATGACAGCGGAAAACGCTCCCAGTCGATGGGCACGACCGTCGGCGCGTCCAGGCGATCCCGAACGATCTCGATCTGCTCGGCCACATTGTGCTGCGCCGAGAGCATGTCCGGGTAGCGAATCTGCAGCGTGCCTGTTTCGCCGTCGACGATCGTGTGTCCGCTCGTTCCCATTCCCCACATGAGCGTGAGCGTCGCCGTCTGGCCGGCTTCCCCCTCGATGTGCACGGTGACGGTGTCTTCCACATCCGCCTCCGGGCGAATTCGTCGTTTGTCGACACGCGCCGTGACCGTTCGAGGGGTGAATGTCGGACCGAGCAAGTGCTGCGAGAGGTAGAGCAAGTGGATACCGTAGTCCATCAGGATCCCGCCGCCCGCGAGCCTCGCGGTGCCCCGCCACCCCTCGTCGCCCGGCATCACTCCGGGGGCGTAGACCGAGTGCGCCGTCATCGTCACCGAATCCACATGACCCAATGCCCCGGCTCGCACCTGGCGCAGCGCTTCAGCATGAGATGGGAAGTGCGTGTAGTTGTGATGCACTCCAGCGCGGATGCCTGAACGTTCGGTCACACCGATCATCTCGTCGACCTCGGCGACCGACATCGCCAGCGGCTTATCGCATACGACGGAAACCCCCCGCTCCGCGGCGAGCGTCAGAATCGGCAGATGCGTGAGGTGGGGTGTCGATACGTCGATGTAGTCGACATCGGCGGTGTTCAGGAGCTCTTCGTACGTGGAGAAGCACGCGCTGGCCGGGAGCCCCAGCCGCTCGGAGATGATCTTCCGAGCCTCTGGATCGGGATCTGCAATCGCTACAACCGAAACGACGTCGGTCGCGGCGAGATAGGCGGGAAGCTTGAGTTCCTGTGTCGCGAAACCCAGGCCGACGAGCGCGGCTCGGACGGTCATGCGAATGCTCCTTCGATGAAAGTTCTCCCGACGCTGAGCGCGTCGAGTGGGGGACGGTGGAAGGTTTCGATCTCGAGGCTGAGCCAGACATCGTCATCGTCGACGTCGAGGGCTTCCGCGATGGCCGTGAAGTCCAGATCACCATCGCCCGGAACGCGGAAGGCGCCCTGAGCATCTCGAGGCCCTGCAGCGCTGAGGTGCGGGATGAGATCACGTTTCAGGTCTTTTACGTGAACGTGAGCGACGGCCTCTCGCCAGCGGCGAAGGTGATCCGCTATCGGCGCTCCGTGAAGCGCCAGGTGGGCAGTATCGATCAGGAGCCCGAGCTGAGGATTGTGAACGGCCGCGTCCAAGAAGTCATCGATCTCTCTCGGCGTGTCGACCACTGTGCCCAGATGGTGATGCACCGCGATGCGAACACCGAGATCCGCGGCCTGTTCGGCGAGCGTATCGAGCAGGCCGAGAAAGAGACCACGATCCGCGTCTCCGCGCCGAGGGGGCAGCACCGGCACCGTGCGCGCCCCGAACCGGGCTGCGAGCCTCACAACGGACACATACTCTTCGAGCGAGGTTGGAGAATCGAGATAGCCGTACATCGCGGCACTCACCTGCAGACCGGCGTCTTCGAGGAGTCGCTGCAGCTCGCGCTCCCGTTCCCGCCGCTCGAGCAGCCAATGGACATGGTGCCCTTGCAACTCGATGCCTTCGAACCCCGCACCTCCGATGTGACGCACGGCGTCTTCGATCTCTCCCGCGGGATATATCACCGTCGTTGCTGATACACGCATGCTCACTCACAATCGATTTCATTTTGGGTTGTCTCAATGATCATCCCCAACTCGCGCATCTGTCAATAGGAATCTTGACCACGATTGGCAACGTATCTCATCGTGATTGAGAGATATCACGACGAAAATACAATCGATTGTACGGAGCTGTACTCGGCCGGCGTCAGGCGTCCCGACGGGGGCCGTCTCCGGCATCGATGATGGGTGCGGTCGAGTCCTCGATCGCATCGCTTTCCCAGCGGCGCTGGAAGGAGGAGCACCATGCCGACGAACAACGACAGCGACGAGTTCGCATGTGATGCCGTCGTGCCCGTTGGAGACGAGCGTCGCGCAGAGACACGTCGTGAGAGACCTCGGGATCTCAGCGGGAACATGGGATAGCCCCGCATTCTGAGGTCGAGAACGGGTCGCCGCCGACCTTCGAGCGCGCAGCGCGGATCGATTCGAGGAACACCTGCTGGGAGCAGGTGGAGGCTGGACCGAGGGCGCATCCCCAGCGATCGGCACAGTCCAAGACAGCCGTAGATCGACGATTCCCACCCTGGGGGACGGGGAGTCATCGCGGGCCTTTCATCGATGCTCATGGGTCACATCATCGCCCCCCCCAGCAGATCCAGGATCCCCCGAAGGCAGATCGCGTCATGATCGACTTCGGGCCAGAAGGTCAGGGGTTCGAATCACCTGGGGTGCACCAGTTGTGCAGAACCCCGTCGCACATGCGGCGGCGTTCTGCTGATTCCGCGCACGGAAGCCGTCGACCTGGCACGATGGATACATGCGTACCCAGAACCGTCTCGGCGTCGCCGTCCTGCTCGCGTGCGGAGCGCTCGGCGCGGTGTCGCTGGCGACCGTGCTCGTCGCCCTTCCGAGCGGGGCGCCCGTCTCGCGGGATCCGGGAGCCCCGACGGTTCCCTGGTGGGTGACGCTGCTGCCCGCAGCCGCGGGCATCGCGCTCACCCTCCTCATCCCGCCCCGGCCGGCGCCGCAGCCGGCGATCGGCACGTCGCCCGCGCGTCTCGCATCGTCGCTCTGGGCGCTGCTGGCGATCGCCGCGCTCTTCCCCGTACTCGTGCTCGCGCTCGACATCGGCGGCTCCCCCGCATACCTCCTCGTAAAGTTCCTGCTGATCACCGTCGCGGCCGCCGCGGTCGTAGCGGCCGTCAAGGGGGTGCGCATCGACCGCGCATCGGGAACGTGGCGATGGTGGGCCCCGGCGCTCGTGATCGTCGTGTGGACCGCGCTCTCGCAGATCGCGCCGTGGAACCCCTCCGCGTCGGCGCCCGACGTCGATCCCGTGTACTTCGCCGTCGCCGCGCTGCTCACCGCCCTCACCGCCGGAGTCGGCGAGGAGCTGTTCTACCGGAGATGGCTGCAGACCCGCCTCGAGGCGGCGCTCGGCCCCTGGCCGGGCATCGCGCTCACCGCCCTGCTCTTCGCGCTGATGCACGTCGGCTCGCACGGCAGCGGCGACGTGCTGCTCGACCTCGCACGCGTCGTCGTCGTGCAGGGCTCGTTCGGGCTCCTCGTCGGCATCATGTGGTGGCGGTACCGCAACCTGACCGCGATCATCGTGGTGCACCTCATCGTCAACGGCTGGGGCGCGGTCGCGCTGCTCCTCCGCATGCTCTCGTGAGCCATCGCATCGACCCGCCGCTGCGCGATGCGATGATACAGACGTCCACCTCTCCCCGTTCGACCCACTCCCCGTTCGACCCCCGAAGGAGCCCACGATGGAACCGGCAGCCCGGCGCGCCCGCCCCGACGACCTCGACGCGGCCGCCCGCACCCTGGCAGCGGCGTTCGCAGAGTACCCGTGGACCCGGTTCGTGATTCCCGAGACCGACTACGCGGCGCGCCTGCTCGAACTGCAGTCGCTGTACCTCGGGTACGCGCACCAGCACGGCGTCGTCGGAGTGACGCCCGACCGCGCAGGGGTCATCGCCCTCGTGCCGCCGGCCGCACCCGATCCCGATGCGCGGACCGTGGAGCGGATCGTGGCGCTGCACGGGGAGCGGATCAGCAGGATCGAGGCCCCCGAGCCGACCGGGCGCGCGTGGCGGCTCGAGACGCTCGGCGTCGCTCCCGAGCTGCAGGGACGGGGCCTCGCCTCGGCGCTGCTCCGCTTCGCGCTCGACGCGGTGGGCGACCTCGGGGGCGCCGAGATCGAGCTCACCACCTCCGACCCCCGCAATGTCCGCCTGTACGAGCGGCACGGATTCACGGTCGAGGCGCACGTCGAGCGCCCGGAGCGTCCGCCGATCTGGAGCATGCGAGCCGCGTTGCACGGGTGAGCCGCTCGGCGCCGAGCATCCCGGCGGCGCAGGCGACCGCGGCGGCGGCGGCGAACGCCCCGGCGGGTCCGACCGATTCGAGGATCGCGCCCACCGCCGCCGCACCCGCCGCCTGGCCGAGCATGAGCACGACGAACAGCACGGCGGTGCCGGTGCCCGCCCGCGCACCGTCGATCCGGGTCGTCCATTCGATGAGCGCACCGGTCGCGGTGACGTAGCCCCACCCGAACACGAGGCACGCGGCACCGCACAGCGCGAACTCGCCGGGCAGCAGCCCGAGCACCGCGGTCGCGATCGCTGCGGAGGTCGCCGCGAGCATCCAGAGGGAGCCCGGCCGGAGTCGCCGGGCGAGCGGAGCCGTGCCGATCACCGCGCCGCCGCCGGCGCCGAGCAGCACCCAGGCCAGCAGGGAGCTCGCCTCCGGCGCACCGGCTGCGACCAGTACGACCCGGCCGTAGTTCCAGATCGCGGCCGCGCCGAACCCGAAGCCGGCGGCCGCGATGAGGGGCGCCCGGTGGGCGGCCCACCAGCTCAGCGGCGGCCCGCGGTGGGCGGCCGCAGGCTCCGCTCCCGTCGGCCGGTCGAGCGCGAGCACCGCGACCGCGGCGATCGCCGTCGCGGCGCCGGCGACGACCCAGGCGAGCCTCCAGTGGGGCGCGAGCGCCCACGCGACGGCCCCGGCCGCGACCAGCCCGGGGCCCGTGCCCGCGTTCACGACCGCCTGCATCGTCGCGCGCGACGGGTCCGGCGCCGATCGGTGGATGATGCGCACGAGCGCCGGTGATGCGCACCCGGCACCCGCCGAGCTCGCGATCGCCGCGGCGACGAAGACGCCCGGGTGCTGAGCGAGCGCGATGCCGATCGCGCCGCAGCCGGCGGTGAGGCCGGCGGCGACCACGAGCGAGCGGGGGAGGCGGTCGCCGATGAGGAACCCGACGCCCGCAGCGAGACCGTAGACCACGGAGGCCGCTGCGGAGACCAGCCCGAGGGCCGCCGTGTCGAGGCCGAACTCCGCCCCGATCTCGGGCAGGTGCAGGCCGAATGCGAGCCGCACGAGACCGTACGTCGCGGCGATCAGCGCCGTGCCCGCGGCCGTCAGCGCGACGATGCGCGCGGCGAGCCGCGAACTCGTAGGCTGCTGCACCGGCACGGTTCCCCCAAACGATAACGAGCGTTTCACTTTGCGCTCGTCTAGAGTATAGCCATGCCACTCAGGCCGTCGACGGAGCACCGCATTCTCGACGCCGCGGAAGACCTGTTCTTCACCCGGGGGATCGCCGCGACGCCCATCGACGCCGTCACCGCGCGGGCCGGCGTCTCCCCCGCCACGCTGTACCGCGGCTACGCCAGCAAGGACGCGCTACTCGCCGCCGTGCTCGAGCGGCGGCACCGCGCCTGGACGACGGCCTGGGAGGACGCGATCGCCCAGGCCCCCGACGACGCCGGCCGCCTGCTCGCGATCTTCGACGCCCTCGACGCGTTCCGCGAGCAGCCGCGCGGGTCGCGCTGGTGCGCGTTCCTCGCCGCATCGGCCGAGTACGCCGCCGCCCCGCCCGAGGTCGCCCGCGCCGTGAGCGCCGACACCGCGAGCATGCGGAGCCGCCTCGCCGAGCTCGCCGCGCCCATCGCCGGCGACCGCGCGCCCGAGTTGGCCGAGCAGCTGCTGCTCATCGTCACCGGCGACCTCGCCATGCGGCTCCGCCAACCGACCCGCCAGCCGGGCAGCCAAACGGGCGACGAACGGGGCGATGAACGGGGCCGCGGAACGGGCGTCGCTCGCGACGTGGCCGCGGCGATCATCGAGCGCCGCTCCGAGCAGCGCTGACGCACGGGCCGATCCCGCCCCGCTAGACACACGCGGCGCCCGCGCCGCCAGGGGCTTGCGCAGCATCGCGCAGCCTCCGACGATGGAGGTACTGCGCGGCGGATCCCTCGCCGCACGGTGCGAACCGGAAGGAGCACGCATGGCCGATCACGCCACCGACGATCAGCTGCCCGGCGACGAGGAGTCGCAGGACGTCACCGAGAACGCGAAGACCCGCGACGACATCGCGGAGCACCCGGGGTCGGACGAGGTCTCGCACGAGCACGCCGATGCCGTCGCCGACGAGTGGGGCGAGGACTCGTTCCCTGGCAGCGACCCGCCCGCGCACTACTGATCGTTCACGCTGCGGGAGCGCGAGACCCCGGCGAGCCGGAGCGTCGTTCCCGATGACGCACTGAGGGCCAGCGG
>NZ_LDRK01000060.1 GCF_001477055.1 Leucobacter chromiiresistens
GAGGGTGTCGAAGCCGGCCTCGGCCGCGCGGCGCACGAGCCCGTAGGAGATCTCGCGATCCTTCATCACGTACAGCTGGAACCAGTTGCGGCCGTGCGGGTTCGCCGCTTTCACGTCTTCGATCGAGGTGGTGCCGAGGGTGGAGAGGGTGAAGGGGATGCCCGCGGCGCCGGCGGCGGACGCCCCCGCGCTCTCGCCCTCGGTCTGCATGAGGCGGGTGAAGCCGGTGGGGGCGATGCCGAACGGCAGCGCGGAGGATCCGCCGAGGATCTGCACGGAGGTGTCGACGTCGGCGGCGGGCTTCAGAATGCCGGGGTGGAACTCGACGTCTTCGAACGCCTGGCGCGCCCGCCCGAGCGAGAGCTCGCCCTCGGCGGCGCCGTCGGTGTAGTCGAAGGCCGCCTTGGGGGTGCGGCGCTTCGCGATGGTGCGCAGGTCGTTGATGGTGAGCGCGGCGTCGAGGCGGCGCTTTCTGCCGTCGAGCTCCGGCTTCTTGAACTGCATGAGCTCGAGGAGCTCGGAGGGCTTGGGGAGTTGACGCTGCATCGGGGTGCCTCTCGTGTGCGGGGGTTCGGGGCCGGCGCCCCAGTCCAG
>NZ_LDRK01000061.1 GCF_001477055.1 Leucobacter chromiiresistens
CATGTGGAGCAATCGAGAGTGAAAGGGCTGACATCGCCGGCAGGGTCAGATGTGGATAAGGGACAGGGAGCCCGGCCCGCCGCGCTGGGCTCGCTGGTGCCCGGGTGGCGGGCCGTGCTCCCGAGGAGCGGCCGACCCGGCCCGTGAGCTAGGGTGTCAGGCGAGTGGGAGGGGGAGTGCGTGTCACCGGAATCTGCGCAGTCGATCGAGATGGTGGGCGCTGAGGGCGTGAGCGACGGCGCTCGCGCGCCGCGCCCCGACCGCGTGGCGCGCGTACCCTGGGGTGCGGTGGCGCTCTTCACCGTGGTGGCTTGCGGCCTCGCGTGGCTCGTGGCGCTGCCGCTCTGGCGCATGGACCCCGACGCGCCCGACTACGGCTTGTGGTTCGGGCTGCTCGCCGCCGCGATGATGTTCACCCCGGCGATCGCGACGGTGGTAATGCTCTTCGCGGCCCGCGCTCCACGACGCGAGCGGCTGCGCTTCCTCGGCATGTGGCCGCTCCGCCCGGCGCGCCGCGTCGTCTGGTTCACGGTGGCGGCTCTGTTCGCGCCGCTCCTCGTGGTGCTCGCCGCGGTGGGCGTCTCCGCGCTCTTCGGGTGGGTGCGCCTCGATCTCGCGCACTTCTCGGGGTTCCAGGCGACGCTCGATGCGCAGCTCGCGACGCTCGACGACGACACGGCCGACCTCGCACGCGCGACGATGCCGCCCGTCGGTCTGCTCGTGGCGCTGCAGCTCGTGATGGTGCCGTTCGGCGCCCTGGTCAACAGCGTGCTCGCGTTCGGCGAGGAGATCGGGTGGCGCGGCTGGCTGCTGCCCGCGCTCCTGCCGCTCGGCACGTGGCCCGCGATCCTCGTCTCGGGCGCCGTGTGGGGCCTGTGGCATTCGCCCCTCATCCTCCTCGGCTACAACTTCGGCCTCACCGATTGGCGCGGCGTCGCGCTGATGACGGCGGGGTGCATCGCCTGGGGAGCGCTGCTCGGCTGGTCGCGGCTGCGCAGCGGTTCGGTGTGGCCCGCGGTTGTGGGGCACGGCGCGCTGAACGCCTCGGCGGGTGTGATCGTGGTGCTCGCCGCGGCTGACTCGCCGCTCGACCCCGCGCTGGCGATGCCCCTCGGCGTCTCGGGGTGGATCGTGATCGCGATCGCGGTGGCGGTGCTCGCGGTGTGCGGGCAGTTCCGCGCGGATCGCCAGCCGCAGCTCGCGCCGCGGCGAATGCGGTCGGCCGGCGACGCACCGTCGCCCGCGCCGGCCTCGGAGCTGCACGCGGCTACACCTCGTCAGCCGGGCGTGTGAGCTCGGCGATGCGCTCCGACGCGTCGGGGTAGCGCTCGCACAGGGCGGCGCGCTCGCCGAGCTCGAATCCGTTCCACGCGAAGGGCGGCGACATCGTGGTGCCGACGAGGCTCCACGATCCGAGCGACGACGATCCCTGCATCACGCCCGGCGGCACCACGAGCTGCGGCAGCTGGCCGGCGTCGGCATCGGGCCCGAGCAGGCGCTCCTCGGCGCGGCCGTCGGGGTGCAGCAGCAGGAGGCGCAGCGGGTCGCCGGCGTACCAGTGGTACACCTCGACCGAGGCGAGGGCGTGCAGCGCCGAGAAGTCGGGGTCGGCGAGCAGGTAGTAGATGGCGCTCGAGTGCTCGTCGAGGTGCATGCGGCGGTAGAGCCCGCCCTCGTGCTCGAGCGGTTCGAGTGCGAGGCGCTCCACCCATCGCGCCGCCTCGGGCGGCAGCCGCGGTCCGTCGAGGCCCGCCCGCGTGCGCGGCTCGTCGTTCACGCGAGCGCGGCTTCGCGGGTCTTGCGGAACCGCTTGCTCAGCAGCACGAGCACGATGAGCGTGACCACGTAGGGGCCGGCGTCGGTCAGCTGCTGGGGCAGGCCGAAGGACTGCAGACGGAACCCGATGGCGTCGGCGAATCCGAAGAGCAGCGCGGCGCCGAGCACGCCCACGGGGTGCGCCCGGGCGAGCATGACGGCGACGACGGCGATCCAGCCGCGCCCGGCCGACATGTTCTCCGTGAACTGCACGACGTTGCCCAGGGCGAGCTGCGCGCCGCCGAGGCCGGCGAGGGCGCCCGAGACGATCACCGCTCCCAGCTGGTAGCGCTGCGGGTCGACGCCCATCGTGGCGGCGGCGAGCGGCCGCTCGCCGACGCCGCGGAGGCGCAGGCCGAGCGGCGTGCGGAAGAGCACGATCCAGAGCGCGGGCACCAGCAGGAGGGCGAGGTACCCGAGCGGGGTGAGCGCGAAGAGCTGCCCGATCCACGGGATGTCGGCGAGCACGGGGATGCGCCAGACGGGGATGCCCACGATGCCGGGGTCCTGGAACACGCCCTGCACGTTGAAGATCGCGACGAGCAGGAAGCTCGTCATACCGACGGCGAGGATGTTCATCGCTACGGCGAGCACGATCGGGTCGCCCTTGCGGTACACCGCGCCGTAGCCCAGGATCAGCGAGAACAGCGCGCCCGCGACCATCGCCACGATGACGCCGAGCAGCCAGCTGTGCGTGAAGAACGACGCGGCGACGCCGGCGAAGGCGCCGACGAGGATCATGCCCTCGAGGCCGATGTTGAAGATGCCGGCGCGCTCGGCGATCATGCCGCCGAGGGCTGCGAGCAGGATCGGGATGAGCGATCGCAGCACGGAGCCGATGAGGTCTTGGTCGAAGAGATCGAGGAAGTTCATCGATCCGACTCCTTCGTGTCGGCGCCGGTCGCGGTCGGTGCGTGCTGCGGTGCTCCGGGCACGGGGGCGTGGGGTTCGGCGAGCGCGTGCTCGGTGAGCGGCGGTTCGCCGACCGGCTCGCCCGTCGCAGCGGCGCCGTTCGCACCGTTCGCGCCGCGTCGGCGCATGCGGGGCAGCGCGACGCGGAAGGCGAGGAGCACGATGACGAGGGCCTGGATGACGGCGGCGATCTGCGGGGAGAGCCCCAGCTCGCGGCCCATGGCGTCGCTGCCGACCATGATCGCGGCGAAGAAGAGGCCCGCGATCGCGGTGCCGATGGGGCGGTAGAGGGCGAGCAGCGTGACGAGCAGCGCGGTGAAGGCGTAGTTCGTCTGCACGAAGTAGCCCTCGATGAGGCGCGTGCTCGGGGCGCCGATGATCAGCATCACCCCGAAGAGGCCGGCGAGACCGCCGGAGAGCGCCATGGTGCGGGTGACGAGCGGCCCGGGCTTGACGCCGCCGTAGCGCACGAACTCGGCGTTCTGGCCGCTCAGCCCCGACTCGAACCCGAATCGGGTGCGACGATTCACGAAGACCGCTCCGGCGATCACGATGATGAGCACGATGATCGACCAGTTGACGCCGGTGAGCACGGCCGTGATGGGGCTCGTCGGCCCGAACGTCGAGCGCAGCGTGTCGGCGAATGCCGAGTCCTTCGGCACGAGCATGCCGAGCTGCACCTCGGGGCGCAGCTGCTGCGTCGCGACGAGGTCGGTGCTCGGATCGTTGAGCTGGAAGCGGATGAGCCAGGACGAGAAGTACCGGGCCGGGTAGTTGAGCAGCAGCGTGGAGAGCAGGATCGGCACCCCGAGCAGGTTCTGCAGGAGGGCCGAGATGAGGCCCCAGGCGGCGCCCGTCGCGATCGCGACGATGAACGCGAGCGGCACGATGAGGATCGCGGGGCCGGGCACGTAGACGGCGACGATGCCGCCCGTCAGCGCACCGAGGCCGGCCTGCCCCTCGGTGCCGAGGTTCAGCACGCCCGCGCGGAAGGCGATGGCGATGGCGATGCCGATCCCGATGATGGGTACGGCGCGCTGCAGCGTGTTGGCGAGTCCGGATCCCGTGCCGAAGGAGCCCTGGAGCATGGCGACGTAGCCGCTCACGGGGTCGACCCCCGCGATGATCATGAAGCAGGCGCCGATGAGCAGTGCCAGGACGACGGAGACCGGGATGGGGCCGGAGAGCCAGCGGCCCGCCTTGCGTGCGGCGTTCATCGTGCGGCCCCCTTCTCGGAAACGTCGGTGCGCGGCCCGCCCGCGGCGGGGTGAGCGTCGCGCAGGGCGTCGAACGCGCCCGGGCGGTGCCGCTCCTCGGGCTCGTGCCCCGCCATGTAGAGGCCGAGCAGCGCCTCACTCGCCTCGGTCTGCGGCACCTCGGCGACGATGCGCCCCTCGAACATCACGACGATGCGCGAGGAGAGCGACATGATTTCGCTGAGCTCCGCGGAGATGAGCAGCAGGGCGCCGCCGGTATCGCGGTAGGTGCACAGCTCGCGGTGGATCGACTCGATCGCGCCGATGTCGACGCCGCGGGTGGGCTGCTCCGCGATGAGCACGGGGGAGCCGTAGTCGAGCTCGCGGGCGACGACGACCTTCTGCAGGTTGCCGCCCGAGAGCGTGCCCACCCGGGTCGTCGGTCCGGCGATCTTCACTCCGAACCGGCTGATCAGCCGCTTCGCGTGATCGAGCATGGCGGATCGGGAGAGCAGCCCGCGCTTGAGGAGCGGAGCGCTGCGGTGGTGGCCGAGCGCGAGGTTCTCGATGGCATCGGCGCCTCCCGCGCTGCCGACGGCGTGCCGGTCTTCAGGGATGTAGGCGATGCCGCCGTCGCGGCGCTGCGCGATGGACGCGGCGCTGAGGTCACGGCCCGCGACCGCGACGGCGCCCGCGCTCGTCTTGCGCATGCCGATGACCGCCTCGGCGAGTTCGACCTGGCCGTTGCCGGCCACGCCCGCGATGCCCACGACCTCGTTGCGGCGCACGAAGAGGCTCGCATCGGAGACGGCGTCGCGCTCGCCCGAGCCGGGCACCGTCAGCCCGCGCACGTCGAGCACGACCTCGCCGGGCGCATGGGCCGGCGGCGGCGTGGTGAGGTCGACGTGGCGCCCCGTCATGTGCCGGGTGATCTCGTCGGGCGAGCTCTCCGCGGTGACGAGCTGGGCGACGTTGCGGCCGTCGCGCAGCACTGTGACGCGGTCGGAGATCGCCATGACCTCGCCGAGCTTGTGGGTGATGAGGATGATGGTGCGGCCGTCGGCCTTCAGAGCGCGGAGCACGTCGAAGAGCCGCTCGGTCTCCTGCGGCGTGAGCACGGCGGTCGGCTCGTCGAGGATCAGCACGCGCGCCTCGCGGTAGAGCGCCTTCACGATCTCGACGCGCTGCAGCACGCCGACGGGCACCGAGTCGACGCGGGCCTGCGGATCGAGCGAGAGCCCGTAGCGCTCCGCGATCTCCGCGACCGTTCGATTCGCCTCCTTGCGATCGATCAGGCCGCGCTTCCTCGGCTCGCTCCTGAAGACCACGTTCTCGGCGATCGTCAGCGATGGGAACAGCTTGAATGACTGGAAGACCATGCCGATCCCGGCGTCGATCGCGTCGAGCGGCGACGCGAAGGTGCGGCGCTCGCCCCGGATGAAGATCTCGCCCTCGTCGGGCTGGTAGACGCCCGCGAGCTGCGACATCAGGATCGACTTGCCGGCGCCGTTCTCGCCCATGAGCGCATGGATCTCGCCGGCTTCGACCTCGAAGTCGACGTGATCATCGGCGAGTACGCCCGGGAAGCGCTTCGTGATCCCGCGCATGGAGACTTCGGCGACCATCCGCATTCCTTCTCTTGGTGGTGCATGACGCCCGCCGGTCGAGCGAGCGCTGCGGGGCGAGACCCGGGGTCCTGCGGAACGGGTCTCGCCCTCGGAGCGCTCGGCTCGACCGGCGGGAGGGGGTTATGCGAGGGGGTCGGTGACCTTGATCTTGCCCGAGACGATGTCGTCGCGCGCCTGCGTCACCTGCTCGAGCACGTCCTCGTTCTCCATGATGGTGCACTGCGAGTCGGCGGCGTCCTCGGTGAGGCTGACGATCGTCATGCCCTCCTCCTTGAGGCCGAAGGAGCTCGTCGCGTCCTTCGAGCTCTTGCCGTCCATGATCTCGCCGACCACGGTCTCGACGACGCGGTTCACCGACTTGACGGTGCCGTCGACGACGGAGCCCGGTGCGATCGGGCACTGGTTCGCGTCGACGCCGTAGGCGGAGAAGCCCTTCTCGGCGGCTGCCTCCATGATGCCGCCGTTCGAGGCGGCGCCCACGGCGAACACCTGGTCGACGCCGCTCGAGGCGAACGCGAGCGCCTGCTCCTTGCCGCGGGCCGGGTCGGCGAACGGGTTGTCGCCGCCGATGACCTGCGGGGCCACCGTGTCGACATCGGCGTTCACGCTCTTGGCGCCCTCGGCGAACCCGTCGGAGTACTTCTGCAGCAGCTCGTTGTCGACCGAGATGACCGAGCCGACCTTGTTCGCCTCCGTGAGCAGTCCGGCCTCCATGCCGAGCAGGTACGACGGCTCCTGCTCGCGGAAGGTCGCCTGGTACAGGTTGTCGGGGGCGCCGTCGACGAAGGTGTCGATGAGCACGAAGTTCTGCTGGGGGTTCTGCTCCGCGAGCTCCTTGGCGACGTCGCCGAACTGGAACCCGAGCATCACGACGACCTCGGGGGCCTCCGCGATGGCGGCCTCGAGGTTCGAGCGCCGCGTCGCGTCGTCCTTCGACTCGAAGGTCTTCGCGGTGCCCTCGAACTCCTCGGCGACCGACTCGATGCCGATCTTGCCCGACTTCAGGAACTCGTTCTGGCCGATCGGGTCGCTGGTGATGTAGATGAAGCTGGGGCCGTCGGCGGCCGCCTCTTCGGTGCCGCCGCCACCCGAGCAGGAGGTGAGGAGCAGGGCGGCCGAAGCCGCGCCCGCGACGAGTGCCGCGCGGGCGCGGCGCTTGGTGAAGAACATGGGTGTTCCTTTCGAACGGAAGGGGTTGGTGATGAGCTTACGAGCGGAGCGCTTCGAGCGACACGTCTGCGAGCGTCTCGCCGCGGCTGAGGCGGATCACGCGGCGCTCGGTGACGATCGCCGTGATGAGGTCGTGCGGGGTGACGTCGAACGCGGGGTTCACGGCGTCGATGCCCGCGGGCGCCGTACGGGTGCCGCCGAAGCCGGCGACCTCGTCGACGCCGCGATCCTCGATCTCGATGTCGGCGCCGCTCGCGGTGCGCATGTCGATCGTGGACTCGGGGGCGACGACGATGAAGGGCACGCCCGCGTGCCGCGCGGCGAGGGCGAGCGAGAACGAGCCGACCTTGTTGGCGGTGTCGCCGTTGGCGGCGATGCGGTCGGCGCCGATGAACACGGCGTCCGCGATCCCGCGCGACAGCAGGAACGGCCCGGCCGAGTCGATCAGCAGCCGGAAGGGCGCCTCCATGCGCTGCAGCTCCCAGGCGGTGAGTCGCGCGCCCTGCAGGAGCGGGCGCGTCTCGAGCGGCAGCGCCTCGACGAGCGAGTCCTGCTCGAGGAGCGTCTGGATCACGCCGAGGGCCGTGCCGCGCTCGACGGTCGCCAGGCTGCCCGTGTTGCAGATGGTCATCACGCTCACGCGATCCTGCCCGGCCAGCTCGCGGGTCAGATCGGCCCCGCGGAGGCCCATCGAGATGCACGCCGCGATGTCTTCGTCGCGGATGCGGATCGCCTCGTCGAGCACGGCCGCGGCCCCCTCGTCGAGGCGCGTGAGGGCGCGGTCGACGCCCCAGGAGAGGTTGACCGCGGTCGGCCGGGCCTCGCGCAGCACGGCGGCCTGGCGGCGCACCTCGTCGCGGTCGAGCTCGTCCTCTCCGCGCGACGCCTGCACCGACGCCGCGATGAGCGCGACGCCGAACGCTCCCGCGACGCCGAGCGCCGGGGCTCCGCGCACCGCGAGGCGCTGGATGTCGTCGATCAGCTCGGGCAGCTCGGTGATGCGGCGCACCTCGACCCGCTGGGGGAGCAGCGTCTGGTCGATGAGTTCGATGGCCCCGTCGACCCAGTCGATCGTGCGCAAGCGGTGCTCCTTCTTCGTCACAGTGTCGCCGCAGGGGTTCGTCGCGTGTCGGGGGAGTGCCGACACCCCCCACCCCGGGCTGCGATATCGCAGCTCTCAGAATACCCGACGCGAGCGCCCTGCCGAGCCCGCTGTGGGAGTTCCACAACCGCTCACCGGTCGGCGGCGGGACGCGCGCCGTTGCCCGACCGTACATCCATCGTTCACGGATCGATATGCGTGTCGCGTGGCGCACCGCGGCGGGGTCGGCGTAGCGTGTGACGCATCGGGCAGGGTGCCCGATCGAGGAGGCCGGTCGGTCACCACCTCGGAGCCACTGGCCAACTCGCTGAGTCGGGGCCCTGCCCCGGTGCAGAGGAGCCATCGTGGCCGAGATCCGTCACTCCGCAACACCCTCTCCGGTCGTCACCGAACCGGATGCTCCCTCGTCGACGACCGATCGGGCCGCAGCGCTCCGGTCGTCGAGCTCGTCCGATCCGATCGGCGGCACCCAGCAGCAGCTGCGCACCTACGTGCTCGACACGTCCGTGCTGCTGAGCGACCCGGCAGCGCTCTTCCGCTTCGCCGAGCACTCGGTCGTGCTGCCCGTCGTCGTCGTGATGGAGCTGGAGAAGAAGCGCCACGACCCCGAGCTCGGCTATTTCGCACGGCGCGCGCTGCGCATCCTCGACGAGCTGCGGGGTCGGCACCTCAGGCTCGACATCCCGGTGCCCGTCGGCGATGCGGGCGGAACCGTGCGGGTGGAGCTCAATCACACGAGCCTCGACGGGCTGCCGAGCGGCATGCGGCTCGGCGACAACGACACGAGGATTCTCGCGGTGGCGCAGAACCTCGCCTCCGACGGTCTCGACGTCACGGTGATCTCGAAGGATCTGCCGATGCGTCTGAAGGCGGCGGCGCTGGGCCTCGGATCCGAGGAGTACCGGGCCGAGCTCGCCCGCGACGACGCGTACACGGGCGTCGCCTCCGTGCCGCTCGACGATGAGCAGATGCGGGCGCTGTGGGAGGACGAGCGCCTCGACGACGTCGAGGCCGCTGCGGGCCTGCCCTTCGGCACGGGGCTCGTGCTCACGTCGCCGCGGGGCTCCGCGCTCGGCCGGGTCGACGGCGATCGCTCCATGCACGTGGTGCGCGGCGACCGGGAGGTGTTCGGGGTGACCGGCCGCAGCGCCGAGCAGCGCCTCGCGATCGATCTGCTGCTCGACCCGCAGGTCGGCATCGTCTCGCTCGGCGGGAGCGCGGGAACGGGCAAGTCGGCGCTCGCGCTCGCCGCGGGGCTCGAAGCGGTGCTCGAGCGGCGCCAGCACCGCAGGGTGATGGTGTTCCGCCCGCTCTACGCCGTGGGCGGTCAGGATCTCGGGTACCTGCCGGGCGACCACCAGGAGAAGATGAACCCCTGGGCGCAGGCCGTCTTCGACACCCTCGGCTCGATCGTGTCGCAGAACGTGCTCGACGAGGTCGTGGCGCGTGATCTCGTGGAGGTGCTGCCGCTCACGCACATCCGCGGCCGCTCGCTGCACGACGCGTTCGTGATCGTCGACGAGGCGCAGTCGCTCGAGCGGGGCGTGCTGCTGACGATGCTCAGCCGCATCGGGCAGAACTCGCGCGTCGTGCTCACCCACGACGTCGCGCAGCGCGACAACCTGCGCGTCGGCCGATACGACGGCATCGCGGCGGTCATCGAGAAGCTGAAGGGGCACCGCCTCTTCGGCCACGTCACGCTGACCCGGTCGGAGCGGAGCGAGATCGCGGCGCTCGTCACGGATCTGCTCGACACCCCGTAGCGCGGGGCCCGATGGGCGGAGGGTCGGCGGATGGGCGCCGGCTCGCCGCCCATCGACCGCCGACGCGCGCCGGCGTCGGGGCTACGCGACGGCGGTGATCCGCTGCTCGACGAGGGGCCAGAAGGCGTCGGCCCAGACCTCGTACCCGCGATCGTTCGGGTGGAACGCGTCGGCGGCGAACTCGGTGAGCACGCCGTGCACCCCGCGCTCCCGCGTCGCGGCGTGCAGGGGCACGACGCGCATGCCCCGACCCGCGGCGATGGCGCGGATCATGCGATTCGCCTCGCGTACCTTCCGCTCGTTCCAGGGCAGGTGGAAGCAGGGGAGCTCGCCGACGACGGTGTGCGCGGGCAGCGCCCCGAGAATCCGCGCCATGTTGCGGTGGAAGCGCACCGGGTTCCAGTCGGCGATGTCGTTCGCGCCGATGTCGATCGTCACGAGTTCGGGCCCGCGGGCGAGCACCTGCTCTGCTTTGGGCAGCTGATCGCGCACGCACAGCGCGGTCGTCGCCCCCGACACCGCGAGATTGACCACCTTCACGTGCTTGCCGGTGCGCGCCTCGATGCGGTCGAGCAGCTGCCCGACGTAGCTGCGGCCGGGAACGGAGGCGCCGATGCCCTGCGCCGTGGAGTCGCCGAGGGCGAGGTACCCGAAGGTGCCGGGCTGCTTGCGGCGCTCCCGCCACCACGCGGCGGTCACCGGCTGCATCTCCGCGAGCTCCATGAGCGGCCGGTTCACGCGCTCGTGCACGTCGTGCCAGCCGAACGTCCGTGCGACCGAGGCCGCTGCCGAGAACGCGAGCGCGCGCACCCCGTCGCGGGGAACTCCGGCGGGCATCATGTCGGGGTACTGCTTCCGGCATCGGCGCCGTTCGTGGCGGGGTCGTGCTGCGCGCCGCTCTCGCGCCGGCGCAGGTCGGCCGCGTACGCGCGCACCGATCGCTGATACTGCGGCAGGGCGGGGGCGATCGCCTCGAGCGCCACGGCGAGACCGGCCCCGGGCTGTCCCGCCGAGTGCAGCGCGAGTGCGAGGAACGCGGCGCGCGCCGCACCGAGCGCGGGATCGCCGCTGCTCGCCTCGAGAACGGCCACGGCCTCCTCGGCGCGGCCGAGGTTGCGCAGCGTGGAGGCGTACTGGATGTCGAGCTCGGCCCGCGCCCGCCCGGCGAGGCCGAGGGCGATGGCGCGCTCGTACTGCTCCGCGGCGGCGGCTTCCGATCCGGCCGAATCGTAGGCGCCCCCGAGCTCGAACGGTCCGCGGGGGTCGTCGTGCGGCAGCTCGGCGACGAGCGCCGCGATGCGCGCGACGGTCTGGGCCGGGGTGCTCAGCGGGTCGTTCCAGGCGTCGTCGACGCGGGACTGCCAGTCGGGAGGGGATGAGGTCATGGGTCGATCCTAGGCAGCGGCGCGGCCGTCGTCGTGCCGGCCGCGCCGACTCCGCCGGGCGGACGGCGTCGGGCCCGGGATCGCGCAGTGCGATCCCGGGCCCGACGACCGTGCGCGATCGCGCTACCGGGCGACGCCCGGGTGGGTCATCGACAGCAGGTCGAGCGCCTGGTCGAGGGCCTCCTCGGTGACCTCGCCGCGCTCGACGTAGCCGAGGTCGACGACGGCCTCGCGCACCGTGATGCCCTTCTTGACCGAGTGCTTCGCGATCTTCGCGGCCGCCTCGTACCCGATGAGGCGGTTGAGCGGCGTCACCGTGGAGGGGCTCATGCCGGCGAGTGCCGCCGCGCGCTCGAGGTTCGCCTCGAGGCCCGCGATGGTCTTGTCGGCGAGCACCGTCGAGGCGTTCGCGAGCAGGCGGATCGACTCGAGCAGTGCGGTGCCCATGACGGGGATCTGCACGTTGAGCTCGAATGCGCCCGAGGCGCCGGCCCAGGCGATCGTCGCGTCGTTGCCGATGACGCGCGCGCACACCATGAGCACGGCCTCGGGGATGACCGGGTTGACCTTGCCGGGCATGATCGACGAGCCGGGCTGCAGGTCGGGGATGCGGAGCTCGGCCAGACCGGTGTTCGGGCCCGACCCCATCCAGCGGATGTCGTTGTTGATCTTGGTGAGCGACACCGCGATGGTGCGGAGCGCGCCGGAGGCCTCGACGAGCCCGTCGCGGTTGGCCTGCGCCTCGAAGTGGTTGCGCGCCTCGGTGATGGGCAGCCCGCTCGACTGCGCGATCTCGGCGATGACCTTCTCGGGGAAGCCGAGCGGCGTGTTGATGCCGGTGCCCACGGCGGTGCCGCCCTGGGGCACTTCGGCGACGCGGGGGAGCGCCGCGTCGATGCGCTCGATGCCGTAGCGGATCTGCGCGGCGAAGCCGCCGAACTCCTGGCCGAGGGTGACGGGGGTGGCGTCCATGAGGTGCGTGCGGCCCGACTTGACCGCCGTCTTCCAGAGCTCGGCCTTCGTCTCGAACGCCTCGGCGAGGTGCGCGAGCGCCGGCTTCAGCTGCTCGATGAGCGCGCCGGTCACGGCGATGTGCACCGACGTGGGGAACACGTCGTTCGACGACTGCGAGGCGTTGACGTGGTCGTTCGGGTGCACGGGTGCGCCGAGGTGGCGGGTGGCGAGCGTCGCGAGCACCTCGTTCATGTTCATGTTCGACGAGGTGCCCGAACCGGTCTGGTACGTGTCGACGGGGAACATGTCGTGGTGGTCGCCCGCGATGACCTCATCGGCCGCCGCCACGATGGCCTGCGCCACCGGAGCGTCGAGGATGCCGAGATCGCCGTTCGCGATGGCGGCCGCGCGCTTGATGCGCGCGAGCGCGACGATCTGCGCGGGCTCGAGCCCCGAGCCCGAAATGGGGAAGTTCTCGACGGCGCGCTGCGTCTGGGCGGCGTACAGGGCGTGCTGCGGCACCCGCACCTCGCCCATCGTGTCGTGCTCGATGCGGTACTCGGTCTCGGCGCCCGTGGCGCTGCGATCTTCGGTCACAATCATCCTTCGTGTCGTGGATACTGCTCGTGGGTCGGAGAGGTTCGTGGCGGAGCCGCGCGTCAGGCGGCGACCGGCTCGGCTCCGGCGATGTCGAGGTGGCCGACGGCGCTCACGGCGACGGCGCGGCCCTCGGACAGCCGGTACTGGCAGCCGACGATGCCGAGTCGGCCGGCGGCGACGGCGTCGCTGATGATGCGCGAGCTGCGGAGCAGCTGGTTCACGGTGGCGGCGAGGTGCACCCGGCCGACGGCGTCAGGGTCGATGGACGACGCGTCGACGTAGGGCGTGTCGCGGTGCTCGCGCAGCCAGAGCTCCTGCACGGAGGGCAGGATCGGCGCGAGCGTGTTCCCGACCGCCGTCGGCACGGCGGCGGGATCCTGCTCCATCTGCCCGATGGCCGCGGCGACCGCGCCGCAGGAGTCGTGGGCGAGGACGACGATCACGGCGACGCCGAGGTTCGCGACGGCGTACTCCATGGACGCGGTGATGGACTCCGCGACGACGTGCCCCATGTTGCGGGCGATGAAGAGGTCGCCGAGGCCGGCGTCGAAGATGATCTCGGCCGCCAGCCGGGAGTCCGAGCATCCGAAGAGCGCGGCATCGGGATCCTGTCCCTTCGTCAGCTCGTGGCGCCGCTCGACGTCCTGCCGCGGGTGCTGCGGCCCGCCGTCGATGAATCGCTGGTTTCCGGCGACGAGTGCGTCCCACGCCTGCTGCGGCGTGACTCTGGGGGCGGTCATTCGGTTCCCTTCGGTTCGGAGAGTGATTCGGCGACCTCCGTCGCGAGCAGGCGCAGCGTCGCCGGCGAGTCGGTGCCGTACACGAGGATCGTGTCGTCGCCGTGCTGCGCCTGCAGCGCGAAGAGCACGTTCGAGCTGTCGGGGTCGCGGTCGGTGTGGTCGTAGGCGATCCAGTCGAGGCCGCCCAGGGTCTCGCTGCCGGTCGGGGCCTGCTGCTCGAGCTGCTGGGCGATCCAGACCTCGTCGACGGGGGCGCCGTCGGGTGTGAACGCCTGCGCCACCGCGGCGTACGCCTCGGCGCCGGTCGCCTCGTCGACCGTCGTGTAGTTGATCTGCCAGGCGGTCACCCCGTCGCCGCCGCGCAGCTCCGCCTGCTTGGCCTTCCAGGCCTCGGGCACCTCGGGCGCGGCCAGCTCGCGGCCGGCGCTCGGGGCCGCCTCCGAGGCGAGTGAGGCGACGTTCACCTCGTGCTCGGCGAACCCCCCGGTGCCGCGGGGCACCATGAGGAAGATGACGAGCACGAGTCCGAGGCTCACCAGCAGCGAGAAGACGAGGTTGTTCACCGTCTTGCGCTCGCGGTACAGGCGGCTGTCGCGAGCCTTGCGCGTCGCGGTCTCCTGCGGGGTCTCGGGCCTGCCGAGCTCGGCGACGATCGCCGGCGCTTTGCGCTGCTTCGCCATCGCTTACGCGTCACCCCCGACGGCGCCCTCGCCGACGCTCGTGCGCGCCGACTCGAGCCGCTTGCGCGCCCCGAGCAGCCACTCCTCGCAGCGCGACGCGAGGGCCTCCCCGCGCTCCCAGAGCATCAGCGATTCCTCGAGGGTCGCTCCGCCCTGCTCGAGGCGGCCGACCACCTGAATGAGCTCGTCGCGCGCCTCCCTCTCGTACGAGGAGGCGCGCGACGCGACGAGTGGCTGCTCGGGGCGCGCAAGCGGCTCGAGTCGGCGCGCACGAGCGTCGGCGAGGGCGCCGTCGGGGGTGACGCGTAAGCGCTGGCGAAGCAGCGCAAAGCGCCGGCGATCGTAGCCGAGCCCGGCAGGCCCGCGAGCCCGCAGGAGACC
>NZ_LDRK01000062.1 GCF_001477055.1 Leucobacter chromiiresistens
TGCGGGCGCGCGCCCGCACCACGACACGGCACCCGAGGAGCAACTGTGGCGAATACGCCGGCTGACCAGATCGTCTGGATCGACTGCGAGATGACGGGGCTCGATGTCGACCGCGACGGGCTGTGCGAGATCGCGGTCATCGTCACCGACTTCGATCTCACCCCCCTCGACGCCGGCTTCGAGATCGTCATCGACCCGGGCGAGGCGGCGCTGGAGCACATGAACGACTTCGTGCGATCGATGCACGAGAAGTCGGGCCTGCTCCCCCGGATCGCGGAGGGCGCGAGCCTCGAGGAGGCCGAGCGCCGGGTCATCGCCTATCTGGAGCGCTTCGTCACCGCGGGCCGGCGCCCGCTCGTGGCGGGGAACACGATCGGCATGGATCGCCGCTTCATCGCGAAGTACCTCCCCGTGCTGGAGGAGCGGCTGCACTACCGCAGCATCGACGTCTCCACGATCAAGGAACTGAGCCGCCGCTGGTACCCGGCGGCGTACTCGGGCGCGCCCGAGAAGACCGGCGGGCACCGCGCGCTGGCCGACATCGCCGAGTCCATCCAGGAGCTCGCGTACTTCCGCGATGCGGTGATGGTCGCGATGCCCGGTCCCGACAAGGAGGCGGCCGGATCGCACGCGAAGCGCGCCGCGGAGCGTTTTGCGACGCTCGTCCACGGAGACGAGGCGCAGTAGTCGGGCTGCGGCGCGCGCGACGCGCGCGCCGGGCCGGCCGGTTTGGCATTGAAGCCGGTGGGTGGGTTATGATGATCAGGTTGCCCGGCGAGCTCACGCGAGTCAGGTCAGCATGGTGGCTATAGCTCAGTCGGTAGAGCACCGGCTTGTGGTGCCGGTGGTCGCGGGTTCAAGTCCCGTTAGCCACCCCAAGTGAATCGAGGCCCGCCTCGCACACGGATTCAGATCCGGCGCGAGGCGGGCCTCGTTCGTGGGAGCACCGCGTTCGGCGCGGCCTGCGGCCGACCGCGCCTCGCGCCCCGCCTACCCGCGGCGACGCGCGATGTCGGCGAGCGTGTAGCTGCCGAGCGGGTTGAGCCGCAGCTGCTGGCGCGCTGCGGCGACGAGCAGCCCGCGGAGATGCCGCGCACGCCCGGCCCGCACGATGCGCGTCCGCAGACGGTAGGCGTCGGTGTAGGCGACGCGGGGCGCCCACACGGGCGAGCGGCGACGGTTCGACACCCCGACTGTGAGATGCAGGAACGCCTGCGCGCTGCCGATGGCGGACGCCGCGTCGACGCCGATCGAGATGGACGGGAGCGACGCGGGAGCCTCGCCCCCCTCCCCCTCGACGGCTCGCAGCGAGCGGAGGTCGGTGTACGGCGGGATGTAGGGCAGGCACCGCGCGAAGTCGACCCCCGCGTCGGCGATCTCGTCGAGCGGCATCTCCGCGTCGAACCCCATGAAGCGCTCGAACGTCCACGCAGACGCCGGCGCGAAGGAGGTCACCTGCGCGGCGAAGCCCACGTTCATCACGAGGAGATCGGGAATGCCCTGCAGCCTCGCGCGCCGGGCGATGAGCGATCCGATCTCGGGCTTCGTGAGCTCCGACTCGTCGAGCACGAGCGCCGCCCCCTGCATGAAGTCGGCGACGTTCTCGGGAGTGACGCCGTCGAAGAACGTGCGCACCTCGGCCTCCGGGTTGATGTCGATCACGCGTTCGCGGAAGACCTCGGCCTTGCGCCGTCCGATGGTCGCGCTGCTCGCACCCTCGACGCGATTCACATTCTCCAGTTCGAAGACCTCGGGGTCTGCCACGCTGAACGCGGCGACGCCCATGCGCGCCAGTTTCAGTCCGAGCTGAAAGCCGTCGCCGCCGACGCCCGCGATGGCGACGCGCGCAGCGTTGAGGGCGCGCTGCTCGTCTTCGCTCCAGAACCCGTAGTTCCTCGAGAACTGCGGGGCCTCGACGCCCAGAGCGGTCATCGCAGCTGCTCGCTCAGCGCGCGCTTCGGGGCGCGGCCCACGTAGGTCATGGCTCCGTCGTCGGCCCGGTACTGATCGATGATCCCGCCCTGTCGGTCGTTCACGCGCTCCGTCGAGAGCGGGATGTCGATCTCGATCGGGAGGTTGTAGTCGAGGTAGTGCTCGACGTAGCGCGGTTCGCCGATGCGCGAGATCGCGATGGTGCCGCGCAGGTGGCGCTCCAGCCAGGGCTCGATGATGGCGAAGGTGCGCTCGAGGCCGTGGTTCGCCTCGTAAGCGAGCATGACGGCGAACAGGTGCCACTGCACCAGCTCCTGCATGACGGCGTGCTCGTGGCGGGCGATCACCCGCGAGACCTCGACGCTCCGCGGCGACAGGTCGCCGTCGACGAACGAGTCGGGGCAGAACTCCTCGACGGGGAGCGGGAGCTCGTCGCCGCGGACGATGAGGCGCGAGACCCCGACGACGCGCACCCCGTCGATGTGGTTCTCGAAGACTGCGAAGGTGATCGAGCGGGCGTCATCGGCGTCGCGGTCGGTGCCGTCGGGCTGGATCTCGCTCTCGTCGAGCTGGCCCGTCTGATCGACGTAGACGTTCTTGCGCAGCTCGAAGTGCGCCCGGTACTCCGACTCGAGTCCGGGTCGCGGAACGTCGTTCTCCGCGATGATGCCGATGCACATGCGCGCGGTCGGCTGCTCCGCGAACAGGGCGGAGCCGATGACGGGGATGACGTCGTGGTTCGTCACGGAACGGTCGATATGGGACAACGCCGAGGATCCTCCTGTTGGCGCGGCTGCGTGCGCCGCGGATACGTCATGAATGCCCGGGTGTGACCTCGAACGACTCCTGCAGGTCTCATTGTGCCCGAATCGCGGTTGATCGCGCAGCGCGGGTTTCGCACGGCGAGTCGCGGCCCGCCCGTCCGGGTCGCCGGACACCGCCGGTCAGAGCCCGACAGCGGCGCGGTGGTGCGAGACCGCGAAGGCGTGATGCTAGCATATGTGCACTACTGACGTCGAAATTGGGGGAAAGGTGCAGGGAGACGGTTGGAGCCGCGGGAACAATGTTCGTTCCCGATCGGCGCTCGATGACGCCCGCATGAAAGTGCTGCTCACCGCGGTGAAGCACGTCGAAACCGTGGGGATCTCCCTCGGGGTGTCGCAGGACCTCATCGACCGGATCTGCCTCGAGGCGGGCGTCTCGTCGAAGCAGTTCGGGCAGGTGTGGCCGAGCGCGAACGCGTTCATGGCCGATCTGTTCTGCGAACTCGCGAACCAGGCGCAGATCGACCGCGCCGACACGGAGACGCTGCTCACGACGTGGCAGTACCTGAGCATGCGCACGGAGGATCTGCGCACGCCCGCGGGCCGCCGCAGCGTGCTCATCGACATCATCCGCACCGCCGCGGAGTACAACTTCGAGGTGGTCACCGCATCGAGCAAGTGGCGCACGTACGCGGCGCTCTCGACCACGATCATGGCGTGGCCCGACGAGGCGGATCGCTCCCGCGTGCTCGATGCGCTCCAGGCCAGCGAGCTCTCATTCGTCGAGACGATGGAGAACTTCTACCGCAACGTGCTCCCCACCGTCGGCTACCGCCTGAAGCCGATGTTCCACAACGACTACCAGCCCTTCGTCGTCGCCGCAGCATCGGTGATCGAGGGCCTCGGCATCGTGCGTGCGACCGTCCCCGCACTCGTGGGAGCGCATTTCAGCGCGCCGGCCGCCGAATCGGCGGGCGGGAGCCCCGATGCGGCGCCGGACGACACCTGGTCGGTCTCGGCGCTCGCCTTCATGGGCGTCGTCGACGCGTTCGTCGAGCCCGATCCGGAGTTCGTCGCGGCGGAGGCCATCTCGAGGCTCAGCTCGGGGGTCGACGTCACGCCCCAGTCCTCCGGAGCCGACGCGTCCTACTGAGTCCCGGGCATCACGCGATCTCGGCGCGCGTGCCGAAACGGCGCAGCCGGTCGCGGGTGAGCGCGAACGACTGCGGTCGGCCGAAGTAGTAGCCCTGCACGCTGCGCACGCCGAGCTCCTGCAGCGTCTCCGCCACCGCGGCGCTCTCGATGCCCTCGACGACGACCGTGCGCCCGAGGCTGTCGCCGAACCCCTGGAGCGCCTTGATCAGCTCGCGCTGCCGGGAGTCGTCGAGGTTCCCGATCAAGCTCTTGTCGATCTTCAGGATGTTCATCGGGAAGTGCACGAGTGCCCCCACCGAGGAGTCATCGGAGCCGTAGTCGTCGAGCGCGATGATGAGGCCCGCGGTCTGCAGGTTCTCGGCGTCGCGCCGCAGCTCGTCGGTGACGGATCGCAGTGAGCGCTCGTTGAGCTCGATGCAGAGGGTGACGTCGGGGTGCGCCCGGGCCGCGTCGCGCAGGAAGGGGCCGAGCTCGGCATCGCTGATCTGGCCGAGATCGAGGTTCACGGTCACGCAGCTCACGCTCGGCTCCAGCGCGCGGAACTGCTCGGCGGCGTGGAGTGCCTTCGTGATGACCTGCTCGGTCAGCGCGTTCATCAGCCCCAGGCTCTTGGCCCGCGCGATCAGCGAGGGCGCGGAGATCGGGCCGAGCTCGGGGTCGACGTAGCGCGTGAGCGCTTCGAACGCCCAGATCTTCCCCGTCGAGATGTCGACGATGGGCTGGAAGGCGAGCATCAGCCGGTTGCCCTCGATGGCGCGGGCGACGATGTCGTTGAGGCGAGTGGAGCGGTGCGAAGAGATGCTCACCGTGCTGCCGGCGGCGTCGGACCCCTGCCGCCTGGAGCGCTTGGCCTGCAGCATCGTGCGATCCGCGTCCTCTACGAGGGACTGGGCGTCGATTTCGCGGTGGCTCGAGAAGGCGAGCCCCGCGCTCACCAGGGGCCTGAGATCGTGCCCCTCGAGGTCCATGCGCTCGCTCAGCGCGGCGATCACACGATCGGCGGACTCCTTGGCCTGGTCGATGGAGACGAGCCCCGTGAAGATGACGACGAACTCGTCGCCGCCCACCCGAGAGACGAAGTCGCCTCCGCCCGCGGCACGCTCGAGACGCGCGGCGAGCGCGCGCAGCAGCGCGTCGCCGGCGCGGTGCCCGAAGTTGTCGTTCAGCTTCTTGAAGTTGTCGAGGTCGATGAAGAGCAGGGCGATGCCCTCGTGATAGGCGCGATGCTCGTTCGCCTCGATCAGAGCCTGCTGGAATGCGCCGTAGTTCGGCAGCCCGGTCAAGGGGTCCGTGTTGGCGCGCAGCTCGAGCGAATCGACCTCGTACTGCATGCGCGCGGCCTCGCTCGCGAGGTGCGCCAACGACTCGATGGCGCGCTGGTCGTCGCGCGTGAAGGCGCCGCCTCCGAGTTTGCGCGAAGCAACGAGGTACTGCTCCGATCCCGCTGCGAGCGCGACGGGCGCTCCGATCTCATACGTGGACGGCGGGGCGTCTCGCAGCTCCACGCTGTTGGCGCGCACCACTCCGCGCGTACGGTTGAGCAGCGCAGCGCTGAGGGACGACCCGCTCTCGCGCGGCAGCTCGATCGCGGCATCCACGACCGCCGAGAGCCGCGCCTCGATGTCGTCGGAGCGCGAGCGCTGGGCGAGCACGTAGAAGAGGGAGCCTGCGAGCAGCACCACGAACGGAGTGAGGCTGACATCCGGATCGCTCTCGAGCCAGGAGATGACCGTCGCGTCGATGTAGTGGATCAGCGTGGCGGTGACGGAGACCACGACGACGAGGAAGCCGACGCGGCTCGGCTTGACCGAGGCGGCGCTCACTCCCCGGTCCACCTCCTCCCGCCCCCACTGGCGCGCGAACTCGGCGACCAGCACGACGCCGTAGAACGTCGCGGTCGCGATGACGAAGGTCGGGAGCGACCAGAAGCCGAGCGCTTCCAGCCCGAGGCGCACGGCGACGAAGGCCACCGCGCCGACGGTCGCGAGCCCGGCCGTGTACAGCGCCAGCCAGACGTTGCGCCGCAACCACGCCTGGGCGATCACGACACCCATCGCCCAGATGCACACTCCGATGAACGGCGCGTGGTGCAGCGGATCGATGGAGAGCATGACGATCGAGACGCCCGCTCGCGGGAACCCGCGGTCGTAGCCGATGCGGATGTGGAACGGCCCGCAGATGATCACGCTCGCGATCACGGCCAGCACGAGCGTCCACGAGGTGGGCGGGTGCACGACGAGGTGGGCGATGCCGGTGCCGATCGCGACGAGCGCGAAGAGCATGAAGGGCGCGGCGAACACCGCGTCCCCCTTCGCCACACCGACGCGCTGCACTGCGACCCCCTTCTTCCCCGTGCTTCCGCGCATTCCTCCTGCGGCAATGCGTGAACGCAGCAGCTCATTATGTCATGGGAGCGGCTCGCGGCTTCGCGCAATCTTCCCCGACGGCGCGGAGTCGTTCTGTGTAGGGTGAAGGCATGCTCGACATCTCACACGAGGAGTTCGAATCGCTGGTCGCGGATGGCCTCGACTCGCTGCACGACGACATGCTCGCGCAGCTCGACAACGTCATCTTCCTGGTCGAGGATCGACCGTCCGACGGCAGTGAGATCCTCGGGGTGTACGAGGGGTTCTCGCTCGCCGAGCGCGGGGCGTACGGGTATGGCGAGGAGCCGGATCGCATCATCCTCTTCCGCGAGAACCTGCTCGACCACTGCTCCGATCAGGAGGAGCTCGTACATGAGATCCGGGTGACGCTCGTGCACGAGATCGCGCACTTCTACGGCATCACCGAGGAGCGCATCCACGAACTCGGGTGGGGCTGATGCAGACCGCGCAGCCGGAGGCGCGCACGCGCCGACTCGAGGAGACGACCAGCCTGGAGTCCCCCGTCTGGCAGACGGTCGTGTGGGACGACCCGGTCAATCTGATGTCGTACGTCGCCTTCGTCTTCCAACGGCACTTCGGATTCAGCCGCGACCGGGCGGAGGAGCTGATGCTGCAGGTGCACCACGCGGGAAGCGCGGTCGTCGCGGAAGGGTCGCAGGAGGCCATGGAGATGCACGTCGAGGCGATGCACGGGTACGGGCTCTGGGCGACCGTGCGTCAGGCGGGCGACCTGTGAAGCTCCTCCCCCTGCCCGGCCGCGGGCTCCGCCTCCTGCTCGACCACGACGAGGCCGCGATGCTCGACCAGTTGGTCGCGCAGCTCATCCAGCTGCTGCAGAGCCACAGCAGCACGGCGCTCGATCCCGACCCGCTGTTCGCGAGCCTCGAGGTCGGGGGCTCCGACGAGACTCCCGACGACCCCGCTCTCGCTCGGCTCTTCCCCGACGCGTACGCGGAGGATGCGCAGTCGGGCGAGTTCCGCAGCGTCACCGAGCAGGGCCTGCTCAATCGCAAGCTGCAGGACGCGATGGATGTGACTGCGGCGCTCGGGCTCGGCGGCGGGGCGCCCGCTG
This sequence comes from Leucobacter chromiiresistens, assembly GCF_001477055.1. Taxonomy (GTDB): domain Bacteria; phylum Actinomycetota; class Actinomycetes; order Actinomycetales; family Microbacteriaceae; genus Leucobacter; species Leucobacter chromiiresistens_A. The sequence goes on from NZ_LDRK01000062.1 coordinate 7,311, forward strand.
ATGGAACGCTCGTCGAGGTCGACATCTCGCAGTCCACGCTTCCCGCCTGGGTGCGCACCGTCACGGCGCTGCGCCTCGCGATCGCCGCCCGCATCGGGCTCGACGGGTCGGAGGATCGGCAACGGCTCCTGGATGACGCGGAGACCCGCGGCACGGTCCTCGTGTTCGACTGGCTCGCCGCGATCCTCGAATCGGTGCTGGCGATCGTCGAGTCGGGCGAGGCCGACGACGAGCCGGATGATGACGCGGCCCGCGGTTCGGAGGCGGGGAGCCGAGACGACTGAAGCGGTCGGTCCGGTCAGCCCGGCTCCTCCAGTGAGCGCGGGTCGACGACCGTTCCGCGGCCCCGCAGCAGGCTCGCCGATGTCACCCCTGCCGCGCCGAAGCGCTCGCGCACGTCGTCGACGGCCTGGTCGACGGCTCGCCAGCCGTCGTCCTCGCTCCAGAGCGCCGCGATGTCGGACCCGGCGGGCATGAGCTGCTCGGCGCGCACGCCGATGAGGCGCACCGCACGGCCCCCGCGATCCAGCGCCGCGAAGAGATCGCGCGCCGTGTGGTAGATCCGCTGCGTCGCATCCGTCGCCTCGGGGAGCGTGCGCGACCGCGTGATCGTCTCGAAGTTGCCCCACCGCACCTTGATCGAGACCGTGCGGGCCTCGGCGGCCGCCGCGCGCAGCCGCTCCCCCGTGCGCGTCGCCAAGCGCAGCAGCTCCCGCTGCAGCACGCCCGTGTCGGAGACGTCGTGGGCGAACGTCTCCTCGTGCCCGATGCTCTTCTCGGTGCGCGACGTCTCGACCCGGCGCGCGTCGCGTCCGTTCGCGAGCTCGTGCAGCCGCCGTGCGCTCGCCGCGCCGACGATGCGCTCCAGCGACGGCAGCGGCTCGCGCGCCAGCTCTCCGACGGTGCGAATCGCGCGGGCGTGCAGTGCGCGCTCGGTGGCCTGGCCGACTCCCCACATCGCGCCGATCGGCAGGGGGTGCAGGAACTCCAGGGTGCGCTGGGGCGGCACCTCGAGAATGCCGTCGGGCTTCGCGCGCTGGGACGCGAGCTTCGCGACGAACTTCGTTCCGGCGAGCCCCACGGAGGCCGGAAGGCCCGTACGCTCCCGCACGCGCTCGCGGATCGCACGGGCGATCTCCACGGGCGGGCCGAAGAGCCGCACCGTTCCCGCGACGTCGAGGAACGCCTCGTCGATGCTCAGCGGCTCGACGAGCGGGGTGAACTCCTGGAAGACCGCCATCACCGTCTTCGACGCGCTCCGATACTTCGCGTACACGGGCTCGACGAGCACGAGCTGCGGGCAGAGCTGCTTCGCGCGGGCGACCGGCATGGCGGAGCGCACGCCGAAGCGCCGCGCCTCGTAGCTCGCGCTCGACACCACCGAGCGGGCCGTGTCGTGCGCCGCCGCCACCGGGAGGCCCACGAGCTCGGGGCGGTCGAGGAGTTCGACCGACACGAAGAAGGAGTCCATGTCGACGTGCAGCACGGAGGCGATGTCACGCGGCGACTCGAACATGTGTACTATTCCATCACGCTCGACGCTCAGCCGCCAGCTTCGACGACGAGCCGCGCGAGTTCCTCGTCGACCACGAGCTCAGTGATGATTCGGGCGGAGAGCGCTCCGCGCAGGCTGTCGCGCTTCGCGGCTCCCGATACGACGCACAGGCGATGCGGAATGCGCCGCACGGTGTCGAGGGAGGGTCCGCTCGAGCGCTCGTTCAACGCCACGCCGTCGGTGCTCCCGTCGCTGCGGTAGAAGACGGTGCCGCAGTCGCCGACGACGCCCGCTCGCACGAGCTCCTGGAGATCGTCGCGATCCAGGTAGCCGCCGGAGTAGATGCGGGAGCGGGGATCGCCGATGCGCGATCCGAGACCGAACACGTAGAGGTCGCTCGACGCCTGCAGTTCGAGCACACGACTCACCGAACGCTCCCGCCAGAGCGCGCGGCGGGTGTCCGGGTTGTCGAAGATCGCGGGGACGGAGAACTGGTAGACGGAGGCGGCGAAGGCGTTGCCGAAGCCGCCGAGCAGCTCCGCGGCGTACGAGACCCCGGTGGTGCGCACGTTCGCGGCCCCGTTCATCTGCACGACCCGCGTCTCGTGCACGGTCTTCGAGGGCAGGTGCCGTGCGACGGCGCTCATCGTCGCGCCCCAGGCGACGCCGATCGTCGAACGGTCTCCCACTGCGGCCGCGACGCGGTGGGCCGCCGTGCGGGCGGTGCGCTCGAGCCGATCGGCTTCCGAGGCGCGTGCGGGCGAGGGGACGACGTGCGCGGTGATCCCGTACCGCTCGGCGATTCGGAGCTCGAGCTGGGACCGGGCCTCCTGCGGGGAGTGGACCTGGATCTCGACGAGACCGGAGTCGCGCGCGTACGCGAGCAGCCGTGAGACGGACGATCGCGACACGCGCATCTCCTGCGCGATCGCCTCCATCGTGAGATGCTGCAGGTAGTACAGTTGCGCGGCTCGCAGAGCCTCCCGCGATCTGGACGAACGCGCCGTCACCGCTGCCCCCTTCGCTCGGTTCGATGAACACATCATGCACATACGTGCAAAGAGGTTGCAACTCGGTGCAGAGCGGGTGGAAGCTGACCTCGAACGTCGAAAGGTTGAAGCCATGAATGATCGCACGCCGACCACCCGACCCGCGGTTCGCAGCCTGCGGGATCGCCCCCACGCCGATGTCCTCATCATCGGCGGCGGCATCAACGGCATCGCGACCTTCCGCGAACTCGCACTGCAGGGAATCGACGTCGCCCTCGTCGAGCGCGGCGACTTCGTCTCCGGCGCCTCCTCCGCATCGAGCCACATGGTGCACGGCGGCGTCCGCTATCTCGAGAACGGCGAGTTCCGGCTGGTGCAGGAGGCGGTCGCCGAGCGCAATCGACTCCTCCGCACTGCGCCGCACTACGTACGACCGCTGCAGACGACGATCCCCATCTTCTCCACCTTCTCCGGCATCCTGTCCGCTCCCTTCCGCCTGCTCGTCACACACGGCCGCGGAAAGGCGCGCGAGCGCGGCGCCGCGCTCATCAAGATCGGCCTGACGCTGTACGACACCTTCTCGCGCGACGGCGGACAGGTGCCGCGGCACAAGTTCCAAGGCCGGAGGCGCTCGCTCGGCGAACTCCCGCGCCTCAACCGCGACGTGAAGTACACCGCGACCTACTACGACGCGTCGATGCACGACCCCGAGCGGCTCGCGCTCGACGTGCTGCACGACGGACTCGTCGCGGGCGGCGATCGTGCACGTGCGGCGAACTATCTGCCGGCCGTCGGCTTCGACAACGGCGCAGTGCAGGTGCGCGACGAACTCACGGGCGACGTGTTCGATGTCACCGCGAAGGTGATCCTCAACACGAGCGGCCCCTGGACCGACCTCACGAACGAGGCGCTCGGTCAGGGCACCCGCTTCATGGGCGGCACGAAGGGGTCGCACATCGTGCTCGACCACCCCGAGCTGCTCGCCGCGACCGGCGGCCGGGAGATCTTCTTCGAGCACTCCGACGGCCGCATCGTGCTGATCTACCCGTTGAAGGACCGCGTGCTGGTGGGCACCACCGACATCGATGCGGATCCCAGCACCCCGACCGCCTGCACGAGCGACGAGGTCGACTACTTCTTCGATCTCATCTCCCACGTCTTCCCCGACATCACGGTGGACCGCTCGCAGATCGTGTACACGTTCTCGGGCATTCGCCCCCTGCCCCGGCACGACGACACCGCCCCCGGCTTCGTCTCGCGCGACTACCGCATCGAGTCGAGCGAACGCGCCGGCGTGCCCCTCCTCAGTCTCGTCGGCGGCAAGTGGACCACCTTCCGCGCCCTCGCCGCCCATCTCGCGAACGACACGATGGAGCTGCTCGGCGTGACCCGCACCGTCGGCACCGAGAGCCTCGACATCGGCGGCGGCAAGGGCTTCCCGAAGGGCCGGGCGGCGCGCACCCGATGGGTCGCCGAGCGCGCCGACGGCAACGACCGCGCACGAGTCGAGGCGCTGCTCGACCGCTACGGCACGCGCGCCGACGAAGTGCTGGCGGCGACGCCCGAGCACGACGCGGCACTCGAGCTGCTCCCCGCCTACACCGCGGCCGAGCTCGCGCATCTCGCGGCATCCGAGCAGGTCGTGCACCTCGACGACCTGCTGCTGCGGCGCACCGCGATCGCGTTCCTCGGCGGGCTCACCCTCGAGCGCCTGCGGGCCGCGGCCGAGGCAGTCGCCCCCGCACTCGGCTGGGACGACGCCCGCGTCGACGAGGAGGTCTCCCGCACCGCCCACCTGCTTCGCACCGCCCACCGCATCGACGTCGAACGCGGAGGCGCCGCCGTCGATATCTGAGCGGGGCGACCCGGCGGGTGCGGCGCGTAAGCCCCGCACCCGCACTCAACACCCACCGCGAGCCATCCGTCTCGCATTCCTGAAAGGTCAACGACGACATGCCAGATGTCAATCTCGGTCTCTACTTCCTCTCCGAGTTCGTCGGTACAGGTCTCCTCATCCTGCTGGGCTGCGGCGTGGTCGCCAACGTCGCCCTCGCGAAGACGAAGGGGAACGGCGGCGGCTTCCTGCTGGTCAACTGGGGATGGGGCCTCGCCGTGTTCGTCGGTGTGCTCGGCTCCGCGTACTCGGGCGCGATTCTGAACCCCGCCGTGGGCATCGGTCTCGCCATCGCCGGCAAGATCAGCGCAACCCAGTTCCTCATCGCGACCGCCGCAGAGCTGCTCGGAGCCATCGTCGGCGCCGTGCTCTGCTGGCTCGCCTACCGCTCGCACTTCGACGCCGAACCCGACGCCGCTGCGAAGCTCGGCGTGTTCTCGACCGGTCCCGCGATCCGCACCCCCTTCGGCAACTTCATCACCGAGGTCATCGGCACCTTCGTACTCGTCTTCGCGGTCTTCGCGTTCGCCGATTACGGCGACATCCAGGTCGGCGTCCCCGGAGGCCTCGGGCCCCTCACCGCGCTTCCCGTCGCGCTCGTCGTCGTGAGCATCGGCGCGTCCCTCGGCGGCCCCACCGGCTACGCGATCAACCCGGCCCGAGACCTCGGGCCCCGCATCGCGCACGCGATCCTCCCCATCAAGGGCAAGGGCGGCAGCGACTGGGGCTACGCATGGGTGCCCGTCGTCGGCCCGCTCGTCGGCGGTGCGATCGCCGCCCTCCTCGCCCCTCTGGTACTGGGACTCGCAGCCGCGGCCTGAGCGCCCCGAGCAACGAAGCCGACACGAAAGGAACACCATGTCCGAATACATCATCGCGATCGACCAGGGCACGACCTCGAGCAGGGCGATCATCTTCGACCGGAGCGGCAGCATCATCTCCGTCGGCCAGAAGGAGCACGAGCAGATCATGCCGCAGGCCGGCTGGGTCGAGCACGACGCCCTCGAGATCTGGCGCAACGTGCAGGAGGTCATCGGCATCGCGCTCGGACGCGCCGATCTGACGCGGCACGACATCTCCGCGATCGGCATCACCAACCAGCGCGAGACGGCAGTGGTCTGGAACCGCAAGACCGGCAAGCCGGTCTACAACGCGATCGTCTGGCAGGATACGCGCACGCAGGACATCGTCGACCGCCTCGCGGCCGACGGCGGAACCGACCGGTTCAAAGACATCGTGGGGCTCCCCCTCGCGACGTACTTCTCGGGTACGAAGGTCGCCTGGATCCTCGAGAATGTCGAGGGCGCGCGCGAGGCCGCCGACGCGGGCGACCTGCTCTTCGGCACCACCGACAGCTGGGTCATCTGGAACCTCACGGGCGGGTCGGAGCACGGCGTGCACGTCACCGACGTGACCAACGCGTCGCGCACGCTGTTCATGGATCTCCAGACGCTCGAATGGCGCGACGACATCCTCGAGGCGTTCGGCGTGCCGCGCTCGATGCTGCCCGAGATCAAGTCGTCCTCCGAGGTGTACGGCACCGCCGAGGATTCCTCGCTGCTGCGCGAGACGCCGATCGCGGGCATCCTCGGCGACCAGCAGGCCGCGACGTTCGGCCAGGCGGCGTTCACGGCCGGCGAGTCGAAGAACACGTACGGCACCGGCTGCTTCCTGATCTTCAACACGGGCGAGGAGATCATCCATTCGAAGAACGGTCTGCTCACGACCGTCGGATACAAGCTGGGTGACGGCCCGACGCATTACGCGCTCGAGGGGTCCATCGCCGTCACGGGCTCGCTCATCCAGTGGCTGCGGGACCAGCTCGGGATCATCTCCGACGCTCCCGAGGTCGAGCAGCTCGCCGACAGCGTGCCCGACAACGGCGGCGTGTACATCGTGCCGGCCTTCTCGGGGCTGTACGCACCGTACTGGCGTCCCGACGCCCGTGGCGCGATCGTGGGCCTCACCCGGTACGCGAACAAGGGACACCTCTCGCGCGCGGCGCTCGAGGCCGTCGCCTACCAGACGCGCGATGTGCTCGACGCGGTGAACGCCGATGCGGGCGTCGACCTGACGGAGCTGAAGGTCGACGGCGGCATGGTCGCGAACGACATGCTCATGCAGTTCCAGGCCGACATTCTCGGGGTGCCCGTGGTGCGTCCCGTCGTGGCCGAGACGACGGCGCTCGGAGCGGCCTACGCGGCCGGTCTCGCGGTCGGCTTCTGGTCGGGCCTCGACGACCTCTCCGCGAACTGGCAGGAGGATCGCCGGTGGGAGCCCGAGCTCGACTCCGCCGAGCAGGAGCGTCTGCTGCGTCAGTGGCGGAAGGCGGTCACCAAGTCGATGGACTGGGTGGACGAGGACGTGCGCTGAGCACGCTCCCCGTGAACGTCAGCGGGCGGCAGTTCGAGTGAACTGCCGCCCGTCGGCGTCTCTGCGGGTGGACCGGCAGCGCGGGTGAGGGTTCGCGGGCGACCGGCGACCGGCCGGGCGCCCGCGCGATCCGCGAGCCCTATTCGGCGCTCGCGGCCCGTTCGAGAACGAGTTCTCGAACGCGAGCGGCGTCGGCTGATCCGCGCATCGCCTTCATGACGGCCCCGATGATCGCTCCCGCGGCCTGCACCTTGCCGTCGCGGATCTTCGCGAGCACGTCGGGCTGCTGCGCGAGCGCCGCGTCGACCGCTTCGATGAGCGCGCCGTCGTCGGAGACGATCGCGAGCCCACGAGCCTCGACGATCTCGGACGCAGTGCCCTCGCCGTCGATGATGCCGGCGATGACCTGTCGCGCGAGTTTGTCGTTGAGAGTTCCCGCGTCGACGAGCTCGACGACGGACGCGACCTGCTCGGGGGTGATCAGGTCGGCCGAAGGAGCCGACCGCTCGTTGGCGATGCGCGCGATCTCGCCCGTCCACCACTTGCGGGCGGTCTGCGGCGGCACGCCGACCGCCACGGTCTCCTCGATGGTCGACAGCAGGCCGGCGTTCACGAGGTCCTGGAACTCGAGTGTCGAGAACTGCCATTCGCTGCGCAGCCGGCGGCGACGGAGCGTCGGGTGCTCCGGCAGCTGCGCGCGCAGCTCCTCGACGAGTTCGCGCTCGGGGGTGAGCGGCGCGAGATCGGGCTCGGGGAAGTACCGGTAGTCGTCGGCGTCGCTCTTCGGACGCCCCGGCGAGGTCTCCCCCGTGTCCTCGTGCCAGTGACGCGTCTCCTGCGTGATGGAGCCGCCCGCGTCGAGAATGTGCGCCTGACGCTGGATCTCGAACCGCACGGCCCGCTCGATGGATCGCAGGGAGTTCACGTTCTTGGTCTCCGTGCGCGTGCCGAGCACCGACATCCCCGCATCCTCGTTGCCGCGCGGTCGCAGCGAGACGTTCGCGTCGCAGCGGATGTTGCCGCGCTCCATCCGCGCGTCCGAGATGCCGAGCGCCACGACCAGGTCGCGGATGGTCGACACGTAGGCCGACGCGATCTCCGGCGTGTCGGCCTCGCCGCCGAAGATCGGGCGCGTGACGATCTCGACGAGCGGCACACCGGCGCGGTTGTAGTCGACCAGCGAGTACTCGGCGCCCTGGATGCGCCCGGTCGAGCCGCCCACGTGGTTGAGCTTGCCGGCGTCCTCCTCCATGTGCGCCCGCTCGATCGGCACGTGCACGATGCGGCCGGAGGCGAGTTCGATCTCGACCGATCCGTCGTGCGCGATCGGGTCGTCGTACTGCGAGATCTGATAGTTCTTGCCCATGTCGGGGTAGAAGTAGTTCTTCCGCGCGAATCCCGAGACCTCCGCGATCTCGCACCCGAGAGCGAGGCCGAGGCTGATCGAGTACCGCACGGCTTCGTGGTTGAGCACGGGGAGCGAACCGGGGAGCCCGAGGCACACCGGGGCCAGGTTGGTGTTGGGGTCGGAGCCGAACACATTGGGTGCGGTCGAGAACATCTTGGTCTTCGTGTTGAGCTCGACGTGCACCTCGAGCCCGATCACGGGCTCGAAGAGTTCGAGCGCGCGATCGAAGTCCATCAGTTTGGTCTTCGCCATCAGTTCGCCGCCTTTCCGTTCGGGGCCGTAGCAAGGAACGCCGCGTCGAGTTCGGGGGCCTGCGCCCAGAAGGGCGCGTCGTCTCGTTCGGCGATGAGCTGCTCGATCGCGCTCCCGGCGCGGTACAACCGCGCGTCCTCGAACGCCGGAGCCATGAGCTGCAACCCGACGGGCAGCCCGTCTTCGCTCGCCGTGCCGATCGGCAGGCTGATGCCGGGGATGCCGGCGAGGTTCGCGGGAATCGTGGTCGCGTCGTTGAGGTAGTCGCGCATCGGGTCGCCGCTGTGCGCGCCGAGCGCCCAGGCCGTAGTCGGGGCCGTCGGCGATGCGATGACGTCGACGCGCTCGAACGCTGCGGCGAAGTCGCGCTGGATGAGGGTGCGCACCTGCTGCGCGCTGCCGTAGTACGCGTCGTAGTAGCCGGCGGAGAGCGCGTACGTTCCCAGGATGATGCGTCGCTTGACCTCGGCGCCGAAGCCGGCCGCACGGGTCTCGCTCATGACGCTCTCGACGGTGCCCCCGCCCTGCGGGGCGACGCGCAGGCCGAAGCGCACGGAGTCGTACTTCGCGAGATTGCTCGACGCCTCCGCGGGGAGGATGAGGTAGTAGGCCGCCACCGCGTACTCGAAGTGGGGCGCGTCGATCTCGACGAGCTCCGCACCCTGCGCGGTGAGGAGCTCCAGCGCCTGCTCGAAGCGGACCTGCACGCCGGGCTGCACCCCGTCGATCATGAGCTGCTTGACCACGCCGACGCGCAGACCGCGCAACGTGGCGGGATCTGAGCCGTCGCGCGCTGCACGAGCCATGGAGGGCCAGGAGAAGTCGAGCGACGTGGAATCGTGCGCATCGTGCCCGGCGATGACATCGTGCAGCAGCGCCGTGTCGAGCACCGTGCGCGCGCAGGGGCCGATCTGGTCGAGCGAGGAGGCGAGCGCGATGGCGCCGTACCGGCTCACGCCGCCGTAGGTCGGCTTGACGCCGACGGAGCCGGTCAGCGCTGCGGGCTGACGGATCGAGCCGCCAGTGTCCGAGCCCAGCGCCAGCGGGGCTTCGAACGCGCTCACAGCCGCAGCCGATCCGCCGCCCGAGCCTCCCGGAACGTTCCCGAGCTTCCACGGGTTGAGCGTCGGCCCGTAGGCGGAGTTCTCCGTGGATGATCCCATGGCGAACTCGTCCATGTTCGTCTTGCCGATCGACACGAGGCCGGCGGCTCGTGCGCGAGCGACGGCGGTGGCGTCGAACGGCGACCGGTAGCCCTCGAGGATCTTGGAGCCGGACGTGGCCGGCATGTCGGTCGTGACGAGCACGTCCTTGATCGCGAGCGGCACGCCCGCGAGTTCGCCGAGCGACTCGCCCACAGCTCGGCGTGCGTCGATGTCCCGTGCCGCGGCGAGGGACGCCTCGGCGTCGGTCGCGAGGAACGCGTTGAGGGCGTCGTCGACCTCGGCGATGCGGTCGAGGTGCGCGCGCGTCGCCTCCTCGGACGAGACCTCGCCGGAGACGAGGCGTGCGGCGAGGTCGGCGGCGGTCAGGCGCGTGAGTTCGCTCATGCCCGCGCTCACTGCTCTTCGCCGAGGATCGAAGAGACGCGGAACATGCCGTCGGCCGACTCCGGCGCGTTCGCGAGCGCCTGCTCGCGGGTCAGCACGTCGGAGACGACGTCGGGCCGGGTCACATTGCTCAGCGGAATGGGGTGGCTGGTCGCGGGGACGTCGGGTGTCGCCACCTCGCCGACCTTCGCGATATGGGTCAGGATCGAGTCGAGGTCGCTCGTGAGTGCGCCGATCTCGTCTGGGGTGAGGGCGATTCGTGCGAGGCCCGCGAGATGTGCGACGGTATCCGCCGTGATCTCGGTGCTCGCCGCGCTGGCTTCAGGCATGCTGCTCCATCGGGAGGGGTCGTCTGGGATCGCCCACCATCCTATCGGCGGGGCGCGGGGAGAACTCTGCGGCGCTCAGCCGGGCACGGCGTCCGCGAATGGCAGCGCCGCATCGGTGCGGGCGCCCTCGTGCGTCCAGAGCCCCGAGCAGGCGCGGCGGTGGCTGGTCACCAGGTGGGTGTCGACGATGCCGATCGCAGTCATGAGCGCGAACACCGTCGTCGGGCCGACGAAGGCGAAGCCGCGGCGCTTCAGCTCCTGGGCGAGCGCACGCGACTCGTCGGAGGTCGCGGGCACGTCGTCGTCGCTCGCCGGGGCGGGCGAGCGCTCCGGGCGGAATGACCAGACCAGTTCGGCGAGCCCGCCGCCGCTGTCGCGCAGGCGCAGGGCGGCCTGAGCGTTCGCGATGGTCGCGACGATCTTCTTCCGGTTGCGGATGATGCCCTCGTCGTGCAGCAGGTGCTCGACCTCCGCATCTCCGAAACAGGCCACCCGCTCGATGGAGAAGCCGTCGAAGGCCTCCCGAAAGGCGTCGCGCCGACGCAGAATGGTGAGCCACGACAACCCCGATTGGAAGGCTTCGAGCGAGAGCCGCTCGAAGACGCCGTCATCGTCGAACACCGGCATGCCCCACTCCGTGTCGTAGTACTCCGTCAGCAGCGGGTGCTGAGCGGCCCAGCCGGCTCGCATCGGGGTTTCGGCATCCTCGGCCATCGGCACTCCTTCACAAGAATCGACGCGGAAACGGCACCGCGTTCGGTGCTCCTACCGTAGGCGCACCGCACTCTCGCTTCCCTCCGCGTGAACAAACTGTGGATGGATTGGCAATTTTGTTCTTATTCGTCGCCTGTGGACGAACGTGCGCCTTCCGTGACCGCCTGCGGTCCCTCCGACACGAGGAGCGCGAACTGAGCCGCATCCAGCACGGGGATCCCGAGCTCTTCCGCCTTCGCCAGCTTCGAGCCGGCGCCGGGGCCGGCGGCGACGAAGTCGGTCTTCTTCGAGACGCTCGACGCCGCCTTGCCCCCTGCGGCGATGATCGCCTCGGTGGCGCCCTCACGGGTGAAGCCGTCGAGCGACCCCGTGGCGACGACGGTCAGGCCGGAGAGCACGCCCTCAGCGGACGCGGCGCCCGGCCCCGGGTGCCCGGGCGTCGCCCACTGCACGCCCGCAGCCGTCCAGCGCTCCACGATCTCCCGGTGCCAGTCGACCTCGAACCACGCCGTCAGCGAATCGGCGATGATGCTCCCCACTCCGTCGACCTCCGCGAGCGCCTCCTGCGACGCCGCGCGGATCGCGTCGAGCGACCCGAACCAGTCGGCGAGCGCGCGCGCCGCGACCGGCCCCACGTGTCTGATGTTCAACGCGACCAGCAGCCGCCACAGCGGCTTCGTCTTCGCCTTCTCCAATTCGGCGAGGAAGGTCTCGGCGTCTCGCGAGGGGTGCACCACGCGGTGGTTCTTGCGCAGGCCCGCCTTGCGCCGCTCGGCGGGGCTGAGCCCCGCCGCGGCGGGCGGGTACTCGAGCGTGACGCGCTGGAACGGTGCGCGCCGCACGAATTCGCCCGTCGTCTCGTCGATCCGCTGCTCGCCCGTCTCGCTGTCGCGCACGATCACGACGATCGGCACGATCTGCTCCAGCGTGAGGTCGAAGAGGCCCGCCTCCGTTTCGAGCGGCGGCACCGACGGCGCCTCGGGCTGCGTCAGGGCCGCCGCCGTGATCTCGCCGAGCACCTCGATGTCGAGCGCCCCGCGCGAGCCGATGTGCTCGACGCGGCCGCGCACCTGCGCCGGGCAGTCTCGGGCGTTCGGACAGCGCAGATCGATGTCGCCCTCCTTCATCGGGCGCAGCGGGGTGCCGCACTCGGGGCAGGTGTCGGGCATCCGCCATTCCCGCTCCTCGCCGTCGCGCAGCTCGACGACGGCCCCGAGCACCTCGGGGATCACGTCACCGGCTTTGCGCAGCACCACGGTGTCGCCGATGCGCACCCCCTTGGCCTGCACGACCTGCTGATTGTGCAGCGTCGCCTGGCGCACGGTCGACCCCGCGACCTTCACCGGCTCCATCACCGCGTACGGAGTGGCGCGCCCGGTGCGACCCACCCCGACGCGGATGTCGAGCAGCCGCGTGTGCACCTCCTCCGGAGGATACTTGTAGGCGATCGCCCAGCGGGGGGCCCGGCTCGTCTCGCCGAGCTCGCCGTGCAGCGAGAGCTCGTCGACCTTCACCACGATTCCATCGATCTCGTGCTCGACGTCGTGGCGGTGCTCGCCCCGGTCCTCGATGAACTCCACGACCTCGTCGACCGTGTCGAAGACGCGCGAGTGCGGCGAGACGGGAAGCCCCCAGCCGGCCAGCAGCTCGTAGACCTCCGACTGATTCGCGATCGCCGGGTCGGGCCACGCGCCGATTCCGTGCACGTAGAGCGACAGGCGCCCGAGCCGATCCCGCATCAGTGCGAGCTCCGACTCCGTCTTCTTCTCCGCCCGCTGCCGCAGGCTTCCCGCCGCGGTGTTCCGCGCGTTCGCGAACTCCGGATACCGCACCGGAATCTGCTCGACGGCACGCCCCTTGGCCAGTTGCTCGGCGACGAACGCCTTTTGCAGCTCGTGCTGCCGCTCATTGAGCGCATCGAAGTTCTCCCCGGTCAGGAAGACCTCTCCGCGCGCCTCGAAGAACGCCGGGAAGCCGCTGCCCGAGAGCGTGCGCGGAATGACCGGGATGAGATCCACGTTCTCCGTGATGTCCTCCCCCACGCGCCCGTCGCCCCGCGTCGTCGCCGTCTCCAGCACCCCGTCGCGGTAGGCCAGGCTGATCGCCAGACCGTCGATCTTCAGCTCCGACAACCACCGCACGGGACGCCCCGCCGCGGCGGCGGCCTTCGCCGCCCAGTCGCGGAACTCCTCGACGGAGAACACGTTGTCGAGACTGAGCATCCGCTCCGCGTGCTGGTGCTCGGGGAAGCCGGCGGAGACGACGGCCGCGCCCACCTCGCGCGTCGGGCTGTCCTGGCTCGCGAGCTCGGGGAACGCGCGCTCGATGGCCTCCAGCCGATGGAACATCTCGTCGTACTCCGCATCGGATACGAGGCTCGCGGCTTCGGAGTAGTAGGCCACGCGCAGGCGCTCGATCTGCTCGGCGAGGCGCTCCGACTCCTCCCGGGCGGCGTCGAAATCTTCGGGGATCTGCTGCGCGTTCGTGCTCACGACTCCAGTGTATGAGCGCCGACCGACATTCAGGAGCGGGTTGCGGCCGCCTCGAGGGGCACTGCCCGATCGATGGTGAACTGCCCCAGCACGCGCGTGCCGACGTAGAGCACCGCGGTCTGCCCGGGGGCGACGCCGACCAACGGCTCCGCGTGCTCCAGGTCGATGTCGACGACCACCTCGTGCGTGGCATCCGCGCGATGCAGCTCCGTGCGCTCGTCGTCGTGGATGGCGGCGAGCCGCGCGAGTGCGGGAACCGGGTCGGCGTGCGCGCGTATCTGCACATCGCAGGTGAACGGCTCCGCGGGATCGAAGCCGGGCTCGCCCGCCCAGCTGAAACGGCCGCCGGCGATCCTCGAGATCTCGAGCCGCTCCTTCGGTCCGACGACGACCTGATTCGAGACCGGTCGGATCGACAGCACGTACCGGGGCTTCCCGTCCGGAGCCGGGCGGCCGAGCTGCAGGCCGCGGCGCTGGCCCACCGTGTAGCCGTGCGCGCCGTCATGGCTCCCCACCACCGCTCCCGTCTCGTCGAGGATGTCTCCCGGCGAGCGGTCGACGTGATCCGAGAGCCAGCCGCGCGTGTCTCCGTCGGGGATGAAGCAGATGTCGTGGCTGTCGGGCTTCTGCGCCACCTGGAGGCCGCGCTCGGCCGCCTCCGCTCGGATGAGCTGCTTCGACGGCGTGTCGCCCAGCGGGAAGTAGCAGTGCGCGAGCTGCCGCTCCGTCAGCACGCCGAGCACGTACGATTGATCCTTCGCCCACGCGCTCGCGCGGTGCAGCTCCGGTCCATGCGCACCGGGGATGAGCGTGGCGTAGTGGCCCGTGGCCACGGCGTCGAAGCCGAGCGCCGTCGCCTTGTCGAGCAGCGCGGCGAACTTGATCTTCTCGTTGCAGCGCATGCAGGGGTTCGGAGTTCGGCCCGCCGCGTACTCGGCGATGAAGTCGTCGACCACGTCCTCCGTGAACCGCTCGCTCAGATCCCAGACGTAGAAGGGGATGCCGAGGAGGTTCGCCGCTCGCCGGGCGTCCATCGCGTCCTCGATCGTGCAGCACCCGCGGGAGCCGGTGCGGATCGTGCCGGGCATCCGACTCAGCGCCAGGTGCACTCCGACGACATCGTGGCCCGCTTCAACGGCGCGAGCAGCGGCGACGGCCGAATCGACGCCGCCGCTCATCGCTGCCAAAATCTTCACCAGAGCATTCTAGTCGCTGCGCGGGCGCGCGTCGATGACGAGCAGCGGCCGGCGGTGGCGGACCGGGTCTGCAGCGGACGGCATCAGCTCAGCCCGGCCGCTCGCGCCGCGCGCACCGCCCCCGGGAGCGCCCGCACGAGGGCATCCACCTCGGCGGGGCGAGTCGCGTGCCCGAGGGTGAATCGCAGCGCTCCGGCCGCCTCATCCGGCGCGACGCCCATCGCGAGCAGCACGTGCGAGATCTCCGCGACGCCCGCCTGGCAGGCCGACCCCACCGAGACGGAGACGCCCGCGGCGTCGAGCAGGAAGACCAGCGAGTCCCCCTGGCACCCGGGGAAGGTGAAGTGCGCGTTTCCGGGGAGTCGCCCGGGGCCGAGGGGCGCACCGCGGAGCACCGCGGAGGGATCGGCCGCGCGCACGCCGGAGATGAGGCGCTCGCGCAGGGACTCGACGTGCTCGATCGTGCTCGCCCGCGGGCGGCCGTCCTCGTCCAGCACGAGTGCGAGGGCGGCGGCGAAGGCCACTGCGCCGGCGACGTCCTGGGTGCCGGATCGCGACCGCTGCTGGCTGCCTCCGTGCAGCAGCGCGTCGGCCGTGACCCTGCGACCGAGCACCAGCGCGCCCACGCCCACCGGACCGCCGACCTTGTGCGCCGAGAGGCTGAGCGCGGCGGCGCCGGACTCGGCGAAGTCGATCGGCACCTGGCCGAGCGCGGACACCGCGTCGACGTGCGCCGGAATGCCGTGCTCGGCGGCGATCCGGCACAGCTCGCGGACGGGCTGCACGGTGCCGACCTCGTTGTTCGCCCAGAGGAACGAGACGACGGCGATCCGATCGGCGCCGGCCTCGTCGATCGCGGCGGCGAGTGCATCGGGCGCGAGCAGCCCCCGCTCGTCGATCGGCACCCAGACCAGCTCCGCGTCCTGAGTGTCGCGCAACCACTCCGCCGCCTCCACCGTCGCATGGTGCTCGCCCGCGGCCACCAGCACGACCGGGCCCGCACCGGCCCGTCGGCGCGACCAGTAGAGCCCCTTCAGCGCGAGGTTGATCGACTCCGTGCCGCCCGCCGTGAAGATGAGCTCGGCGTGATCGCACCCGACGAGCCGGGCGACCCGGTCGCGCGCCGACTCGAGCACCTGGCTCGCCCGCTGCCCGTGGCCGTGCGTCGACGCGGGGTTGCCGACGGTGCGCAGCGCCTCGACGTAGGCGTCGAGCACGGCGTCGGGCATCGGCGAGGTCGCGGCATGGTCGAGATACGCGTTCCCGCCGACCATCATCGGTGCACCGCTCAGTAGAGGAGGTTCGCGAGTCGGCCGCGCGCCGCGGCCACACGAGGATCGCCGACGCCGACGACCTCGAACAGCTCGAGCAGGCGCTCGCGGATCACGGCACGGCCATCGGCGTCCTCCGCCGCGAAGAGGTCGAGCAGGCGGAGGAACGCATCCTCCACGTGCCCGCCCGACACGTCGAGATCCGCGACGCGGAGCTGCGCCTCGATGTCGGTCGGGGCCGCGGCTGCGCCGCTGCGGATCTCATCGGCGGTGAGCCCCTGCAGACGGTGCAGCAGCTTCACCTGCACGAGCGCCGCCCGCGCGTCGGCGTCCGCCGGGGAGCGGGTCAGCACCGCCTCCCACTCCGAGATCGCCTGAGCGTAGTCGCCGCGCTCCGCCGCCTCGATCGCGGCGAGGTGCGCCGCGGGGATCTCGGGCTCGGCCGGGGCGTCGCTCGCATCGGCGCCCCCATCGGGGGCGTGCACCCGGCCCGCGACGCCGTGCTGCTCCGCCAACTGCAGCAGCTGGCCGAAGAACTCCCGCACCTGCTCCTCCGGGACGGGGCCCTGGAACAACGGCACGGGCCGACCCCCGACGAGCGCGACGACCGTCGGAACCGCTTGCGCCTGGAACGCCTGGGCGAGCCCCGGATTGCCGTCGGCATCGATCCGCGCCAGGAGCACGCGTCCGTCGAGGTCGCGCGTGACCCGCTCGAGCACCGCTCCGAGCGCCGCCGACGGCTCGCTCCGCGTGGACCACAGCAGCGCGACGACGGGAACGACGCTCGAGAGCTGCGCGGCCTGCTCGAAGGTCTCGTCGGTCACGTCGAGCACGAGGGACGGCACGTCGACGACCGGCGCCCCCTGAGCTCCGGGAGCACCGCTCGCCGACGGCGCTGCGGCGCCGGGCTGCGGGGATGCGGCTCGCGCTGCGAGGTGGCTGAGGTCCACCCCTCCACCGGGAATGCGCTCCGGGATCTGCTGACTCATCGGTCGGGTCCTCTCTCGTGGTCGTTGGTCACGGCTTCGCGGCGGGCGAGACGCTCGACCGCGCCGCTGCGCCGACGGGGTGCTGGGGAATCAGTTGGAGACGCCGACGAGCTCGCTCGTCACGCCGAGCAGCTCGATCTTCGCGCCGTCCGACTTGCTGGGGACGAAGAAGAGCATCTGGTGGGCGACCTGCTGCACGAGCCGCTCCTGCTCGCCCTCGAGCCCGGACAGGGCCGTGATGGCGCCCTGCGCTTGCGGCTTGAAGCGGCCGCCGGCGGCATCGACGATCTGCTCGTCGATCACCGTCGTCGCGACGAGCGCTCCCCCGGCGCCCGTGGAGAGGGCGACGGCGGGCGTGTCGCCCTGGCGCGCGGTCGCGCTGTACTTCATGGTCTGATCCTTGTCGTCCGACTGCTGCTGCGCAGCGGCGGCGCGCGCCCGACCGTAGTTCTCGAGCAGCGTGTCGCTCTCGAGATCGAACAGATCGGCCTCCGGAGCCTCCGTGCCGTTCTGCAGCAGCGCGGCGTAGGCGTCGCCGACCTGCCCCGGCGGGAGCACGAGCGTCTCGATGTCGTTGGAGAGCAGCGCCGTTCCGTCCTCGGCCGGCGCAGCCTGCGGCATCGAGATACCGCCGCGCAGAGCGATGACCCGCGAGACCTCGAAGTTCTCCTGCGGCGACTGCTGGGTCAGGATCAGGGCGAGCGAGGGCGATGTCTGCTGCTCCGCTGCGTCTGCACCGGAAGCGGCCTCGTCCTCCGCCGCGCTCGCATCCTCGGACCCATCGGCGGTGCCGTCCGCCGCGGCGTCGGCATCGGTCTTGCCCGACTCCGACGCCACCGTGATGAACGCGGTGCGCGGCCACGACTCGGTGCTCTGCACCAGCGCGTAGTCCAGCTCCTCGTCGGTGATCCGCGGCGGCACCACCGCGTAATCGGGCACCGCGGAGCGGATCTGATAGTTCGCCGTGCGCTGGGCGAGCGCGTCGTCGACGAAGCGCTCCTCGAGGGCCGCGGCGTCGAGCTCGTCGTCCCCGCGATTCGCCGCGGCGGAGATCTGCTCGACGATTCGGTGCAGCTGCGCCTCGGTGACGGGCACCGGAGCGATCGACGACGGCTGCGCGGTCGGCGTCTCCTCCACCTGCTTCGGCCCCACCTGCGGCCAGTACTCGGCCGAGCAGCCGGTGAGACCGAGCACCGTGGCGATCCCGAGCACCGGGATCGCTCGGCGCGCCCGGCGCCCGATGCGCATCGCGCGCGCTCCCCCTCGGTCGTTCGACGATCGGTCGTGCCTCGTGGCGGACATGCGGTCTCCTCGGGGTGCGGTGGCCGCGCCGGAGTCGACCGGCGCTGATGCGCGGCGATTCCGGCCGTTCGGCCGTGCGAATGCGTTGCGCAGACCCTGCAGGGGCCCGCGACGCCCGCGGCGCGGGCCGAGGCCGCGGCGATCGTGGTCGATGGCGAGCAGGTAGAGCACCGCGCCGACGACGGCGAGCAGTCCTCCCGCTGCGAGCAGGGGTCCGGCCCACGGCGTGCTGCGATCCTGCGCCCACACGAGGGTCAACTCGCTCGGAATCGGATCGGTGCCGTTGGTCGCGATGAGCACCGACTGGTCGACGGCGATCGATACCGGCACGCGCAGCGTCTCCGTCTCCGTCTCCGACGCCGCATCGCCGACGCCGTCGATGTAGCGCGAGTCGAGCCAGAGATCGCTGCCGCGGGGGTCGAGGCCCGCCGCGGCGTCGGTCGGCTCCGAAGCGGAGCCCGCGGGAGGGGCGTCCACCGGAGCACCGGGGATCAGCGCCGTCAGCAGCCGCTCCTGACGCTGATCGACGGTGAGCTCGGCGTGCGGGAACGGCTCCAGCCAGGCATCCACGTCGCGAGTCATCGCCGTCGCGACGAACGCATCGGCGCCCTGCACCACGACGTTCGCCTGCCCGGGCAGTTTGGCGAACTCCGCTCCGTCCACGACGGCGAACGCCGCCTCCGACTGGGTGTCGACCGGCAGACTGATCTCGGCGGGGCCGGCGAGAAAGGTGCGCTGCCCGAGCCCGAGGAGCAGTAGCACTCCGGACAGCACGAGCACTGCGATCGCAAGCGCATGTCGCACGGGATCTCCTCTACTTTCGCGTCGGTCCGGGAGCGAGCGGCGGGAGCCCCGGCACCCGGACACGATTCTTCGACCTCCCACGGTACCGGAGCTTCCCGGGTGTGACATGAAGACGCCGATTTCGGGCCGTTCCGAGCGACCTCGGGAGCGGGAGCGCTCCCCCGGCCCGCTCAGTCCGTTACGCTATCGTTGGGGGCAATCGTGTTCTCGTCGCGGCCCGTGGGTGCGCGACGACTTTCAGTTACCGGAGGGCCCGTGTCCGAACCAGCCCAGCAGTTCTCACCCGCGTTCCGCGGTTACAACCGCGAAGAGGTCGACGAACGAGTCAGCGCGCTCACCGGCCACATCGCGACGCTGCAATCCCACCTCGAGTCGCTGCAGCAGGCCCATCAGCAGGCCGCGCAGGTCGGGAACGAGCAGCGGCAGCTGATCGCGGATCTGCAGGAGCAGGTCGCCGAGCTCGGCGCCTCGGGCTACTCGGGTCTCGGCCTCCGCGTCGAGAAGAGCCTCCAGGTCGCCGAGGATCACGCGCAGCGGTTGATGGCGCAGGCGGACCTCGACGCCGAGAAGCTGCGCCGATCCTCTGAGGAGGAGAGCCGCCGCGTGCTGACGCAGGCGCAGCAGCGCGCCGATGCACTCCTCACCTCCGCCTCCGAGCAGGCCGAGATCATCCTCACCGGAGCGCGCAACGACGTCGCGACGCAGAGCGCCGAGGCGAACGCGGAACGCGACCGACTGCTCGACGAGGCGCGGCGCGAAGCCGAGCTGACGCGCAGCAGCGCCGAGCGCGAGGCGCTCGCCGAACGTGAGACCGCCCACCGTGACGCCCAGGCCGCGATCGCCGCCGCCGAGGCCGAGGCGGAGCGCCTCACCGCCGAGTCCCGCGCCGCCGCGAACGAACTGCGCGCGCAGACCGAGAGGCAGGCGGAGGCCTTCGAGCGCCAGCGCGCCGAGAACGAGCGGGAGGCGGAGCTCGAGCGGGCGCGCCTCGTGCAGGAGGGCGAACGCGCCCGCGCCGAGTTCGAGGCGCGGCGCCAGCGCGAAGAGGCTGAACTCGAAGAGCGCTACACGGAGCAGCAGCGCACGCTCGAGGCGCATATCGACGCCCAGCGGCGAGCCCTCACGACGGAGGTCGAGACACTGCGCGGGCGCATCGCCCAGGAACGCGCCGAGCACGACACCGCCCTGCAGCAGGAGCGCGACGCGCACGACCGGCGCCTGCGCGCCGAGCTGCAGACGCACACCGATCGCATTGCGCAGGAGCGCGCCGAGCACGAGGCGGGCATTGCGCGCGACCGCGAGGCGCTCGATCAGGAGCTGACGACGCGCGCAGCTCAGGCCGAGCGGGAGCGGGAGCGCGAGGACGCCCTGGCTGCGGAGGACCGCGCAGCCGCAGCGGCGCGCCTCGACGCCCAGCTCGCAGCGCAGCGCGAGGATCACGATCAACTGCTCGCCGGAGAGACGGCCGCGCAACGCGCATCCCTGTCGCAGGAGCGCGACGCGCACGACGCGGCGATCGCCGCCGAGCTCGCCGAGCACCGCGACACCATCGCCCGCGAGCGCGCCGAGCACGACACGAGCATCGCCACCGAGCGCGCCGAGCACGACGCCCGGCTGCAGCAGGAGCGAGCGACGCACGACGACGCACTCGAGGAGGAGCGCACCGCCCAGGAGACGCGCCTCGCCGACGAGCGGCAGCGGCAAGAGGTACGGCTCTCGGACGAGCTCGCCGCCCATGTCTCGCGCCTCG
Organism: Leucobacter chromiiresistens; assembly: GCF_001477055.1. Lineage (GTDB taxonomy): Bacteria > Actinomycetota > Actinomycetes > Actinomycetales > Microbacteriaceae > Leucobacter > Leucobacter chromiiresistens_A. The sequence continues at coordinate 28,119 of NZ_LDRK01000062.1, forward strand.
CCCAGGAGCGCGACGCCCATGAGACCTCGATCTCGACGGAGCGCGCCGAGCACGAAGCCGCGATCGCTGCGGAGCGCAGCGCGCATGAGGCGCGCATCGCCGACGAGCTGGAGGCTCACCGCACGGCGATCTCGGGCGAGCGCGAGGCGCACGA
>NZ_LDRK01000063.1 GCF_001477055.1 Leucobacter chromiiresistens
GCGACAAGGTCTCCGCCCGTCACGTCGCCGAGGCGCTCGATGGCGTCGGGGCCCGGGCCGATCCACGTCATCCCCGCGTCCATGACGGCCCGGGCGAACTCGGCGTTCTCGGCGAGGAAGCCGTAGCCGGGGTGCACCGCGTCGGCGCCCGAGCGCCGGGCGACGCCGAGGATCTTCTCGATGACGAGGTACGTCTCGCTGCTCGTCGTGCCGCCGAGCGCGTACGCCTCGTCGGCGAGCTGGGCGTGCATCGCGTCCCGATCCTGGTCGGCGTAGACGGCTACCGAGGCGATTCCGCTGTCTGCTGCGGCTCGGATGATACGGACGGCGATCTCACCGCGGTTGGCGATGAGCACTTTACGGATGCGCGACATGAGGTACAGCCTATTCGAGCGCCGCGGCCGAGCCTTGGATATATCGCACAAACCTTTTGACGAATCGTTACCGGAACCGAACTGCACGCCGGTCGCAGGGGCCCCTCGGTACACTGGCAGCGTGGTGAATCCAGAGATCCAAGGCCGGGTGTATCCGTCGACCGCTCCGTATCTGGTGGGGCGCGAGAAAGTGCGGGAGTTCGCGCGGGCCGTGCTCAGCGCGTCGCCGCTGCACGTCGATCCCGAGGCGGCGCGCGCCGCGGGTTTCGCCGACGTGGTGGCCCCGCCCACGTTCGCGGTGGTGGTGCAGGAGGCGACGCTCGCGCAGCTGCTCGCCGACGACGAGGCCGGGGTCGACTTCTCGCGCGTCGTGCACGGCGACCAGCGGTTCACCTACACGCGGCCGATCGTGGCGGGCGACGAGCTCACCGCGACGCTCACGATCACCGCCGTCAAGCAGCTCGGCGGCCACTCGATGGTGACCGCGTCGAGTGATGTCGTCGATGCGCAGGGCGAGCACGTGGTCACGGCCATCTCGACGCTCGTGGTGCGCGCTGCCGAGGAGGAGAACGCATGACCGCCCCCGACTTCGCATCCCTCGCCACCGGCGACGTCGTCGCCGAGCGCGAGCTCGTGCTCACCCGCGACCGGCTCGTGCGGTACGCGGGCGCCTCGGGCGACTTCAACCCGATCCACTACCGCGATGACGTCGCGGTCTCGGTCGGGCTCCCGGGCGTGCTCGCCCACGGGATGCTGACGATGGGGGTCGCCGGCTCGGTCGCGACCGACTGGCTCGGCACCGCGGGCAGCGTGCGCGACTTCCAGTCCCGCTTCACCCGCCCGGTTCCGGTCGACGCCGCCGAGGGCGCGCGCATCACGGTGACGGCGACGATCGGCGCGATCGACGTCGATGCGCGCACGGCGCGGATCGACCTGAAGACGACGTTCGACGGCGCGACCGTGCTGGGCAAGGCGCAGCTCGTGGCGGCGTTCGCCTGATGCTCCCCGAGATCGGGCCCGAACCCGCGGGCGACGGCACCCCGTTCTCGGACCTCACGACGATGCGCGTGGGCGGGCCGGCGGAGCGGGTGCTCGTCGCGCACGCCACCGACGAGCTCGTCGCCTACGCGCAGGGGCTCTGGGACACCGACGAGCCGTGGATGCTGCTCGGCGGGGGCTCGAACACCGTCATGAACGACCGGGGATTCCCCGGCACGGTGCTGCTCGTGCGCACCACCGGCATCGCCCCGGTGGCCGACGACGCGCTGCCCGAGGGGCGGATCCGCCTGCGCGTGCAGGCCGGCCACGACTGGGACCACCTCGTGGCCACGTGCGTCGAGAACGGATGGTCGGGCGTGGAGGCGCTCTCGGGCATTCCGGGCCTCGCGGGCGCGGCGCCGGTGCAGAACATCGGCGCGTACGGACAGGAGCTGTCGGATGTGCTGCACTCGATCGAGTTCCTCGACCGCGAGCGGGGGCACGCGCGGCGCATCCCCGCCGATGCGCTCGGCCTCGCCTACCGCGACTCGGCCATCAAGCAGGGGCTCGAGGGCGTCGTGCTGTCGATCGACATCGTGCTCACGGTCGGCGAGCCGACCCGGGGTGCGCGCCACGCGGCGCCCGAGGTGCTCTCCGAGCCCATCGCCTACGCGCAGCTCGCGGGCGCGCTCGGCGTCGAACTGGGCGATCGGGTGCCGATCCGGGAGCTGCGGGAATCGGTGCTGCGGCTGCGGGCCTCGAAGGGCATGGTGCTCGACGCCGAGGATCGCGACAGCTGGAGCTGCGGATCCTTCTTCACGAACCCGATCGTGACGGAGCGGTTCGCCCGCGATCTTCCCGAGAGCGCCCCCCGGTTCCCGCAGCCCGTCCCCGAGCCGGTGGACGCCGTCACCACCTTCGCCGAGCTCGAGGCGGGCCTCCCGGTGCGCGTGCCCGAGCCGGAGCCGGAGCGCATGGTGAAGCTCTCCGCCGCGTGGCTCATCGACCAGGCGGGGGTGCGGCGCGGCTTCAGGCTCCCCGGCTCCGGGGCCGCCATCTCGTCGAAGCACACGCTCGCGATCACGAACCAGGGGGGCGCCACGGCCGACGAGGTCGCGGAGCTCGCGCGGTTCGTCGTGCAGCGCGTGCAGCAGGAGTTCGGAGTGATTCTCGCGCCCGAGCCCAACCTGTACGGTCTCGAGCTGTAGCCGCGGCGATGCGGATCCAGATCGTCGGAGCCGGCCGCATGGGGCGGGCGATCGATCGCGCGCTGCGCGAGGCGGAGGCCGACGTGCTGCCGATCGGCGGACGGGGCGCCGACGGGGCTGGGGCCGATCTCGTGCTGCTCGCGGTGCCCGATGCGGCGATCCCCGACGCGGCCGCGCGCATCGCGCCCGGGCCGATCGTGGGGCACCTCTCCGGAATCACGCCGCTCGGGGCGGTGGGCGCGCGCGAGTCGTGCAGCCTGCACCCGCTGCTCTCCGCCGCCGACGAGACCACCCGATTCGACGGAGCCTGGGCGGCGGTCGACGGCTCGACCGCAGCGGCGCTGCAGGCGGCGACCGGCATCGCGGAGCGCCTCGGCATGCGCACCTTCCGCGTACGCGACGAGGATCGCGCGGCCTACCACGCGTCGGCGTCGATCGCCGCGAACTTCCTCGTCGTGCTCGAAGCGACGGCCGAGCGGATCGCGGCCACTGCCGGCGTGCCGCGCGAGGCTCTCGCCCCGCTCGCGCGCGGAGCGCTCGCGAACTGGGAGCGTCTCGGGCCGACGGCCGCGCTGACCGGCCCCGTCGTGCGCGGCGATCTCGCGACGATCGCGCTGCAGCGCGAGGCGCTCGCCGAGCGCGACGCGACGAGCGGGGCGCTGTACGATGCGATGGTGGAGGCGAGCCGGGCGCTGATCGGATCGCGCGGCGCGACGGCCGAGGGGGTCGCATGAAGATCGTACGCAGGGTGAGCGAGCTCCGCGACGAGGTGCGCCGGGCGCGCGCCCGCGGAGCGGAGCGGGTCGGGATCGTGCCGACGATGGGGGCGCTGCACGACGGCCACCTCTCGCTGGTGCGCGCTGCGCGGCGCGACGGCGACGTGGTGGTGATGTCGATCTTCGTGAACCCGAAGCAGTTCACCGAGTCGGCCGACCTCGCCGGCTACCCGAGGCAGGAGGCGGCCGATGCGGCGCTCGCGGAGTCCGCAGGCGTCGACGTGCTATTCGCGCCGGACGCCGCCGAGCTCTACCCCGACGGGTTCGCGACCACGGTGCACGTGGGCGGCCCGCTGACGCAGACGATGGAGGCCTCGGGTCGCGGGCCCGAGCACTTCGACGGCGTCGCCACGGTCGTCGCGAAACTGCTGCTCGCCTCCGACGCGGACGCCGCCTACTTCGGGCAGAAGGACGCGCAGCAGGTGATGGTCGTGCGCCGCATGGTCGCGGATCTCGGCATCCGGACCCGCATCGTCGCGTGCCCGACCGTGCGCGACCGCGACGGGCTCGCGCTCTCGAGCCGCAACGTGCGCCTGAGCGCCGAAGAGCGTTCGCGGGCGACCGCGATCCCGCGCGCGCTCGAAGCGGTCGAGGCGGCCCTCGCGCTGGGGGAGACCTCCGTCGAGGCGCTGCATGCGCGAGCCGCGGCGGTGCTCACCGCTGCGGGCATCTCGCCCGAGTACGTGGCGTTCGTCGACGAGCGCACCGTTCGCCCCGTGAGCGAGATCGCCGATCCGGTGCTCTGCGCGATCGCGGCGCGCGTCGGATCGGTGCGCCTGATCGACAACGCGCTGCTGGCCCTGCCCGACCCGACCGAGGAGCACTGACATGCCGCAGGTGACGATTCCCGCACTCGAGCAGAAACGCGAGCGCCGCGAGCCGATCGTGATGGTCACGGCGTACGACTATCCCGGAGCGCGCGCCGCCGAGCGCGCCGGCGTCGACATGGTGCTCGTCGGCGACTCGGCCGCGCAGGTCGTGCTCGGGTACGGCTCGACCGTTCCCGTGACGACCGACGAGATGCTGGTGCTCGCCCGCGCCGTGCGCCGCGGCACCGAGACGGCGTTCCTCGTGTGCGACGTGCCCTTCGGGTCGACCGAGGTGTCGGATGCGCAGGCCGTCGAGACCTCCGTGCGCTTCGCGAAGGAGGCGGGCGCCGACGCGGTCAAGCTCGAGGGCGGGTCGGCGCCGCGGCTGAGCCGCATCCGCGCGATCGTCGCGGCCGGCATCCCCGTGGTCGCGCACCTGGGGCTCACCCCGCAGACCGCGACCGCGCTCGGCGGACTGCGCGCCCAGGGCCGCACCGCGGCGACCGCCGCGCGGCTCGTGCGGGAGGCGCGGGGCGTGCAGGAGGCCGGCGCGTTCTGCCTCGTCGTCGAGGCCGTGCCCGCCGAGCTCACGGCGCTGCTGCGCGAGGAGCTGCGCATCCCCATCATCGGCATCGGCGCGGGCGAGGCCGACGGGCAGGTGCTCGTGGCGCACGACCTGCTCGGCATCACTGAGGGGCGCACGGCGAAGTTCGTGAAGCGCTACGCGAGCATCGGCGACGACGCGGCCGAAGCGATCGCCGCCTATGCGGACGAGGTGCGCTCCGGCGCATTCCCCGCCCCCGAGCACCGCTACGCGGCGACCCCTGAAGCCCTGGAGGGCGCCCGCGCCGAACTCGCGTCGAGCTGAGCCGCGCGGATCCGACCCGCCGAGCCGACTCGCGCCGAGCCGACCCGCGCGGAGCCGAGCCGCGCGGAGCCGAGCTCCCGCCGTGCCGAACTCGCGTCGAGCTGAGCCGCCGTCAGCGCGCGAGCGAGACCGCGGGTGCGGCGAGCGCAGCGACGCGATCCAGACCCGCACGCAGGTCGCGCTGCAGATCGTCGACCGCCTCCAGACCGATGGAGAGGCGCAGCAGGCCCGGCGTGATGCCGAGTCGGTCGTTGATCTCGTCGGGGAAGGTCGCGTGCGTCGACGTCAGCGGGTGGATCACCATGGAGCGGGTGTCGCCGATGCCCGTCATGCGCGAGAACACGCGCAGGCCGTCGACGCAGGCGCGGGCGCCCTCGATGCCGCCGCGCACCGTGACGCCGAACACGGAGCCCGTGCGGCCCGCGTAGTCGCGCACCGCGATGTCGTGCAGCTCGTTCGACGGTAGCCCGGCGTAGTCGACCGACTCCACCTCGGGCTGCTGCTCGAGCCAGGCGGCGATCGCCAGCGACGTGTCGACGTGGCGCTCCATGCGCAGCGACAGCGTCTCCATGCCCTGGTGCAGCAGGAAGCCGTTGAACGGCGACAGCGACGGGCCGATGTCGTTCACCACCGCTTCGCGCACGGCGCGCGCGTACGCGCCCCTGCCGAACCGGTCGAGCATCGAGCCCAGGCCGGGCCGTGGAGATGCCGTGATGAGCGGGTAGGCGCGCCCGGCGCGCTCCGCCGCCTCCCAGTCGAAGGAGCCCCCGTCGACGACCGCGCCCCCGACGGCCGCGCCGTGGCCGGTGAGGAACTTGGTGGTCGAGTGCACCACGATGTCGGCGCCGTGCTCGAATGGGCGGATGAGCGCGGGAGTGCCGACCGTGTTGTCGACGACGAGCGGAAGACGGTGACGCGCGGCGACCGCGGCGATGCGGCGCAGATCGGTGACGTCGTTGCGCGGGTTCGGAATCGTCTCCGTGTAGATTGCCTTCGTGTTCGGCCGGATGGCGCGATCCCACTCGGCGTCGTCGTCCGTATCCCACACGTAGTCGAAGGCGATGCCGAACCGCTTGAAGCTGCGCCCGAAGAGGATGCGGGTGCCGCCGTAGATCGACG
>NZ_LDRK01000064.1 GCF_001477055.1 Leucobacter chromiiresistens
CCTGCAACTCGACGACGGCGTCCTGCACCGCCGCTTCGACGGTCTCGACATCGGCGCCGTCGTCGAGTTGCAGGTCGTAGCTGATGGTGGTCGGCGTGCCGGGAGTGGGCACGGGGATCGAGGTCATCACGTCGGCGATGCCGGGAATCGCGCCGAGTGCGGCTTCGACCGGCTCGGCGGCGGCCACGAGGTCGTCGCCGGCCTCCTGCGGGGGAGCCTGGGTGAGCTGCAGGCTCTCCTGGCCCGACGAGCCGAGGAAGTCGGTCGTGATGAACGCGGTCATGCCGAGGGTGGCGACGAGCAGCAGCCCCGACACGACGAGCGTGATGGCCGGGTGCCGGCGAGTGGCGTTCAGCGCGGGCATGAAGGTGCGCTGCAGCCGATCCGGCGGGGTGTGGATCTCGTCGAGCTCCGACGGCTCGGCGGGGAGGGATCGAGGGGCGTCGGCGCCGCCGGCCTCGGATGCGGCGGGTGCGGTCGCGTGCTCGGGATCCTGCACGGCGTCGCCCGCACTGTCGGCGTCGCCCGCGCCGTCGGCCTCGGAGGCGCCCGCGCCCCGGTGGGCGGGGGCGTGCCGCAGGAACCAGAAGGCCAGCACGGGAACGATGGTGAGCGCGACCACGAGCGAGGCGATGAGCGCGATCGACACGGTGACGGCGAACGGGCGGAAGAGCTGCCCGGCGATGCCCGATACGAACGCGATGGGCAGGAACACCGCGACGGTCGTGAGCGTCGACGCGGTGATCGCGCCGGCCACCTGCCGCACGGAGGCGACGACGCCCTCGACGGTCAGCGGGCCGTCTCCCCTGCGGCGGCTGATGTTCTCGATGACGACGATCGAGTCGTCCACGACGCGGCCGATGGCGATGGTGAGCGCGCCCAGCGTCAGGATGTTGAGCGTGTTGCCGCTCGTCCAGAGCCCGATGAGCGTGATGAGCAGCGAGAGCGGGATCGAGACGGCCGCGATGACGGTCGACCGCCACGACCAGAGGAACGCCAGGATCACGAGTACCGCGAAGAGCAGCCCGAGCCCGCCCTCCACCGAGAGGTCGTGGATCGACTGCTCGATGAAGGGCGCCTGGTCGAAGATGGTGATGAACTCGGCGTCGAGGGTGGGCGCGAGGCGATCGAGCTCGGCGTGCACCGCGTGCGAGATGTCGACGACGTTCGCGCCCTGCGCCGGCGTGATCTGCAGGGTGAGCGACGGGTTGCCGTTGACGCGCGACAGATTCTGGGCGGGCACCGCCTCCATCGCGACGTCGGCGAAGTCCGAGATGCGCACGGCGCCATCGGCGGTGGGCACGGGCAGCGCGGCGATGTCTTCGAGGGAGGCGAGGGGAGTGCCGACCGTCACCGAGATGGGGCCCTCGGTCGACTCGGCCTGCCCGGCGGGGAGCGCCGCGCCGTGCGATTGCAGGATCGGCTGGAGGGTGGCAGGGTCGACCTCGAGGCGCGTGACGTCGGCCGCCCGCAGGGCGATCGTGATGCGGTGCTCCTGCTGCCCGGCGAGATCCACGGTGCGCACCCCGGGGATGCTCTGCAGCGCGGGCACCACGGTCTGCGCGAGTGCGTCGCCGAAGGCCTCCTGATCGCCCGAGGTGCCGGCGCTCAGCATCATCGCGGGCATGTCGTCGGCGCCGCCCGACATGACCTGCAGCTCGCTGCCCGACGGGAACGACGGGCGCAGGGCCTCGGCGGCGCTGCGAATGGCGCGCAGGGTCTCGTCGTCGTCCTCGCCGAACCTCCACTCGGCGATGATCTGCGCATCGCCGCTGGAGGTGGTCGATGTGACGCTCGTGACGCCGGGCACGGCGAGCAGCGCCTGCTCGACCGGCTCGGTGACGGTGCTCGCCATCTCCTCGGGAGCGAGGCCCTGCGACTGCGCCATGACGAACGCCATGGGCACCTGCATCGAGGGCATCAGCTCCTGCTTCAGCGATCCCATCGAGACGACGCCGATCACGGCGATCGCGAGGGTGGTGAGGCCGACGATGAGTCGGTTCTTGAGACTGGTGCGCGTGAGGAACGACATGAACGCTTTCGGCTGGGCCTCGGGCGGCGCGGCGGCGGCCGGCGCACCCGGGGATGCGTCGGCCGCCGGGCGTCCGGTGAGACGAGACGGGAGACGCAGCCGGGCGCGAGCCGGGCGGCGTGATCGACCCTCTCAGCTTGTCGGCTCCGGCGAGCGCTGGCATCGGCCCGCGGTACCATTCCGGATCATCCCGAGGGATGATTCGGGGTGACCGGATGCCGGCCGTGCAGGTGGCCGAGGGCGCCGGCAGAGGCGCGCCGATGATCGACCGCTGCAACCGCCGGCCGGCGCCGGCTCGGGTTCCGGGCGCGGGTGCCCGCTACCGCACGTAGCGGTCGCGGCCGGCGAGCACCCCGAGCCCCATCAGCAGCACGCCGATGCCGCCGATCGTCCACAGCGCGGGCGCCCACGATCCGGTCGCATCGTGGAGCAGCCCGATGGCGGGCGGCCCGGCGGCGGCGGCGAGGTATCCGACGGCCTGCGCCATGCCGGAGACCGCTGCGGCGTGGCGGTGGTGGTGGGTGCGCAGCCCGAAGAAGGAGAGTGCCAGCACGATCGAGATGCCGCCCGACAGGCCCCCGCACCCGGCCCAGACCGCTCCCCACTGCGGCGCGACTGCGAGCCCGATCGCGGCCACCACGAAGAAGAGGCCCGAGATCGCGCCCAGCCCGCGCTGATCGCGGAACCGCGGGATGAGCGCCGAGCACACGGTGCTGCCGATGATGGCGACAGCGTTCAGGATGAGCAGGTGGAGCCCGGCGGCGGCGGGCGAGATGCCCGACGCGACCTCGATCGACGGCAACCAGAGGATGAGGATGTAGTAGGCGACCGACTGCACGCCCATGAACGCGGTGAGCTGCCAGGCGAGGGCCGAGCTCCAGGGCGAGAACCGGTCGCGCGAGGTGCCTCCGCCGGGCAGCGCGATGACTTCGCTCGGCGCACGGTCGCTCGGGGAGCCGGCGCGCAGCATGCGCGGAAGGAGCGCGGCGAGCGCGAGGAGCGCGAATCCGGCCCACAGGCCGAGCGACGCGCGCCACCCGAGGCCCGACGCGTCGGCGAGGGGCACCGAGATGCCCGCGGCGATCGCGGCGAACACCGACTGCACCACCGAGTACGCCCCCGTCACCTGCCCGATGCGCCCCGGGTAGTCGCGTTTCACGAGAGCCGGCAGCGACACGTTGAGCGACGCGATCGCGATGCCGAGCACGATCGTGCCCGCCCACAGCCACGCGCCGCCGATGGAGCGGAGCGCGATGCCCGCGGCGAGCATCACGAGGCTGCCGCCGAGCAGTCGTTCGAGCCCGACTCGCGCCGCCACGGACGGCACGATCGGCGACACCCCGGCGAACGCCAGCAGCGGCAGGCTGATGAGCATCGAGGCGGCGAGCGAGCTCAGCCCGAGTTCCGACTGCAGGCGGTCGAGGATCGGGCCGACCGAGGTGAGGCTCGCGCGCAGGTTGCCCGCGATGAGCAGGAGCCCGGTGAGCGCCAGCGCGCCGGCGAGCGCCCGAGGGCGGCGGCCGCTCGGTTCGGAGGGCCCGGTCATGCGGAGCGGGCGGAGTCGGGCTCGCGGGGCTCGATCCGCGTCCACTCGGCGTACTTCGCCGTGCGCCCGTCTCCGCTCGAGCGACCGGTCAGCCGTCGTTGCACCCACGGCACCACGTGCTCCCGGGTGTAGCGCAGCTGGTCCTTCCGGGTCGGTCGCGGGATCGGCCCGGCCTCCACCTCCCAGTCGGTCGGAGGCGCGTACCCCATCGCCCGCAGCACGTTCGAGGCGACGCGGTGATGGCCGACGGGCGCGAGATGCAGGCGGTCGGGCGACCAGTACTGCCCCCCGGCGAGCTCGGGGTCGCTCCAGTTGTCGGCGAAGCGCACCTCCAGCCGTTCCGCGATGGCGCGCGCGGCGCGCACCAGCTCGTCGCCCTTCGCCCGCACGCGAGCGCCGCCGGGCAGGCCGGCGGTCGGGTTCGCGCCCGCGAGCAGCACGGGCTCGGCGCCGGCCTCGCGGATCCGCAGGAGGGCGCGCTCGGTCTGGGCCGCGATCCAGGAGATGTTCGTGCGGGGCCGGAGCATGTCGTTGCCCCCGCCGTTGAACGTCACGACCGTCGGATGCAGCGCGAGCGCGGGCTCCAACTGCTCGGAGATGATCGGCGCGAGCAATCGGCCCCGGATGGCGAGATTCGCGTACGCGACGGGCGCACCCGTCGCGTCGGCGAGGCCCTGCGCGACGAGATCCGCCCACCCGCGCACGGAGCCGTCGGGACGCTCGTCGCCGACCCCCTCCGTGAAACTGTCGCCGATCGCGACGTATCGGATCGGGGCGGGTTCGATGGCTTCGTGCGACTCGATCACGGCCTCAGCCTACGCCTGTTCCGAATACGCATTTCCCGCTGCCCCGAATGCGTAAAATCCGCCGGAAGCGCGTAGAGAAGGGCCGCCGAATACGTAAATCGAGCGTTTCGATACCTAAAGATCGGCAATTTCTCCGTGAAACGGCTTCGGCGACAGTACGTTTACCCAAATGTGTGAGTGCCGCACAGCAGCGACCGCCCTGCCGCCTCCGATCCCGGTCGGCGGACCGGCAGCCGCGCCGAGAGCATCGCACAGGGCGCGCGGAAGCGGCCGGCGCGGCCGGCGATCATATGCGGCGAGAGCTGGCGGAGAAGTGGGAGACGACTATGGGGGAGACCGGCACCGGGTTGCACTGGCGCGCCGCTGCCCAGCGATCCCTCGGCGATGACCGCTCGCGCGCGCGCATCGACGGCGAACTCGTTCGGGTGCTGCGCGAGAAGGCCGCCGCTGAGGTGACGCTGCTCCGACTCCGCGACGATCTCGTCGAGGTGCAGCGCTCCGTGCAGCGCGCAGCGCAGAAGCGCCACGTGATCGAACAGCGCCAGGCCGAAGAGGCGACGTCGCTCGAGCGCGTGCGCACGACACTCGAGGAGCTGCGCGCCCAGCAGGCGAAGCTCGAGACGAACGTCGCGCTCCTGCGGAGGAGCCGTGCCGATGCGACGCGGACCGCGGCGCTGATCGACACCGGCGAGATCGCGACCGGGGAGCGACCCAGCGCGGTGCGGCCGGCGGAGTCGGTGCAGCCGGTGCAGCCGGTGCAGCCGGTGACGCCGGTGACGCCCGCCGCGGGCGCGAGCTCTGCGGACGCGGGGTCGGCGGTCGCGGCGGACGCTGCGGCGTCTGCTTCGCCGAGAATCGCCCCGTCGAGAACCGCGGGTGCAGCGCCCGCTCCACCGGCGCAGGCTGCGTTGCCGCCCGACGCGGCGGCGACCGGCGCTGAGCGAGCGGCCGAGCCGGCGACGTCGGAGCCCCCGGACGCGGCGGACGCGGCGGCCGCCGCGTCTGCGGCGGCCGATTCCGGCGCAGACGAGTCGTCGACGGCGGAGTCCGCGGCGCCCGGAGCGCCGGCGGCGGAATCGGCGGCAGGAACTGCGGCGGAGCATACGGCGGGAACTGCACGGGAGGCTGCGGCGGCAACCGCACCGGAGTCTGCGGCGGAGCCGGATACGGAGCCCGTGCTCGCCGCGCGGGCGCCGGCCGCGTCGGAGCCCGCACCCGCGCAAGCCCTCGCGACGGCGCCCGTCGATACCGCGGCCGCCGAGCAGCGCGCCCCCGCTCCCGCGTCGACGAGAGCCGAGGCGACCACGGAAGCCGATCGCGCTGCGGCGCCGAGCGGCGCCTCCCCCGCGCTCCCGGAGGCGGGCGACGGGACGGAGGATCCTCACGGGCCCGATCACCCGGCTCGGAGACGAACCGGTTTCGTCCCGGTCGACTCGTTCGACGAGCGAACCAAGAAGGAGCGGAAGAAGGCCGACCGCGAGGCGCGCAGATACCTGCAGCAGGAGCAGCGCGAGGAGAAGCGCCGGGCGAAGTCGCGCAAGCAGCAGATGCGTGCCGCGGTGAAGGCGAACCGCAGCGGATCCGCACCGCAGCCCGAGAAGCTCGACACCGCGACGGGCGAGGAGCCGAAAGCGAAGCGCGGCTGGGGCGCCGTCGATCTCATGCTCGCCGTGCTGATCATCGCGCTGCTCGCAGCGGGCTTCGCGATATTCGCGTGGCCGCAGATGGAGGACGTCATCGCGGGATGGACGTCCGCCGCGCTCCTCGCAGCGCCCTCGCCCCTCCGTCGCAGTACCGCAGGGCCACCACCCCGCATGCGCGACCTGAATCAGATCATGATCGCGGCGGAACGCCCGGCACCTACGAGAAAGACACGCACCCCATGAGCATGCACACGTACGCGATCTCCCCGGAGCGGAAGGGGTACTCGCGCCACGAAGTCGATCGTCTGCTGCGCAACCTCGACGCCACGATCGACGAACTCCAAGCCGAACGCGGGGCGCTCACCGAGCGGATGCGGGCGATCGAGACCGAGCTCGAGATCGCCAACAAGAACCTCAGCAAGGCGCAATCGCAGAAGCCCACCTTCGCGGGTCTCGGCTCGAAGTTCGAGGAGGTGCTCCGCACCGCCGAGGTGCAGGCCGAGCACATGCTCGACGAGGCGAAGCGCCGCTCCGAGTCGATCACCGTGGAGGCCGAAGCGGCGGCGCAGCGGTTGCTCCGCAGCAGCGAGGAGCAGGCGGAGCACATCCTCAACGAGGCGCAGCGCCGGGCCAAGGATGCGGCGCTCCAGGGTGAGACGGCCGCAGTCGAAGTCGCCGCGATCGCCAACGCCCGCCTCGGCGAGGCGAGCGAAGCCGTCACGCAGGCCAAGCGCGACGCGGCGAACATCCGCGCCGTCGCCGAGGGTGAGATCATGCAGGCCCGTCAGGAGGCCCAGGCGCACATCGACCAGCAGCGCGAGGAGATCCACCGGCTTCGCGAGGAGTCCGAGCACCACGCCATCGAGGTCGAGCGCATGCTGCTGGAGCGCCAGGCCGAGGTCGAGGCCCAGTGCGACCGGGCGCTGTCGGAGGCCACGGAGCGCTCCGCGGCCATCCTGGACCAGGCGAACCTGAAGGCGGCCGAGATCAACGAGCGCGCCTACGCAGTCGGGCAGGAGAGCGAAGCCCTGCACGAGCGCCTGCGGCAAGAGGTGCAGCGCCAGCATGCGGAGGCGCGCAAGCACGCCTCCGACCTGATCGAGCAGGCGCAGCTGTACTCCAACAACCTCGTGAACCAGGTCGAGATGTTCTCGGACAAGGTTCACGCCCGCGCGCAGGCCCGACTCGAGGCGCTCAACGACGAGGCGGAGTTCATCCGCACCTTCATCGACGACCACCGCGTCTCGCGCAAGACCGAGACCGTCATCGCCCAGATCGAAGAGCATCTGCGGCAGGCGAGCGCCGACCGGCACAACGGATAGTGGAGGAGAGCCGACATGAAATTGCAGATCAGCGATCAAACGGCAGAGATCCTCGTTGCCGATCAGAGCACATCCGCGCGCATTCTCGCGGAGATCGCGGCGCAGCACGCCCCGCTGCGCGACCGGATCCGTCAACACCCGAATGTCTACCCGGACCTCGTCGACTGGATGGACGAGGTCGCGAGACGCGAGACGAGCGGCGACGACGCCGAATCGGAGCCCAGTGTGCCCGAGTACCAGGGGCCGAGCGACACCGGCGCGAAACCAGCAGCGGTGCCGCCCCGGCGCCCGCACGCCGCGAATGCGAGCGCGCGCTCCGGGGCTGACAAGCCTCCGACGAGCGCCGAGGCGGACAAGAGCCCGGGTCTCGATCGCGCGATGCGCATCAGCGACCCGGCCCCGCGGCCCGACCCGGAGCCGCGCGCCGGCTCGGCGGCCGCGACGCGACCGCAGCCCAACGCGACGCAGACCTCCATCGAGAAGCTCCGGGCGCGCTACGCAGCAGCATTCGAGGAGCCGAAGACGCCGCGCGGCGCCACCGACCGCGACACGGAGCTGCGGGAGTACTCCGACACCCGGTTGCGCGACATGCGTGCACAGCTCGACGCCGAGGTGAAAGCGCGCCTCGAGGCGGAGGCGCGGGTGCAACTCGCCGTCGAAGCGAGGGACCGCGCGCAGGAGGAGACGCTCGCCGAAGCTCGCGCTCGCGCCTCGGCCGAGGCGCAGAGCAAGCTCGAGGAGGAGGCGCGCGAGCGAGCCGAAGCGCTCGCGAAGAGCGAAGCCGAAGTGCGACGCAGCCTCGAGGCCCAGCTCGCCGAACTCAGACGCGAGATCGAAGAGATCACGGCGCAGCACGCGGAGGAGCAGCAGCAGCGCGCCGCAACCGAAGCCGAGCTCGAGCAGGCGGGCGAGCGTCTCACCCAGCTGGCGGAGGAGCGGGCGACGCTCGAGGAGCGAGTCGCCGTCGTGTCGCAGCTCGCGTTCGAAACCGAGGCGCTGCTCACCGCCGAGGCCGATACGCGGTCCGAAGCCGAAGCCCGCGCCCGCAACGAATCGCTGATGCGCACCGAACTCGAAGCGCAGGTGTCCGTCGAGCGCAGCGCTCGGAAGAGCGCAGAGGTGCAGGTCGCCGACCTGCACGAGCAACTGCTCGGGGTGCAGAACGAACTCGATGCGTTCCGCTCCGAGATGGAGCGAGAGGCCGAGCAGCGCTCCGTCGAGAGTGTCGCAGCCGAAGCCGAACTGGAGCTGCGGGTCGCCGAACTCGAGGCGTCGCTCGCGGAGGAGCGCTCGCGCTCCCGCCAGCTCGAGCAGACCATCTTCGACGAAACCCAGTCGCGGCTCGCCCTCGAAGCGCGACTCGACGCCGAGAGCGACGGCCGCTCTACGGCAGAGGAGCGCGAGCGGCGCGAGCGGCTGCTGCGCGTCGAACTCGAGGAGCGCCTGGCGCTGATGGGCGCCGGGCAGCGCTCGCTCGACGAATCGTGAACCGGGAGTCCAGGCCCGCACGCATGACGTTCGACGACGCCCGTGATCTGCTGACCGCATCCACGACCGGAGCCGCCGAACTCGCGGAGATCGCCGCGAAGTTCCCCGAACTGCGGGGCCGGGTCTCCGAGCACGCGAACGTCACCCCGATGCTCGCCGACTGGATCGCGCGCAACAGCGCCCCCGCGCGCGAGGCCCGCCGCTCCGCCGGTCCGCACGCCCACGCGGAGCGGCGCGCGGACCCCCTCGCCGATCGCGGTTCGTCGCTCTCCGAGTGGGAGCGCCGCCTCGCCGACAAAGAGGCGGAGCGCCTGCGCCGCGCCCGCGCGGAGGCGGAGGAGGAGCTGCGCGACGTCGTGCGCGACAAGGCACGCGTCGAATCCGAAGTCGAGATCGCGCGGCAGAACCTCGACCGCGCGCGTGCGGCGCTCGACTCCGAGCAGGCTCGGATCAGCGAAGCCGAAGCGCGGATCAGCGAGCAGATCGGGGCGCGCGCCGAGCTCGACGACGTGGT
>NZ_LDRK01000065.1 GCF_001477055.1 Leucobacter chromiiresistens
TTGTTGTTATGTTTTTTTTTGTAATGATTCTGCGTCACCCGAATACAACACAGAGTAGTTCTTCGTCAGCGTCAAATGTGTATAAGGGACAGGATCCCCTGCGCGAAGCCAGCGCGAGCACGGCCGACGGTGTAAGTGCCAGTGCCGATGCCGGCGCCGTCAGCGCCGAGCGCTACGCCCCCGCGTCGCGCAGGAATTCGATGCCGATCCGCTTGAAGTCGCGCGACCCCGGAGCGTTGAAGTGGTGGCGCCCCTCGATCTCGGCGAACGTGCCGTGCGGCAGCTGCGCGGCGAGCTGCTTCGAGTCGTCGAAGATGAGATCCTCCGTGCCGGTGGCGACGAGCACGGGCTGCTGCGGCGGACGCCCCAGGTCGGGGTTCTCGTCGCCGAACCGCATGCCGCCGGCGAGCGCGATGAGCGCCGCGAGGTCGTTCTCGGGCACGCGCTCGGCGAGTTTCACGTAGTTCTGGGTGGCGCGATCCGTCACCGGGGTGCCGTTGGCGAGATAGTCGTTCGCCTGCGCGAGGTCGAGGCGCCCGAGCGGGCGGCCGTCGGGGATGCCGCCGAGCACGGCGCGCTCGACGCGATCCGCGAGGTCGACCGCCACGTGCCACCCGACGCGGGCGCCGAGCGAGTAGCCGAGGTAGCGCACCGGGTCGATCATATAAGTGTCGAGGATCACCTCGACGTCTGACACCAGCAGCGGCATCTGGTAGTTGCGGGGCTCGACCGGCTTCTCGCTCATGCCGTGACCGCGCTGGTCGATGCCGAGCACCCGGAAGCCCTCGCGCAGCAGCCCGCCCACCCAGCCGGTGCTCACCCAGTTGTCGCGGCAGCTCGACGCGAAACCGTGCACCGCCAGCACCACGGGAGCGTCCTCATCGCCCCAGGTGTACGTGGCCAGGCGGAACCCCTCCTCCGACATCACGTAGACGGGTTCGGGCATCTCGGGGATCAGCGGAGTCGACATCCCTCCATTGTGGCGGGCGCTGCGGGGCGTGCGCTGTCGTTCGGTGCGGCGTGCCGCGGGGCGTGCGCTGCCGTTCGGTGCGGCGAGCCGCGTGACGCGCTCTCACCTCAGCGTCTCGCGCCTCTCAGGTTTGGTCGGTCTCGGTCGCGGAGCCGGTGGAGCCGGTGGAACCGATGGGAAATGCTCTGGCGACGAGCTCATCGGGGCTGATGCCCGAGTCGCGGGCCGCCGTCACGATGCGGCGCACCGAAGCGGGTGAGAGCCGGGCGTCCGTCGCATTCGACGTCGCACGGGGGCCGTTTCTGAGCGCGAGCGTGAGGATCGGCAGCACCACGATGCCGAGCGCGGCGAGTATCCAGACGATACCCATCGCCCGGTAGTATCCGTCGCTCGTGGGAACCTTCCAGATCGGCAGCATCGTCATCCACACGCCGATGCCGATCAGCCCCAGCGTGACGCAGAGCCCGATGCGCACAGCTCGGATGTCGTGCTCGACGAGGAGGAGGAGCAGCGAGCAGATCGACAGGGCGCCGGTGATGGTGCACGCGGTGGTGGTCACCTCGAAGACGGGCTCGTCCCAGCCCACGTGGCCCCAGACGAGTCTGAGGCACCACCCGAGGGTGAGAATCGCCGAGGCGACCGCGACCCATCCGAGCGCTTGCCAGCGCTTGCCGATGAGGACTGCGCCGCAGAACACGGCAACGCTGCAGGTGCCGATGAGAGCCGTGCTGGCGAGCACCTGGAGGGCGAGGATGGTGTCCACGCCGCCGAACAGAACGATGACTCCCGCACTGGCGGCGATCGAGAATGAGGCGATGATCACGATCACCACCCACTGCCTCACGAGCTGAGCGAATGACTTGTGGTTGGCCGGCGCGATGCCTCGAGCGATTATGGGCTTCTCCTCACGGATTCGACCCCCCGGTTGCACTGTAGCAAGCCGCCGTTCGTTCTCTCGCATGCAGTCCCACGCGCTGCGCTCGGGCGGGTCGCGCAGAGCATGCTCGCACCGGAGGGCACTAGCGCGCGACCCGCAGGAAGACGGCTATCGGTGCCTGCGTGTGGGGTGATTGCTCGACCACGGCCGTGACGCCGTAGACGTCGTCGATGAGGGCGGGGGTGACGACGTCTTCGGGTGTTCCGTCGGCGCAGACCTCGCCGTCGCGGAGTACGACGATACGGTCGCAGAAGCGTGCGGCGAGGTTGAGGTCGTGCAGCGCTGCGACCACGGTGATGCTCTCGTCGCGGAGCATCTCGAGCACATCGAGCTGATATCGGATGTCCAGGTGGTTGGTCGGCTCGTCCAGCACGACGATGCGGGGCTGCTGCGCGAGGGCGCGGCCGAACTGCGCGCGCTGTCGTTCGCCGCCCGAGAGCGTCCGCCAGCTGCGGGAACGATGCGCGCTCATCCCGGTCGCTCCGAGCGCATGCTCCACGGCTGCGCGATCGTCCGCGCCGAGCGGCTCGAAGGTGCCGCGGTAGGGGGTGCGGCCCAGCGCGATCGCCTCTTCGACGGTCATGTCCTCATGCACTTCCTGCAGCTGCTCGACGATCGCGAGGCTGCGCGCAAGTCGGCGCCGAGGGATGCGTTCGATCGCCGTCCCATCGACGCGAACTGTCCCTGAATCCGGGCGGCGGAGGCCAGCGAGGATCCGCAGCAGTGAGGTCTTCCCCGCACCGTTGGGGCCGAGAAGTCCCAGCACTGCACCGGAGCGCGCTTCGAGGGACACGTCGTCGAGGATGCGGCGGGAGTGCTTCGTCCAGGTGATGCCGGTGGCCGTGAGCGTGCTCATCGGGCGGCCGCCTTCCTGAGCACGAGGGCGAAGACCGGGGCCCCGAGCAGCGCGGTGACGACTCCCACCGGGACCTCGTGAGGTGAGAACAGCGACCGTGCGCAGGTGTCGACCCAGATGAGGAAGATCGCGCCCCCCAAGGCCGAGAGCGGCAGCAGGACGCGGTGTGCGGGGCCGGCGAGGAGGCGGACGATGTGCGGGACGAGCAGCCCGATGAAGCCGATCGCCCCGGAGGCTGCGACGGCCGCCGCAGTCATCAGCGCGGTGAGGATCATGAGCGACACTCGTGCGCGCGTGACGTTGATGCCGAGGGAGGCTGCGGTGTCCCACCCGAAGGCGAAGGCGTCGAGTGCGGGAGCGAATACCAGGCACAGGAGCGCAGCGGCGAGGATCACCGCTCCCGCGATCAGCAGAGGCTCCCAGCGGGCGCCGCCCAGCGATCCCAGCAGCCAGTAGGTGAACCCTCGTGTGGAGTCCGCGTCTCCGTCCAGCATGAGCACCAGGGAGGTCACCGCGGAGAAGAACTGCGAGACCAGCACGCCGGTGAGCACCACGCGAGCGGGGTTCGAGATGCGCCCACCGCCGATCAGCAGGAGGACGATCCCGAACGCGACGATCGCGCCGACGAACGCACCCGTCGACAGATTCACCGCGCCCGATCCGAGTCCGAGGATCATCACCGCGACCGCGCCGGTTGACGCGCCGGACGAGACCCCGAGCAGATACGGCTCCGCGAGCGGGTTGCGCGTGATCGACTGGAGTACGGCGCCCGAGACGGCGAGCCCCATGCCGACCACTGCAGCCAGGAGCACCCTCGGCAGCCGAGACTCCCAGATCAGCGCGTCGATCAGTGGCGGCGCCTCGGGGCCGGGCGCGATAGTGCCGAGGCCGAGGCGGCGCACCAGGATGCCGTACACGTCGACTGGGCCGATGCCTGCCGTGCCGATGAAGGCCGCCGTTAGCACCGAGAGCACGAGGCCGACCGAGAAGATCACCGAGACGATCCCGGCACGCAGGCGGCGCGTGGGGCCGGGCTGCACCCGTTCCAGGTCGGGCGCACCGTGCGGGCCCGACGACGCCCGTCCCGTCTGAGCAACAGATGTCGTCATCGTCGCGCGAGCACCACGACGTCGTCCCAGAACCGCCAGAGCACTCCCGCCTCACGGAAGCCCGCCGTGCCCAGCGCGCTCAGATGCAGTTCCACGGGCGCGTCGATCGTGGGCGGACGATCCGCGAAACGGCGTTCGCGCTCCGGCCGGAGCGCCGCGAGCTCGGGAACGGTCATGACGTGATCCCACCACTGATCCCAGCTCAGCACCCCGCGCGCGTAGGCCTCTCGTTGCGTGCGCGCGTCGTCTGCACCGGCTCCGGTGGCGAGGAATGGCTGCGTCCGCGAGTCGTAACGGAGGTGATCGGCGTTGAGGAAGAGGCCGCCCTCGGGGAGCAGCCCTCCCAGCTGTTCGTAGACGGCGACGAGCCGGTGCGGCGCGAGCCAGTGCAGCGCCGTCGAGGAGACCGCGACGTGGATCGCAGCCGTTTTCGCAGCCGCTTCCACGGCTGCGGGCCAGTTCCCCGCCAGATCCGCATCCACCGGCGTGAACCTTCCCGGATGCCGCCCCTCGAGCCAGGCGCCTGCGATGCGCAGCAGAACCGGATCGTAGTCGATGCCGATCACCCTGGCCTCCGGGAAGCGGTCGAGAATCCGCTGGGAGAGGCTTCCCGGACCGCAGGCGACATCGAGTACGGTCAGTCCGGCCCCGTTCTCGTCGAATTCGTCCGCTCCGGCGAGCAGATGCGCGATCGCGTCGAGCATGATGGCGAACCGCTGCTCGCGGTGCGTGATGTAGGCGGCCTGCTGATCATCCCAACTGCGGATGAGCGCCGAGAGCGATTCCCCCCTCATTCTCCGCTCCCCAGGCCGACCAGACCGTCGGCGACGGCGGTGATCGCCTCCACGCTGTGGATCGAGGGATCCATGTGCTGGCCGGGCACGACGATGAAGCGCTCGTTGATCACGGCATCCATCGTCCGGGTCAGTGGATCGCTCTTGAGGAAGTCGATCTTCTCCTGAGCCGAGTCACCGGGGTACCCGCGCGTCAGGTCGCCGAGGATGATGACATCGGGGTCTCGCTGGGCGATCTCGTCCCAGCTGACCTCCGGCCACTTCGTATCCGCATCGTCGAACAGGTTCTTTGCGCCGAGCATCTCGGTGACCGTCTGCGGCAGACCACCGGGCCCGGCCACCGACGGGGTGGAGGCGGAGGCGGCGGTCGAATAGAACCAGACGAGCTTCGGCGTACCCTCGATCTGCTCCGCCGTCGCGAGCCCCTCATCGATGATCCGCTGCTGCTCGGCGACGACCTGCTCGCCCGCCTCCGGAACGTCGAAGATCTTCGCGATGGTCTCGATCTCGTCGAAGAGCATCTCGAAGGTCGCTCCGCCCTCGACGGCCTCGTGGTAGGTGCAGTCGAACTCGGTCAGGTACGTCGGCACCCCCAGCTCGTGCAGTTCGGCGCGCTCCCCCGCGTTCTCCCGGGTCAGGAAGGATGCGAAGGAGGAGTAGACGAAGTCGGGCTGCGCCTCCAGCAGCGTCTCGAGCGTGAGGATCCCGTCGGAGAGCAGCGGGATGCTCTCGTAGGCTGCGGCGATGTCGTCGGCGACCGGCTGATTCTGGTAGGCGGTGCCCACGACGCGATCCTCCACGCCCAGCGCGATGAGGATCTCGGTCGCCGACTGGTTCAGCGAGACGGCTCGCTGGGGCGTGCTGTCGAGGACGACCTCGGTTCCGCAGTTCTCGATCGTCATCGGGAACGCGCCGCCCCCTGCGCCTCCGCCTTGCGCGCCGACCTCTTCCGCGGGTGATGCTCCGGAGCAGCCTGCGAGCGCGGTGACTACCGCCAGCGTACTAATAATGGGAATCATTCTCATTTTCACGAGACTCATCCTACGCGAGAGACGGCCGTGCGCTGCGCACGCCCGGCGCCGATTCGGTGCGCGACGGGCCGGAAGCGACCGGTCGACGCGCCTCCGCCCTTCGGGAGGAGGTGCGAAAAGAGGCCCGGATCTGCAGCAACCTGCAGTTCCGGGCCTCCCCGTCGACTCGTGTCGGAGCCTCTCGAGAACGTGGACGCTAGAAGTCCCAGTCCTCGTCTTCCGTGGCGACGGCCTTGCCGATGACGTACGACGAGCCCGACCCGCTGAAGAAGTCGTGGTTCTCGTCGGCGTTGGGCGAGAGCGACGACAGGATCGCCGGGTTGACGTCGGTCATTTCCTTCGGGAACATCGGCTCGTAGCCGAGGTTCATGAGCGCCTTGTTGGCGTTGTAGTGGAGGAACTTCTTGACGTCCTCGGTGAGGCCCACCGGGTCGTACAGGTCGGCGGTGTACTTGACCTCGTTCTCGTACAGCTCGTACATGAGCGAGAACGTGTAGTCCTTGAGCTCCTGGCGGCGCTCCTCGGTCTCGTTCTCGAGACCCTTCTGGAACTTGTAGCCGATGTAGTAGCCGTGCACGGCCTCGTCGCGGATGATGAGGCGGATCAGGTCTGCCGTGTTGGTGAGCTTCGCGTGGCTCGACCAGTACATGGGCAGGTAGAAGCCCGAGTAGAAGAGGAACGACTCGAGCAGCGTCGAGGCGACCTTGCGCTTCAGGGGATCATCGCCCTCGTAGTAGTCGGTGATGATCTGCGCCTTCTTCTGCAGATTCGGGTTCTCCATCGACCAGCGGAACGCGTCGTCGATCTCCTGCGTGGAGCAGAGCGTCGAGAAGATCGACGAGTAGCTCTTGGCGTGCACGGACTCCATGAACGCGATGTTCGTGTAGACGGCCTCCTCGTGCGGGGTGATCGCGTCGGGGATCAGCGACACGGCGCCGACGGTGCCCTGGATCGTGTCGAGCAGGGTGAGACCCGTGAACACGCGCATGGTGAGCAGCTGCTCCTGCGGCGTGAGGGTGGCCCACGACTGCACGTCGTTCGACAGCGGCACCTTCTCGGGAAGCCAGAAGTTGTTGACGAGTCGGTTCCAGACCTCGAGGTCCTTGTCGTCCTGGATCCGGTTCCAGTTGATCGCCTGCACGGCGTGGCCCAGCTTGAAGTTCATCGGGTTCTCTCTACTCCGGTGGTTTCTGTGTCGTTATGCCCTGATCGCGGGGATCACAGCATGCAGCTGACGCACTCCGACATGTCGGTGCCCTCGAGTGCGAGCTGACGCAGGCGGATGTAGTAGATCGTCTTGATGCCCTTGCGCCATGCGTAGATCTGCGCCTTGTTGATGTCGCGCGTCGTCGCGGTGTCCTTGAAGAACAGGGTGAGCGACAGGCCCTGATCGACGTGCTGCGTGGCCGCGGCGTAGGTGTCGATGATCTTCTCGGGGCCGATCTCGTAGGCGTCGGTGTAGTACTCGAGGTTCTCGTTCGTCATGAACGGTGCCGGGTAGTACACGCGGCCCAGCTTGCCCTCCTTGCGGATCTCGATCTTCGACGCGATCGGGTGGATCGAGCTCGTCGAGTTGTTGATGTACGAGATCGAGCCGGTCGGGGGCACGGCCTGCAGGTTCTGGTTGTAGATGCCGTGCTCCATGACGCTCGCCTTGAGCTCGCGCCAGTCGGCCTGGTTCGGGATCGCGATTCCGGCCTGCGCGAAGAGCTCGGCGACCCGCGGCGTGGCCGGCGCCCACTCCTGCTCGGTGTACTTGTCGAAGAACTCGCCCGACGCGTACTGGGAGTCCTCGAAGCCGCCGAACACGGTCTGGCGCTCGATCGCGATGCGGTTGGAGGCCTGCAGCGCGTGGAACAGCACCGTGTAGAAGTAGATGTTCGTGAAGTCGATGCCCTCTTCGGAGCCGTAGTGCACGTGCTCGCGGGCCAGGTAGCCGTGGAGGTTCATCTGGCCGAGGCCGATGGCGTGCGACTGGTCGTTGCCGTCCTCGATCGACCGCACCGACGAGATGTGGCTCTGGTCGCTGACGGAGGTGAGGGCGCGGATCGCGAGCTCGACGGTGCCGCCGAGGTTGCCGCCATCCATCGCGGCCGCGATGTTCATGGAGCCGAGGTTGCACGAGATGTCCTTGCCGATCTCGGCGTAGCTCAGGTCCTCGTTGTACGTGGTCGGGGTGTTGACCTGGAGGATCTCGGAGCACAGGTTCGACATGTTGATGCGGCCCTTGATCGGGTTCGCCCGGTTCACCGTGTCCTCGAACACGATGTAGGGGTAGCCCGACTCGAACTGCAGCTCGGCGATCGTCTGGAAGAAGTGGCGCGCGTTGATCTTCGTCTTCTTGATGCGCGCGTCGTCGACCATCTCGGCGTACTTCTCGGAGATCGAGATGTCGCCGAAGGGCACCCCGTAGACGCGCTCGACGTCGTACGGCGAGAAGAGGTACATGTCCTCGCCCTTCTTGGCGAGTTCGAACGTGATGTCGGGGATGACGACGCCGAGCGACAGCGTCTTGATGCGGATCTTCTCGTCCGCGTTCTCGCGCTTGGTGTCGAGGAAGCGCATGATGTCGGGGTGGTGCGCCGACAGGTAGACGGCGCCGGCGCCCTGTCGCGCGCCGAGCTGGTTCGCGTAGCTGAAGCTGTCTTCGAGCAGCTTCATCACGGGGATGATGCCCGACGACTGGTTCTCGATCTTCTTGATCGGGGCCGCGGTCTCGCGGATGTTCGACAGCAGCAGTGCGACGCCGCCGCCGCGCTTCGAGAGCTGCAGCGACGAGTTGATGCCGCGGGAGATCGACTCCATGTTGTCCTCGATGCGCAGCAGGAAGCAGGAGACGAGTTCGCCGCGCTGCGCCTTGCCGAGGTTGAGGAAGGTGGGGGTCGCCGGCTGGAATCGACCCGACACGATCTCGCGCACGAGGCCGCGGGCGAGCTCGCGGTCGCCCTCGGCGAGCCCGAGGGCCGACATGACGACGCGATCCTCGAAGCGCTCGAGGTAGCGCTTGCCGTCGAACGTCTTGAGCGCGTACGAGGTGAAGAACTTGAAGGCGCCGAGGAACGTCGGGAAGCGGAACTTCATCGCGTACGCCTCGTTGGTGAGCTCCTCGATGAAGGGCACGCCGTACTGCTCGATGAGCTCGCGCTCGTAGTAGTCGTTGTCGATGAGGTACCGCATGCGCTCTTCGAAGTTGTGGAAGAACACCATGTTCTGGTTGACGTGCTGCAGGAAGTACTGGCGCGCCGCCTCACGATCGCGGTCGAACTGGATGTTGCCGTCGGCGTCGTAGAGATTGAGCATCGCGTTCAGCGCGTGGTAGTCCATCTCGCTGATCTTCGACGATTCGAGTCCGGGCTCCATCACTGCGCTCGAGGTGTCGGCGGCTGTTGCTGTCGGGACCAAAACTGTTCCAATCCATCTTGGACGGCGGTGACGTCGTCCGGTGTTCCAAAGAGTTCAAATCGGTAGAGGAAGGGCACTCGGCACTTCCTGGCGATGATGTCGCCGGCGATCCCGTAGGCCTCACCGAAGTTGGTGTTGCCCGCGGCGATCACCCCGCGCAGGTGCATGCGGTTCTCCTCGTCGTTGAGGAACTTGATGACCTGTTTCGGCACGGCCCGCGTCTCGGGGCCTCCCCCGTACGTGGGCAGCAGCAGCACGTACGGCTCGGTGACCCGGAGCGGTTCGTCGCCGGCCCGGATCGGGATCCGCTCGGCCGGCCGGCCGAGCTTCTCCACGAATCGGTGCGTGTTGCCGGAGACGCTGGAGAAGTAGACGAGATCCGCCATACGCTCCTCTTCCTCTCAGCCCGCTCGTTCGCCGCTCCACCGGCGGGGCCCGCCGGTGGCCCGGGGTACTGCGCGGGGCGGGAACCGCTCGTGCCCCCGCCCCGTCACCGCACTGCTACGCGAGACGACCCGCGAGCTCCGAGATCTTGTCGGGGCGGAAGCCCGACCAGTGCTCGTCGTCGGTCACCACCACGGGAGCCTGCAGGTAGCCGAGCTCCTTCACCGCTTCGAGCGCCGTCTCGTCCTGCGAGAGGTCGAGCACGTCGTACTCGATGCCCTTGCTGTCGAGCGCCCGGTAGGTCGCAGTGCACTGCACGCACGACGGCTTGGTGTATACGGTGATCGCCATTTCACGCCCTTCGATAAAAACTCTGCCGCCTCGTCCGAGGCACTACATCTAGTGAACCACACCGGGGCCGACCACAACATGCAGTAGTTACACCAATGTAGTTTTGCACCGGCTTTTCCCGCATCCGGGGGCCCGCACTGGGGAGAACTTTCGGCGCGTTCCCGCACTTCTCGCCCACTTATCCACAACGCCGCGGGGCTCGAAAAATTCCTCCCTCCACACCCTGCTCGGCGTGTCGGAGGAGCGCCCCTCAGGTGAGCGAAACCGGCCACAGCAGCTCCCTCCCATCGGCCGCGAACCAGCGCAGCACGAGCAGCGAATCGGGCGCCCCCGCAGCCGCCTCCGCCCGCGTGCCGCGCACCGCCACGCGCAGCCGCTCGCCCGGCAGCACCGTGCGCGGCAGTGACAGCCCGAGGAGGCCGGCCCCCGCCAGCGAGAACCGAACCGCGTGCAGTGCGGAGGCGCCCGTGTTCTCCACTTCGATGACCCCGCTGCCCGAACGCTGCGCGATGCGCCAGGGCGCCACGATCGCGCCACCGGCATCGCGGGCGCGGGCGTCGCCGGCAGTGCCCGCGCCGCGCCCACCGGCGTCGCGCGGGGCGCGGCCGACCGGAGCGACGGGAGCCACGGGAACGACCGGAGCGGCAGGAGCTCCGGAGCGCGACCGCGGCTGCAGCCGCGCTGAGAGGCGGAACGGGATCATGCCTCGATCGTCGCGCCGACCGCCGACATTCACGGACCGCTACGGCAGATACGCCTCCAGCGGCTGCAGCGCGGGCTGCGAGCGCTCGTCGGCGACCGCTGCCGCGCCCACGGCGCAGGCCGCGGCCAGCGCGTCGGCCTCGGCGACGCCCGAGATCAGCGCCGCCACGAGCGCGGCGCAGAACGCGTCGCCCGCACCCACGGTGCTCACCACGGCTGCGGCGGGCGACGCCGCGCGCGCCACCTCCGCCCCGCCCCGCAGCAGCTTCGCCCCCTCCGCACCGAGGCTGACCGCCACGAGCGGGCCGGCGCCCTCCCCGTGCAGCGCGGGCAGCGCCGCGAACTCGGTCTCGTTCACGATCACGAGATCCGCCCGCCGCAGCACCGCCTCCGGCAGCTCCGCCGCGGGTGCCGCGTTCACCGCGAAGAATCCCGTGCACGCGCCCGCCGCGGCGACGACGGCGGCCATCGGCACCTCGAGCTGCACGAGCACCGCCTCGCCCGGCGCGAACGCATCGGGCGCCACCGTCACGGCCGCGTTCGCCCCCGGGCACACGCTGATCTGGTTCTCCCCCGCCGCGTCCACGGCGATGAGCGCCACCCCCGTCGGCTCGTCGACCGTGCGCACCGCAGACGCGTCCACGCCCGCCGCGAGGAGGGTGTCGCGAGCCAGCATCCCGTCGGCGTCGTCGCCGACCGCTCCGATCATGCGCGTCGCGACGCCCAGCGCCGCTGCCGCGGCCGCCTGATTCGCGCCCTTGCCTCCGGGAAGCCGGGAGAACGATCCCCCGCCGACCGTCTCCCCCGGCTGGGGCAGGGCGGCCGTGCGGGCGATGAGATCGAGGTTGATGCTGCCGACGACGGCGAGGCGGGGAGAACGCGTCACTGCGGGCCTTCCTGGAGCGGGCGGACTGCGGGCGATCCGGATCGGATCACACGTGATGATACGAGCGGTTCGCCGATATCTCCTGCGAGCGGTACAGCTGCTCGACGAGCACGAGGCGCACGAGCTGGTGCGGGAAGACGAGCCGCGAGAGGCTCCACACGAAATCGGCGCGCGCCCGCACCCGGTCGTCCACGCCGTACGCCCCGCCGATGATCACCGTCACCGACCGGCCCGCGTCGAACGCGCCCTGCAGCGTGCGCGCCAGCTCGGGCGAATCGACATTGCGCCCGCGCTCGTCGAGCAGCACGACGAATGCGTCGCGATCCAGCTTCGCGAGCAGCCGATCCGACTCCTCGGCGCGCGCCGCCTCCCCCTCGCGGGAGGAGTGCGGCAGCAGCTGCCACGCCGTGTCGAACGGCTTGCGCAGGCGCTTCTCGTACCGGCCGATGCCCTCCGACACCCAGCTCTCGTGCTTCTTGCCGACGGCGAGCACCCGGACGCTCACGCCCGCCTCGTCTCGAGGTACTCCGCGATGCGCCCGATGGCCTCGGTGAGCACCGGCACCGACGGCAGCGTGACGAACCGCAGATGATCGGGCGTCGGCAGGTTGAAGCCGCGGCCGTTGGTGACGAGCACGTGCGTGGCGCGCAGCACATCGATGACGAACCGCTGATCGTCGACGATCGGGTACACCTCGGGGTCGAGCCGCGGGAACAGGTACATCGCGCCGCCGGGCAGCTCGCAGTCGACCCCCGGTATCCCGGTGAGCAGCCGGTGCGCCGCATCCCGCTGCTCGCGCAGCCGCCCGCCCGGGGCGCACAGCTCGGCGATGCCCGACCAGTTCGACGCCGCCGACAGGGCGACGGGGATCGCGTGCTGCGCCGGCACATTCGCGCACATGCGCATGTTCGCGAGCAGCTGCAGCCCCTCCAGGAAGTCGCGGCCCCGGGCCCGGTCGCCCGAGATCGCGAGCCACCCCGCCCGGTAGCCCGCGACGCGCTGCGCCTTCGACAAGCCGCTGAACGTGAGGCAGAGGGTGTCGCGCACGTGCAGCGCCGCATGCTCGTGCCGGGCGCCGTCGTACAGGATGCGCTCGTAGATCTCGTCGGCCATGAGCACGAGGCCGTGCCGCTCGGCGAGCGCGGAGAACCCGCGCACCAGCTCCGCCGAGTACACGGCCCCCGTCGGATTGTTGGGGTTGATGAGCACGATGCCCTTCGTGGCGGGCGTCACGAGGCGTTCGATCGCGTCGAGGTCGGGCATCCACCCGTTCGCCTCGTCGCACGGGTAGTGCACGGCGAGGCCGCCCGAGAGGGTGACCTGCGCCGTCCAGAGCGGGTAGTCGGGCGACGGCACGAGCACCTCGTCGCCCTCGTCGACGAGCGCCTGCACCACCAGCGAGATCATCTCGCTCACGCCGTTGCCGATGAAGACGTCGTCGGGCGTGACGCCCGCGACGCCCTCCTCCGTGTAGTAGCGCGCGACCGCCTCGCGGGCCGGGAGGATGCCGCGCGAATCGCTGTAGCCCTGCGCCTCGGCGAGCGCCTCCTGCAGCCGCTCCACGATCTCGGGCGGCGCCTCGAACCCGAACGGCGCCGGGTTGCCGATGTTCAGCTTCAGGATCCGATGGCCCTCGCGCTCGAGGCGCTCGGCCTCCTGCAGGATCGGGCCGCGCACGTCGTAGCGCACCCCCGCGAGCTTCCGTGACTGGGTGATAGTGCGCACGGTCACGATCCTACGTCGCGCGGCCGCTCGGCCGCCGCCGCGCTCCCTCTTCCTCTTCTGCGAGTTCCTCTTCTGCGAGCGGGGTCACTTCCGGAGGGTGTTGCAGCGGTCGCGCACGCCCACACGCTCCGAAAGCGACCCCGCTCGCAGATTCGGCGCGGCAGCAGCGGAGCGCGGCAGCAGCGGAGCGGCGGAGCCGCAGCGGCGGAGCCGGATCGCGATCAGCGCTCCGAGAGCACCGGAACGGGGCGCCGGAAGCCGCCCGTCGCGACGGCGAGCATCACGACGCCGAGCGCGAGCCACACGCCGCCCACCGCGTACGCCTCGGGGTGCAGCTGCGAGAACAGGTACAGGTCGACGGCGAAGCCCGCGATGGGGATGAGGCTCAGCAGCGCCTGCACCGCGACCGAGCGCAACCGCTCGGCGCGCCGCCAGATCCACACGAGGAACGCCACGTTCACCAATGCGAACGCCAGGAACGCGCCGAAGTTGATGTACGCGGTCGCCGTGCCGATGTCGAGCAGCATGCCGAGCATGCCGATCGCGCCGATCAGCAGGATGTTGAGCCACGGCACGCGGAACGCGTTGCTGAGCCGCCCGAACACCGCCCGCGGCAGCACGCCGTCGCGCCCCATCACGAAGAGCAGCCGGCTCGACGTCGCCTGGATCGCGAGGCCCGACCCGAACCCGGCGATGACGCTCACGAGGTTGTTGATGTTCGTGAACGCGGCACCGCCGGCGAAGATGGAGATCGTGTACCCGGCCGTGTCGGGATCGTCGAAGGCCCCTCCGGGGTGCACGAGCTGCATGAGCAGCGAGACGCCGACGAAGATGCATCCGCCGATGAGCACCGCCAGCACGATCCCCCGCGGGATGTCGCGCTTCGGCTCCTTCGTCTCCTCGCTGAGCGTGCTGATCGCGTCGAACCCGAGGAAGGAGTACGCCGCGATGGCCGCGGCGGAGCTGACGGCGACCACGCTCGTCTCCTCGTTCCAGAGCGCGCTCGAGACGGGCGCGCCGCCCTCGCGTCCGAGGAACAGGAGCAGCACGACCACGAGCGCCGCGACCGAGGCCATCGCGGCGACGGTGAGCACGATGTTCACGCGATCCGCCAGCGCGATGCCCAGCAGGTTGATCGCGGTCGTCGCGCCCACGTTGACGACCAGCCACACCCACAGCGGAATGCCCGGGAACTGCGCGTGCAGGTACGTCGACTGGATCAGCCACGCCACCATCGGCAGGAAGAGGTAGTCGAGCAGGATCACCCACCCGGCGAAGAACCCCGCGACGCGCCCCAGCGTCTTGCCGACGTAGGTGTAGGCGGATCCGGCATTCGGGTACGCCCGCGCGAGCACCGCGTAGGCGATCGCCGTGATGAGCATCGCCGCGGTGGCGATCAGGTACGCCGTCGGCGCGGCGCCGTGGCTCGCCCCCGAGACGACCCCGAACGTCGAGGTGACGATGCCCGGCGCCATGTAGGCGAGCCCGAAGAAGACCACTCCGAGCAGCCCGAGTCGCGGCAGCAGCTTCGTCGGCTGCAGGCCCTGCGCGCCCTGCGCGGCCTCCGCGCCCTGCGCGGCCTGCGCGGCCTGCGCGGACGTCGGCGCGCTCACTCGCCCGCCTCCGCTCCGCGCGGCGCCCACGTCTCGGGCGAGATGCGCCCGGCGTACAGCGGCAGCTCGATCGGCGCGTCGTCGGCGCGGAGCTGCGCCCACGGCCGTGACACCCCCGCCGTGCCGAACCGGCGCACCGCGCTCACCTGGTCGAAGTCGACGACGCTCGTGAGGATCTGCTGCTCCGCGGTCGACGACTGCATGCGGATCGCGCCGTCGGGGTCCACGACGAGCGACCGACCACGACCGGTCGGTGCGGCGGCGTTCACCGATGCGATCCACACCTGATTCATGATGGCGTTGCCGCGCACGATGGCGAGCTCCTGCTCGCGGTCGCTCGTGTTCGTCTGCACGAGGTTCAGGATCAGATCGGCACCCGCCCACGCGAGGTGGCGGGCGTGCTCGGGGAACCAGATGTCGTAGCAGATCGAAATGCCGATCCGCCCGTATCCGGGCAGGTCGAAGACGGTGAACTCGGCGCCGGGGGCGCAGGCCTCGGCCGGGCGCCACGGGAAGATCTTGCGGTACGTCGCGCGCACCTCCCCGTCGGGGCCGAACACCAGCGCGGTGTTGTGCACGCGACCGGAGTCGCTGCGCTCGAAGAAGGTGCCCGGCACCAGCCAGATGCCGAGTTCGGCGGCGAGCGCGGCGAGCCGGGCGAAGCGCTCGTCGTCGAGCGGGCGGGCGAGCCGCTCGATGTCCGGGGTGCCGACGGGGGTGTCGAGGTGCAGCTCGGGGTAGACCCAGAGGCGCATCTGCGGATGGGCGGCGGTGCTCGCGCGGAGATGCTCTGCGAATGCGGACAGTGTCGTGGCGTGATGCTGCACCAGTGCAACACCGAGTGATCGGCTCATGGGCCTTCCCTTCATTGGTTAATGAAACTTTAAATAACTATTGTGCGAGGTGTCAACCGCGCCGTGCGCGGCGCACTGCGCGGCGTTCCGAGTGCTCTGGAAGAATGGGCGCATGGCCCGCCCCCGCAACCAGGAAGCCCGCAAACGAGAACTCATCGCGGTCACATCTCGGCTGCTCGTCGAACGCGGGCAGGGCGGCGCGCGTCTCGTCGACATCGCGGAGGCAGCCTCGCTCACGCCGGCGGCGGTGAGCTACTACTACCCCGATCTCGCCGACCTCTACGCCGACACCTACGAGACGGCGATCGCCGAGTACTCGACGCGGCGCCGCAGGCACGTCGCGGACATCGCATCGCCCGTCGAGCGCCTCACCGAGTGCATCGCACTCGGCGTTCCCCACGCGGGCACGAGCTCGCACGCCGCGACCGTGCTGCTCATGGAGCTCTCGGCGCTCGCGATCCGGCAGGAGCGCATCGTCGCCTCCGGCGCGGAGTTCGAAGCCGAGCAGCTCGACCTGTTCAGCGAGATCCTCGAATCGGGTGCGCGCTCGGGCGCGATGCACCTGCAGTACGACGTGCTCGAGACCGCCCGGGCGATCCTCGCCGTCGAAGACGGGATCGCGATTCCCGTCGTCGCGGGCCGCCTCCCGGCGGAAGATGCGCTGCGCGTCTCCCTGTCGGTCGCGTCGTCGCTGACCGGCGCGAATCTGCTCGCGGGCCGCCCGTAGGGATCGCGGCGGTCCCGGTCCGCTCCGCTCCCCTCACCGACTTCGCGAGCGGGGTCGCTTTCAGTGGGTGTCGCGGCGGCGACACGCACGACGAGTGACCCCGCTCGCAGCGGGGGCGGTGCGGGGCGGGGCGGCGGTGCAGCCCTCGAGCCCGCGTCCTAGGAGCACTGACCGTCGTGCAGCGCTCGCGCGATGCGGTCGGTCTCCTCGGTCATCGTGTATTCGGGAGCTGTCTCGGATCGGCGCTGCAGCTCGTCGAAATCGGCCCCGAAGAACAGCACCGCGTACGAGCTCGTGACGCCCTCCGTGAGCGTTCCGTTGATGGGCGGGCGCGGCGTTCCGCACGTGTCGAAGGTGACCGCGTGAGCGAGCTCGTGCTTCATCACATCGATGAATGCGGGGCTCGAGAGATTCTGCGGATACCCCGGCGCCGTGTCGTTGACGTAGATCACCGAGGGGTTGGCGGCGCAGAAACCGGCCTCCGCGATGCCGGTCGGAGCCGACTCGATGCAGTACTGCCGCACCGCCGAGTAGTCGAAGCTCACCTGGCGCCCGAACTGGGCGGCGAGCAGCTGCGCGGCGGTCGCGTAACTGCCATCGGCGTCGGGCTGAACGACGAACTCCCGCGCGTACGTCTCGGGATCGCCGGCGAGCGGCGCGCCGTCGGGCCCCTCCGCCGGTGCGCGATCGCCGCTGTACTCGTGCACCTCGCCGTTCTCGTCGGTGATCTGCACCGTGACGTCGAGATCCTCACCCGCGGCGAATCTGCGCTCGATCTCCTCGACCTCCGCGACATACGCCTGGATGCGGTCGTCAAGCTCGGCAGCGTCGGTGCTCATCGTCGATCCGGCGAAGCGCAGTGCCGAGCGCAGGTCGGTCAGCTGGTACAGCAGCGCCGCGTAGTAGTCGGATGAGACGCTCCGGCCGTCGGGCGTCATGTCGAAGATCGTGCCGTCCTCGGCGGCCTGCGAGTAGGTGTCGAGGGTGCCGACGACGTACGTCTCCATCGCGTCCCAGCCCGGCCGCTCGTTCATCACGTACACGGTCGCCGCGGTGGACTGCCCGCTGATCGCGTCGTCGACCACCGAGCTGCCCCACTTGCCGAGCGCATTGACGGCGGCGAACAGCAGTCCGACGACGATCCCCACGACCAGCAGGACCCCGAGCGCCACGAACAGCAGCGTCTTCCCGACGTTGATCTTGCGCGGCGCCGGCGGCGCGGATGGGGGCGGGGACTGCAGATGCGGGTGCTGCGGGTGCTGCGGGTGCTGCGGTTGCTGCGGGTGCTGCGGGTGCTGCGGATGCTGCGGGTGCTGCGTGTGCTGCGGGCCGGGAGTGCACTGCGTGTGCTGCGGGCCGGGGGCGTACTGCTGCGGGGCCTGGTGCGTCGGCGGGAGGCCCGGAGGCTGATTCGGGGCGCCGGATGGCTGGATCGGGGCGCCGGGCGGCTGGAGCGGGTGCCCCGGCTGCTGGTTCGGGACGCCGGGCGGGTGGCCGGGGTGGCCGGGGTACTGGTTCGGCTGGCCGGGAGGCTGGATGGGGTGCCCCGACTGCTGGATCGGCTGGCCGGGCGGCTGCTGCGGGTAACCCGACTGATGCGCGTATCCCGATTGCTGCGGCCAGATCTCCGGCTGCTGCGGGCTTACGGGCCCCTGCGGGTACCCGGCTTGCTGCTGAGGTGGCTGCGGCTGCGGGGAACCGGGCTGCTGCTGCGCCTCCGGTTGCTGCGCAGGCGGCTCGGGCTGGCGCGACTCGGTCATGCGTTCACCATACTGAGTCGAACGTCCCGGTCGAGAGCGCGGTCCCACCCACGCACCTCCACACCCCGCATCCCCTTGCGAGCCGGGTCACTTTCGGTGCGTGTCGCCGCTCCGACACGCACGAAAAGTGACCCCGCTCGCACGTAGAGCGGGGCGGAGCGGCAGAGCGGACGGCGGCAGGGTGCCACGGACACATCGCTACCCCCCCCCCATCGCCGCCGCACTCTGCCTCCGCCACTGGAGCCGGGTCACTTTCGGAGCGTGTCGCACCGAAAACCAACGCCGACACCCTCCTGAAGCGACCCCGCTCGCAGAAGGGGTTCGGCGCGGACCGGCCGACGCCGACGCCGCACCGACACCGACACCGCGCCGACACCGACGCCGCCGCCGCCGCCGCCGCAGACCCCGCTCGCACAAGCGCCGTGCCGCCGACGCCGTGCCGCCGACGCCGCCCGCCCCGCCGCTACTGCTGCTGGGCGTAGAGCTCCGCGTAGGCGCCGCCTCGCTCGAGCAGCTGCTGGTGAGTGCCGTGCTCGAGGATGCGCCCCCCGCCGACCACGTAGATGCGGTCGGCGTCGACGATGGTCGAGAGGCGGTGGGCGATCGCGATGGTCGTGCGGCCGCTGCGGGCGTCATCGAGGGCGTGCTGCACGATGCGCTCGTTGACGGTGTCGAGCGCGCTCGTCGCCTCGTCGAGCACGAGCACGCGAGGGTTCTTGAGCAGCACGCGCGCGATCGCGATCCGCTGCTTCTCGCCGCCCGAAAGGCGGTAGCCCCGCTCGCCCACGACGGTCTCGTAGCCGTCGGCGAAGCTCTCGATGGTGTCGTGGATGTTCGCGAGGCGCGCCGCGGCCTGCACCTCGTGCAGCGAGGCGTCGGGCTTCGCGTACCGCAGGTTGGCGAGCACCGAGGCGTGGAACAGGTAGGGCTCCTGCGTCACGACCCCGATGCGGTCCATGAGCGCTTCCTGCCGCAGCTCGCGCACGTCGTCGTCGCCGTAGCGCACGGTGCCCGAGGTGGCGTCGTAGAGGCGGGGCACGAGCGAGCCGATGGTGGTCTTGCCGGATCCGGATGCGCCGACGAAGGCCACGAACTCCCCCGGTTCCACGTGAAACGACACGTCGTCGAGCGTGGGGCGGTCGCCGGGGCCGGCGTCGGGGTAGCGGAACGAGACGTGCTCGAACGCGATGCGACCGGCCTGCCCGGGCGCGTCCGACGGCTCGCGCGCATCGACGGCGTCGACGATGGCGGGCCGCAGATCGAGGTACTCGAAGATGCGGGCGAACAGCGCCTGCGAGGTCTGCAGGTCGAGCGCGATGCGCATGAGGGCGACGAGCGGGAAGAGCAGGCGCGACTGCACCGTGGTGAAGGCGACGATCGTGCCCGCCGTGATGCCGGGGTCAAACCCCTCGCTCTGGCCCCGCGCGATGAGCCACCCCGAGACGAGGTAGACGATCGCGGGCACCGCTGAGAGGAATACCTGCACGAGCGCGAAGAACAGCTGGCCGCTCATCGTCTGCCGCACCTGCAAGTCGATCTGGTTGCGGTTCTCGGCGGAGTAGCGCTCGGTTTCGGCGCTCTGGCGCGAGTAGGTCTTCGCGAGCAGCACGCCCGAGATGGAGAGGGCCTCCTGCGTGATCGCGCTCATCTCGGACAGCGACTCCTGCGTGCGGCCCGCGATCTTCGCTCGGATCTGGCCGACGCGGCGCTGCGCGATCACGAGCACCGGCATGACGACGACCGCGATGAGGGTGAGCTGCCAGCTGAGCAGCAGCATCGCCACGATGGCGGCGACGACGGTGACCGTGTTGCCGATGATGTTGGAGACGGTGTTCGTCAGCACGTTCGCGACGCCGCCGACGTCGTTCTGCAGGCGCGACTGGATCACACCGGTCTTCGTGCGGGTGAAGAAGCCGAGCTCCATGGATTGCAGGTGCGAGAAGAGCCGCACTCTCAGGTCGCCCATGACCCGGTTGCCGACGCGCGCGGTGAAGAGGGTCTGCACGATCCCGAGCCCGGAGGAGATCACGAACACGGCGATCATCGCGCCGACGAGCCAGGCGAGCACGGTGAGGTGCGGCCCGCCGCCGTCGAGCGGGAACAGGCCGTCGTCGAAGATGCGCTGCGTGATCAGCGGCGGCAGGATCGCGAGCGCGGCGGAGACGAGCACGAGGGCGATGATGACGACGAGCTGCGCGCGGTAGGGGCGGAACAGCGCGGCGATGCGGCGCCCGAGCCCCGGCACGGCGGGCGCGTCGCGATTGAGCCTGCGCTGGAGCTCGGCGTCGCCGGCGGAGATGCGGGATCCCCGGCCGACCGGCCCCCCGCCCATGCTCATGCCTCACCCGCTTCCATGCTTCGGAGAATAGCGCGCCGAGAGGCGCTGCGGCGCCGTGTTCGCCCCGGGCTGCGGTGCGCGGTCGGTTTCGACCGCACACCGCGCCGTCCGCTGCGTGACTCCTGCATGTCTCCTGCGCCACTCCGGCGCCACTCCGGCGCCACCGCTGCACCACTCCCGCAACCCCCGGCGCAACCCCCGATC
>NZ_LDRK01000066.1 GCF_001477055.1 Leucobacter chromiiresistens
CGCCGTCAGCACCCCGACGGCGGCGCGTGCGCGTCCGAGGGGGAGCAGCGCCGGTGAACCGGCCTGGGCGTCGAGCTCGACCCGGGTGCGTGCGCGCATGAGGTCGACGACGACGCCGAGCAGCGCGATGACGAGCAGCACGAAGCCGATGGCCGAGACCACGGCCAGCGGGTCGTCGACCGTGCCCGACTGGAGGTAGCGGTAGACGAGCGTGGAGAGGGTGACGTAGCGCTCGGGGAGCCCGATGATCGAGGGGATGCCGAAGTCGGCGAGGTTCGACACGGCGATGAGGGTGAGCGAGGAGAGCATGGCGGGGCGCAGCAGCGGGGTGGTGACCTCCCAGAGCGCGCGCGGCGCCGACGAGCCGGCGATGCGGGCCGCCTGCTCGAGGTCTGCGGGCACGCGGCGGAGCGCCGCCGTGACGATCATCATCGCGATCGGGTAGCTGTGGAGGGTGAGGAGGAAGACGACGCCGTCGCCGCCGTACAGGTTCCAGAGGGGCGCGCCGAAGCGCTGCGACCAGAACGTGTTGACGTCCGACGACGGGCCGAGGAGGCTGAGCCACGCGATCGCACCGACGAACGGCGGCATGAGCATGGGGCTGAGGGCGAGCATGCGGAGCGCGCGGCGGCCCGGCAGGTCGGTGCGCTCGAGCAGCAGGGCGAGCGCAGTGCCGATCACCACGGCGAGCACTGCGGAGAGCGCGGCGGAGACGAGGGAGTTGCGGGCGGCTTCGAGCACGTCGGGATCGCCGAGCGCCGACCAGCCGCCGCCGGTCGCGGCCAGCGCCAGGATCGCGGCGATCGGCACGAGCACGAGCGCGGCGACCGCGCACCACAGGGCGACCCGCACCGCGTCGAGCCCGTCGAGTCGCGCGAGGGGCCGTGCTGCGGGGCGGCCCGCGCGACCGGCGCGACCCCCGCGGGCCCGGCCGAAGCCGGTCGGGCCCGCGAGCGGCCGCGCGAGGGAGCTACTGGAAGAGGCCATTGAACGTCTCGACGGCGTCGGCCTGCGAAGCCCGGATGGTCTCGAGGTCGGGGTTCAGCAGCGTGATGTCGCCGATCGCAGGCGCGCCCTCGGGGCTCTCGACGTCGTCGCGGATCGGCAGGTACGACTGCGAGGCGGCGATCTCCTGCCCCTCCCGGCTGATGAGGAAGTCGACGAAGAGCTGCGACGCCTCGGCCTCCTCGGTGTCGGCGAAGATGCCGACCGGCTGCGACACGAACGGCACGCCCTCCTCCGGGTACACGGCCTCGATGGGGGATCCTGCAGCGGCGAGGTCGCGCACGAGGGAGTCGACCACGATGCCGACGGGGCTGCTGCCCTCGGCCACAGCCTGCGAGACCGGCCCGTTGCTCTCGGCGATGAGCGGCTCGTTCGCGGCGAGGCCCTCGAGCCACGCCATGCCGAGCGCGTCCTCGTCGAGCCACACCGCCGCGTTGTACGCTGCGGCTCCCGAGACGTCGGGGTTCGGCATCGCGATCTTGCCGGCGTACGCGGGGTCGGTGAGATCCTGCCACGAGGTCGGCGCATCGTCGATCGCGGTCGTGTTGACGGCGATCACGGTCGGCAGGAGGCGCGTGCCGACGTAGAAGTGCTCGGGGTCGACGAGATCCTGGTTGATCGACTCCGCCTCGGGGGAGGCGTACTCGAGCAGCAGGTCCCGCTCGGCGTAGTCCTCGAACGTGCCTGCGTCTGCGGCCAGCAGCAGATCGGCGCCGATGTCGCCCGCCTTCTCCTCGGCCGCGATGCGGGCGGTGAGGTCTCCGGTGCCGGCGCGGAAGACGTCGACCGTGATCTCGGGGTGCTGCTCGCCGAACGCTGCGACGATCGCGTCGATCTTCTCCTGCGGCTCGGAGGTGTACAGGGTGATGGTCGACGCCTCCGCAGCGCCGGTGGCGCCGGTGTCCGCGGCGTCTGCCGAGGCGGCGCAGCCGGTGAGTGCGAGGGCCGAGAGGGCGAAGGCGGCGATGACGCCGGTGGAGCGATTACGAGACATGGGTCGCTTTCTGTGCGGTGCGGGCGATGGGTTGGGTGAAGAGGGGTTCGGGGGAGTGGAGCGCGACGGTCGACGCGCTGACGCCCTCGGCGGTGAACTGCACGAGGGAGAACATGGGGGAGTCGTGGCCGGCCACCGCGTCGGGGCCGGCGTTCATCACCTGGTGGTAGGCGAGCGACGGCCCGACGAACACCGGGATCCCGTGCACCGAGGCCGTGAGGCTGTGGTGGAAGTGGCCGGCGAGGATCGCCCGCACGTCCGAGCCGTCGAGCACCCCGAGCAGGGCGTCGGCGTTGCGCAGCCCCTGGCGCCGGAGCGTCGGCAGGGGCGAGCCGAGCGGGGCGTGGTGGAGGGCGACGATCGTGCCGCGCTCCGACGGCCGGCCGAGTTCGCGGCGGAGCCAGTCGAGCTGCTCGGCGTCGATGCTGCCGGTGTGCGAATCGAGGCGCAGCACCCGGAAGCCGTCGATGCGGTGCGCGGCGGTGTGGCCGGCGACGTGCCCGGGAAGCGCACGTGCGGCGCGCGGATCGTCGTGATTGCCGAGCACCGTGAGCACGGGGGCGCCGAGGCGATCCTGCAGGCGCTCGCACGCCGCCGCGACGGCCGCGTACGCGCCGGGGTTGCCGCGCTCGATGAGGTCTCCGGTCACGACGACCGCCTCGGGGGTGATGCCGGTCGCGAGCGCGTACTCGCCGACCCGCTCCAGGCGGCCGACCCCGTCGACCGCGTCGTAGAGCAGGCCGCTCTCAGTCGCGTGGAGGTCGCTCGCGTGGAGTACCGTGAACCGGCCGGTGTCGCGGCTCATACGACCGGCTCCGAGACGGTCGCGGTGCGGCCGCCGGCCCGCTCCGCGAGGGCTGCGAGGGCCGCGAGGTGGGCGTCGCCGGCGCCGTGCGAGCGGAGGTAGTGCGCCGCGCCGCCGAGCTCGTCGACGATGTCGAGCGCGGCTTCGAGGGCCTCCGCGGGGCTGTCGAGGTGCAGGCGCTCCGATGCGGCGCGCGCCGCGTCGGTCAGCCCGAGGCCGGAGAGCTGGGCCGCCGCGATCGCCTGCCGCGCGGGGCGCACCGCCGCCCCCGATGCGGCGTAGTCGGCGACGACGTCTGCGCGGGCGTCGCCGGCGGCGAGCCGGGCGAGGGCCACGACGAGCCCCGTGCGGTCCTTGCCCGCCGTGCAGTGCACGACGGCGGTGCCGGGGTGCTCGGCGATGGCGATGACGGCGGCGGCGAGTCGGGCGCCCCGATCGCGCACCAGGCCGGCGTAGACCGTCTCGAGACTCCCCGAAGCGGGCGGGGCCTCGCCGTAGAGCGGCACCGAGCGGACCGGGATCGCGTGCGTGCGCCGGGCGTGCTCCGAGCCCTCCCGCAGGTCGATGACGAGATCGACGCCGGCGCCGCGCAGCGCGCGCTCGCCGCCGGGGGTGAGCGCGTCGAGGCCGGCCGAGCGCACGAGCCACGGCCTGCGCCCGCTCCCGATGCCCCGCGCGTTGTAGCTGCCCTCGAGGGTGATGACGTGCACTGCTGCGTTCTCCTGCCTGCGGGGCCCGTTTCACCGGGCGTGAAATGCGATTACACGAGCAGCATCTCGGGGCCGGGTGTCGCGCCGGTGAACGCGGGGAGGCGCGCGGCTGTCGAGCGGGGGAAGGATCGAGAACCCGGGGTCGGCAGCGTTCAGGGCTGCGCTTCGGCGAGGGCGTCGACGACCACTTCGCGCATGTCCTCGGCGTCGGCGCCGGAGCTCGAGCGGAGGGCCGCGACCTCCGTGACGAGGGCCTGCAGCAGCACGGAGTGGCCGAGACGGCTGAAGAAGGGGTCGACGGCGTGCGGGGCGCCCACGGCGCCGGTGGAGAGGGCGACGTCGGAGAGATCGGCGAGCGGCCCGCGGTCGTAACTGCAGAGCGAGACCACCCGTGCTCCCCGTCTGCGCGCAGCGCGCACGGTCGCGAGCGTGTGCGCGTTGGCGCCGGAATGGCTGAGCGCGAAGCAGACGTCCTCCGCCGTGAGGCTGTGCGCGGCGAACTGCTGCGCGAGGATGTCGAGGGGGGCTTCGACCGGCCGCCCCACGGTCGCCAGGCGCATCGCCGCGTCCTGGAGCGGCGGGGCCGAGAACCCGTTGGCGGCGCAGACGACGCGCGACGCCGCCGCGAGCAGTGCGGCAGCATCGGCGAGCGCTCCGCGGTCGACCGAGGAGCGCCCCACGAGCAGGGCGGCCCGGGCGCTCTCGAACACGTGGTCGACGGTGTCTCCCGGTGTCGGCTGCTCGTCGAGCGGCGCCGGCGCCTCGCGTGCGAGTTCGAGGCGCAGGTGCTGGAAGCCGCGGAACCCGAGGCGCTGGCAGGCGCGGATCACGGTGGCCGTCGATGTGCCGGCCGCCGCGGCGAGCTCCTGCGTCGACCACTGCGGCACCTCTGCGGGGCGCTCGAGGATGACGCGGGCGACCGCCCCCTCGCGCGCACCGAGGGACGCGGCGAATGCGCGGATGAGTGCGAGCGCCGACGCGGGGGTCGCGGGAGCGGGCGGGGTCGGCGGCATGCGTTCACGGTAGGCGGCTCGGGTGAACGCCGGGTGTCGCCCCGGTGGACTGCGCGAGTCGGCTGCTCGCCACGACCGCTCGTACCCGTCGCGGCACCAGCTCGCGGGTGACCGCCCGTCACGCCTGCGGCGAACACGGCCCCGCGATCCGGCATCACCCCGTAGCCTGTTTCCATCGGCGGCGCCTCACCCGTGCAACAGGCGTCGTAAGGAGGTAGGAGATGTTCGAGAGATTCACCGATCGTGCTCGCCGGGTTGTGGTGCTCGCCCAGGAAGAGGCGAAGATGCTCAACCACAATTACATCGGCACCGAGCACATTCTGCTGGGCCTGATCCACGAGGGCGAGGGCGTCGCAGCGAAGGCGCTCGAACAGCTCGAGATCTCGCTCGACGCCGTGCGCGCGCAGGTCACCGACATCATCGGGACCGGGCAGCAGCCGCCGGCGGGGCACATCCCGTTCACGCCGCGCGCCAAGAAGGTGCTCGAGCTGAGCCTGCGCGAGGCGCTGCAGCTCGGCCACAACTACATCGGCACCGAGCACATCCTGCTCGGGCTCATCCGCGAGGGCGAGGGCGTCGCCGCGCAGGTGCTCGTCAAGCTCGGCGCCGACCTCAACCGCGTGCGCCAGACCGTGATCCAGCTGCTCTCCGGCTACCAGGCCGGCAAGGAGAGCGCCACCGTGGGTGCGCCGGAGTCGGGCGGCGAGTCGAAGGGCTCGCAGGTGCTCGACCAGTTCGGCCGCAACCTCACGCAGGCAGCGCGCGAGGGCAAGCTCGACCCCGTCATTGGGCGCGAGAAGGAGGTCGAGCGGGTCATGCAGATCCTCTCGCGCCGCTCCAAGAACAACCCCGTGCTGATCGGCGAGCCCGGCGTCGGCAAGACCGCCGTGGTCGAGGGGCTCGCCCAGGCGATCATCAAGGGCGAGGTGCCCGAGACGCTGAAGGACAAGCAGGTCTACGTGCTCGACCTCGGCTCCATGATCGCGGGCAGCCGCTACCGCGGCGACTTCGAGGAGCGCCTCAAGAAGGTCACCAAGGAGATCCGCAACCGCGGCGACATCATCATCTTCATCGACGAGATCCACACGCTCGTGGGTGCCGGAGCCGCCGAGGGCGCGATCGACGCCGCCAACATTCTGAAGCCGATGCTCGCGCGCGGCGAGCTCCAGACCATCGGCGCGACCACGCTCGACGAGTACCGCAAGCACTTCGAGAAGGACGCGGCGCTGGAGCGGCGCTTCCAGTCGATCCAGGTCGCCGAGCCCTCGCTGCCGCACTCGATCAACATCCTCAAGGGCCTGCGCGACCGCTACGAGGCGCACCACAAGGTCTCGATCACCGACGGCGCCATCGTCGCCGCGGTGAACCTCGCCGATCGCTACGTGCAGGATCGCTTCCTGCCCGACAAGGCGATCGATCTGATCGACGAGGCCGGCGCCCGCCTGCGACTGTCGATCCTGTCGAGCCCGCCCGAGCTGCGCGAGTTCGACGAGAAGATCGCCGTCGTCCGCGCCGAGAAGGAGCAGGCGATCGAGGGCCAGGACTTCGAGGCGGCCGCGAACAAGCGCGACGAGGAGAAGAAGCTGATCGCGGAGCGGCTGCGCCTCGAGAAGCAGTGGCGCTCGGGCAACGTCGCGACGCAGGCGGAGGTCGATGAGGGCCTGATCGCCGAGGTGCTGGCGCAGGCGACCGGCATCCCGGTGTTCAAGCTGACCGAGGAGGAGACCTCGCGACTCCGCTTCATGGAGGAGGCCCTGCACCAGCGCGTCATCGGCCAGAACGAGGCGATCTCGGCGCTCGCGAAGACGATCCGTCGTCAGCGCGCGGGCCTCAAGGATCCGAAGCGCCCCTCGGGCTCGTTCATCTTCGCCGGACCCACCGGCGTCGGCAAGACGGAGCTCGCGAAGGCGCTCGCCGAGTTCCTGTTCGACGACGAGGACGCGCTGATCTCGCTCGACATGTCGGAGTACGGCGAGAAGCACACCGTCTCCCGCCTCTTCGGCGCCCCTCCCGGGTTCGTCGGATTCGAGGAGGGCGGCCAGCTCACCGAGAAGGTGCGGCGCAAGCCGTTCTCCGTGGTGCTCTTCGACGAGATCGAGAAGGCGCACCCCGACATCTTCAACTCGCTGCTGCAGATCCTCGAAGAGGGCCGTCTCACCGACGGGCAGGGCCGCGTGATCGACTTCAAGAACACCGTCATCATCATGACGACGAACCTGGGGTCGAGCGCGATCGCCGGAGGCCCCGTGGGCTTCCAGATCGAGGGCGACTCGTCGGTCGGCTACGACATGATGAAGGGCAAGGTGAACGAGGAGCTCAAGAAGCACTTCAAGCCCGAGTTCCTGAACCGCGTCGACGACACGATCGTGTTCCCGCAGCTCACCAAGCCGGAGCTGCTGCAGATCGTCGACCTGTTCGTCAAGCAGCTGAAGGATCGCCTGCTCGATCGCGACATGCACATCGAGATCTCGACGGCGGCGCGCGAGCGCCTCGCCGAGGTGGGCTACGACCCCACGCTCGGCGCGCGCCCCCTGCGTCGCGCGATGCAGCGGGAGATCGAGGATCGCCTGTCGGAGCGCATCCTGAGCGCCGAGCTGCTCGCCGGCGATCTGGTGAAGGTCGACTTCGTCGACGGCGAGTTCACCTTCGCGACGGAGCCGCGAGCCGATCGCGACCCGAGCGCCGCCTCGGCGTCCGCGGCCGCGGCGGTCGCCTCGACGGCGGCGACGCCCGGCATCACCGAGTAACTCCGCACCCCGACGGGCCCGCTGCTCCGGCAGCGGGCCCGTCGTCGTTGCGACGGCCCAGTGAGCTCCCGAGGGCATGGAACACCGACCCCGCCGGGCGGCCGGGCATAGACTGGAACGATGAGCGCCGCACCCGAGATCCGCATCCGCAGCGCGCGCACGGGAGACGTGCCGCAGATGGTCGCCCTGATGGAGCCCCTCGTCGCGCGACGCATTCTGCTCGGCAAAGACCTCGTCGACCTGTACGCCGCCGTGCCGGAGTTCCTGGTCGCGGTCGACGGCGACGACGCCGTCATCGGCTACGGGGCGGTGCACGTGATGTGGGAGCGGCTCGGCGAGGTGCGCACGCTGGGCGTCTCCGAGGCGTGGCTGGGCCGTGGTGTGGGGCATCGCCTGCTCACCGCGCTCGAGGAGCGGGCCCGGGCGCTCGGCCTGCAGCAGCTGTTCTGCCTCACCTTCGAGACCGAGTTCTTCGGCAAGCACGGCTTCGAGCAGATGAGCGAAGACACCGAGCTGGTCGCAGCCGAGGTGTACGCCGAGCTGCTGCGCTCGAGCGACGAGGGCGTGGCCGAGTTCCTCGACCTCGCCCGGGTGAAGCCCAACACCCTGGGCAACACGCGCATGCTGAAGCACCTTTCGGAGCCGGAGCGGATACGCTGACGCCATGTCGACGCTGAAGGATCCGGTCGGGCCGAAGGACCGCAAGGTGTACCTGCGCCGTCGCCTGATCGTGCTGCTCGCCCTCCTCGCCGTCGTCGCGGTCGTCGTGCTCATCATCGTGCGGCCCGGCTCGAGCGGCGGCGTCGCCGACGCGAGCCAGGTGGAGGTGCCCGAGGACCTCGTGGAGTCCCCGTCGCCGGGAGCCGACGAGGAGGGCGGAGCAGCGGGTGAGAGCGACGACGTCGCCGCGTGCGCGGCGGGTCAGCTCACCGTGACCCCCGCGACCGACAAGGGCGACTACGCCGCGGGGGAGCAGCCGCAGCTCTCCCTGAGCGTCGAGAACACCGGCGAGGATCCCTGCTCGGCCGACCTCGGAAGTGCGAATCTGCAGTTCGTCATCGCGAGCGGCGACGACGAGGTGTGGCGCTCCGCCGACTGCCAGGAGAACCCGGAGCACCTCGCCGTGATCCTGGAACCGGGAGCACCGCTCACCACGGAGTCGATCGCGTGGGATCGCACCCGGTCCAGCCCGGAGACCTGCGACATCAGCCGCGACCCCGTGAGCGCGGACGGCGCCTCCTACCACCTCCGCACGACGGCCGCCGGGGTGCAGGGCACGGGTACCGCGCAGTTCCTCCT
Source organism: Leucobacter chromiiresistens (assembly GCF_001477055.1). GTDB lineage: Bacteria > Actinomycetota > Actinomycetes > Actinomycetales > Microbacteriaceae > Leucobacter > Leucobacter chromiiresistens_A. Next base: position 8,574 of record NZ_LDRK01000066.1, read on the forward strand.
CTACTGACGGCCCGCGCGGTCCGCGTCGCCCGGCGTCTCGGCGTCTTCGATCCGCAGCGCGAGCCAGAGCTCGGCGCGGTCGTCGGGGTCGTTGACGGATCGCGAGGTGGCGCGCTCGATGCGCGCCACCCGGTCGCGGAGCGTGTTGCGGTGGATGCCGAGTGCGGCGGCCGCGGGGCCGCGCTGCCCGTTCGCGATGAAGAGCGCGCGCAGCGTCTCCCGCAGCATCGCGCGATCCTCGGCGCTCTCGACCGGGCCGCCGCGCGCATCGGAGTGCTCCGAGAGCGGGCCGAGCACGCGACGCGACATCCGTGCACCGTCGCCCGGGCCGCCCGGGGAGCCCGGGGCGTCCGCGGCTCGGGCTCCGAGCCGCTCCGGAGCCGCTCCCTCGAGCTCGAGCAGCGCCTCGAGGATGGGGGTGTCCCGGTCCGCCCAGACCACGGCCGGCACGCGTGGCGCCGTGTAGAGCGGCGCGGTGGGAGAGAGCGCACGCAGCCTGCTCGCGGCCGACCTGCGGCTGTGCGGGGCGTCGCCGAGCGACGACGGGCGGCCGACGACCGCGTCGAGGTTCGCGGCCGCAGCCGCCGCGAGCGCGGCGTCCAGCGAGCCGGGGGTGTCGGCGACGATCTGCCAGGCGCGCTCCAGCCCGGCAGCGGGCGCCGGCGACTCGTTCGGTGCGACGAGGCGATCGAGGCCGGAGCGCGGCTTGCGCCGCCACGCGGCGACATCCTCAGCAGTGCCCTGCAGCGCGAGCACGCGCACCCGCTCCGGGGCGGCGAGGCCGGGGGCGAGGATCCCGATGCCGTGCGCGTCGGCGCGGTGCGCGAGGAGCGCCGCCGTCAGCCGCTCCCACCGCTCCCGCTCGCGCGCATTCTCGGCGTGATTCTCACCGAGTGCGAGGCCGAGCACCATCGCACCCGCAGCCACGATCGAGCGGCCCTCCGGTGAGAGCGGCGAGTCTCCCGCCACCGCGAGCCGGAAGCGCCCGCCCGCGTCGAGGTCGATGACCTCCGCCTCGGCGGTGCCGGCGGTGTCGGCGGTACCGGCGGAGCGGGCCGCCGCGGCGAAGCCCGCCGTCGCCGCGAGCGCACCGCCGTCGGAGCCGAGGAGCGCGAGGTGCTTGCCCGTCGCCTGCGCGAGGCTCGCGAGCACCTCGGCGGGCTGCTGATCGCCGCGGGCGCCCTCCAGGAGGCGCTGGTGCGCCCGCAGCGCCCCGCGGGCGGCGCCGAGCTCGTCCGCGCGCAGCAGCTCGGCGACGGCTTTGCTCACGGCGATGAAGGGGGTGGGCAGCGGGACCTCGAACAGCGCCACCCGGTACGCACTCGCAGCCTGCACGAGCGGCTGCGGGATCCGCTCGTGATTGACGCCGACGCCGAAGCCGATCGCGGCGACGCGGGCTCGGTTCAGGCCGGCGACGAAGTCGCGCCAGCGTCGGTCGTCGGGCGCGAGGGCGAGCCCCGTCGTCAGCACGATCTCGCCCCCCTCGAGGTAGGAGCCGAGGTCGAGCAGCTCCGTGTTCGACACCCATGTGATCGCGGGATCGCCCGCGCCCGACTGCACGAGGCGCAGTCGTAGATGCGGAACGGCGAGGAGCTGCGAGAAGGCGACCATGGTGCGATTCTTGCACAGGCGCGAACGAGCGCGGTATGCACACCCGACACGGGGTGCAGGTGCGGTTCGGCATACACTGGCGGCAGCGAACGGCGCAGTCGGCTCGAATCGCACGCCGACGCCTGACCGCCGACGGCACCACCAGCAACGAAGAGGAGCGCATCGATGACGGGCACCGGGCAGCCGCAGCACGACCGACCGCAGAGCGGAGGCGCGCCGATGGGCGCCCTCCACGGCATCCGAGTCGCCGACTTCTCGCGGGTGCTCGCCGGGCCGCACGCCACGATGATCCTCGCCGACCTCGGCGCCGACGTCATCAAGATCGAGAGCCCCGAGGGAGACGGCACCCGCCAGTGGAGCCCGCCCGTCAACGCGGTCGGCCAGAGCACCTACTTCGCCGGCGTCAACCGCGGCAAGCGCTCCGTCGTCTGCGACCTCCGCGACCCGGAGGGGCTCGCGCGCGCTCGGGAGCTCGCCCACTCCGCCGACGTCGTCATCGAGAACTTCAAGCCGGGCACGATGGAGAAGTTCGGCCTCGGCTACGACGCCGTGGCCGCCGAGAACCCGGGCGTGGTGTTCTGCTCGATCTCGGGCTTCGGCGACACCGAGGGGCGAGACCTCCCGGGCTACGACCTGCTCGTGCAGGCCGTCGGCGGTCTCATGAGCATCACGGGCCGGTCGGACGAGGCCGGGGGAGAGCCCACCAAGGTCGGCGTCGCCCTCGTCGACATCCTCACCGGGCTGAACGCGGTCATCGGCATCCAGGCGGCGCTGCGGGCGCGCGACGACGCCGACTCTCCGACCGCAGGGCGCGGGCAGCACGTGAAGGTGACCCTGCTCGGCTCGCTGCTCTCCGCGCTCGCGAACCAGGCCTCTTCGACGCTCGAGACCGGCGTCGCCCCGGGGCGCATGGGCAACGCGCACCCCTCGATCGCCCCGTACGAGACGTTCGCCGCCGCCGATCAGTCGATCGCCCTCGCGGTCGGCACCGACGGCCAGTTCGCCCGGCTCTGCGATGTACTCGGCATCCCCGAGCTCGCCGCCGACGAGCGCTTCGCCACCAATCCGCAGCGCGTGGCGCACCGCGTCGCACTGCGGGCGGAGCTCGAGACCGCACTGGGGACGCGATCCGCAGCCGAGTGGATCGACGCCTGCACCGCCGCGAACATCCCCGCCGGCCGCGTCAACTCGATCGCGCAGGCCCTGGATCTCGCGGAGTCGCTCGGCCTCGCCCCCGTGGCGACGACCACCGCGACCGCCGCAGACGGGGCGGAGCACGCCCTGCGCTCGGTGGCGACTCCCATCTCGCTGTCCGAGACCCCCGCCCGCTACGAGGTTCCCCCT
>NZ_LDRK01000067.1 GCF_001477055.1 Leucobacter chromiiresistens
TCCGTGGAGTCGATCGCGTCGCTCTGAGCGTAGGAGAAGGTGGACACGGCGTAGCTGATCGACAGATCCTTCTGCGCCGGGTCCAGACCCATCTTCGTCAGGTCCACCGGCAGCACGATGGCGTTGGTGTCCATGGTGTTGGTGTCCGTGTCACCCCAGGAGCCGTTCAGCGGCTGCTGATCCGTGTACACGATGTTGCCCGCGCCGTCGCGCTGCAGGCTGTTGCCGACCACGCGGACCAGCCCGACCAGCGGGTAGTCCAGGCCGGTGGCCCGGGTGGTCACGACCACCCAGTCCGGGCGACCGTTGCCGTCGGTGTCCAGCAGCACCTGGAATTCGCTGCTCGGCATCACCGAGACGAGGTTGCCCCAGGTGGAGATGCCGATGGCGAGCTTGCCGTCCTTCACCGCCGAGCCCACGTACTGCAGGTCCAGGGCCTGAGTGGACGGGGCCGGCAGGGAGGTGGACTGCAGCCGCGGGGAGCTCGCGCCGAGCTCGAAGGCGCCCAGGGCGGAGCGGTAGCCGCCCTGGTTCAGGGCCGTCCCGGCCAGGCTGACCTGGGTCTGGGCGGTCTTGGCGTCCTTGAACTCGATGGCGTTGGCGTCCACCTTCATGTCCGAGACCGGCTTCGGGGCGATCTGCAGCGGCAGCCGCAGGTCCTGGCCGTTCTCGGAGAGCACCAGCCGGCCGGAGAGGCTGCCGATGTACTGGCGGGCCTTGCCCAGCTGGATCTTGGCCTGGGCCGGGTCCTGGGTCTTGACCAGGGCCTTCGGGTCCACGGTGGCCGTCACGGTGATGGTGGCCTTCCCGCCGGAGCCCACCGAGACGGTGGGATCGTAGGAGAAGGAGACCCCGGGCATCTGCGTGGTCCCGGCGAAGGAGACCACGTAGGTGTGGGCCCGGTTGCCGATGTTGTCCACGGTGATCTTCCGGGTGAACCTCTGCACGCCGCCGTTGGTCTTGGCCTCGGTGACGCCGAAGCTCTGGCTGACGATGTCCGGGCGATCCGCGTTGTAGACGATGACGTCTTGGTTCACGGCCCGCACCGCATCCACCCGGCCGGACCCGACCCGCTCCACGGACTCCGTGGTGCCGTTGGCGTTCTTGACGTCGTGGGTCGCGGTGTTCATGATCGCGGCCTTGACGTTCTGCGGGGTGTAGTTCCGGTGCTTCTGCCAGACCAGAGCCGCCACCCCGGAGGTGTGCGGGGTGGCCATGGAGGTTCCAGTCATCACCTCGATGCCGTTGC
>NZ_LDRK01000068.1 GCF_001477055.1 Leucobacter chromiiresistens
CTTCGAGCCCGGCGAGGCGACGTTCACCGCGACGGGCGCGACGAGCGGGCTGACCGCCACCGCCACCACGGTGGTCGAGGCTGATGCCGATGCCGAGGTGAATGCGAACGCGTCGGCGTCCGCGTCGGCTTCGGCGGATGCGGCTGCGGATGACGAGGCTTCGGCTTCGGCGCAGGCTGCGGCTCAGGCGGCGGCGAACGCGGACAACACGAGCGACGCTTCGGCGGCTGCGGATGTGTCGGCGAACGCGGCGGCCGAGGTGGCTGCGACGGCGGATGCGTCTGCGGAGGCGTCGGCTGAGACGAATGCGGCGGCTTCGGCTGCGGCGACGGCGAGTGCGGATTCGACGGCGGATGCGGCGTCGAACGCGGATGCGTCGGCGGCGGCCTCGGCTGCGGCGGATCCGGATGCGTCGTCGGCTGCGGATGCGGCGTCGGAGGCTGCGGCCGAGGCGACGTCGTCGGCGGATGCGTCGGCTGCGGCGTCGGCCGATGCGACGGCTGATGCCGATGGCCAGGAGCTGGTGCTGTCGGATCCCGCCGACGTGACCGTCACCGAGGGCGAGGACGCGGTGTTCACCGTCGAGGTGGTCTCGGGTTCGCCGACCTCGGTCACGTGGGAGGAGTACACGCCGGTCGCCCCGTCGGAGTCCGAGGGTGCCGCCGAGGGCGTCCAGCCCATGGCTGAGAACGCCTGGTCGCCGACCGACGAGCCCGTGTCCGAGGATGGCCTCACGCTGACCATCGAGGACGCCGAGGTGCCCGAGACGGGCATGCTCTTCCGGGCCGTCGCGACGGACGGGACCACCACGGTCACGACCGACGCCGCGGAGCTCACGGTGCTCGCGGCCGGGACCGCCGATGCGGATCCCAGCGCCGGGGGTGCGGCCGATGCGGGCGGCGCCGCTGACGCGGGCGGCACGTCGTCGGCCGGCGGATCCTCGTCGGCGAGCGCCTCGGGTTCGAGCAACGCCTCCGGCGGCGGGTACCTCAGCAACACCGGCGGCGAGAGCCAGCTCGGTCTCGGCATCGCCGGGTTGCTGCTGGTGCTCGCGGGAGCCGGTGTGGCGCTGACGGTGCGGCGTCGCACCCACGCGCGAACCGACTGATCGGAGTCGTTACGGCGTGCGGTCGGGGAGCACCCCGGCCGCACGTCTGCGTCGTGGCGACGCGCGACGCACTGCTGTCGCGCGGGTTCCCGCAGTGGTAGGTTCGCCACGACTGCACTCCATTCCGGCAAGACAGGAGCAGGTGTGACCCCTGAAACGACGCACACGAGCGCGCGACCCGCGGCGAAGCTCTGGGTCCGTCTCGTCGCATGGGCGGCCGTGCTGCTCGCGGCCTGGCACATTCTCGCCTCGTTCCTGTGGATCGCCCCGTACTCGGCGAACGCGCGCGAGATCGTTCCGGGCGATGCGCTCAGCTCGTACATGCTGCCGATGTTCGGCCAGTCGTGGAGTGTGTTCGCCCCCGAGCCCGTGAACGGCGACTACCACTTCAACGTGCGCGCCGCGGTGGAGGACGAGTCGGGGGAGCGCACGGAGACGGGGTGGGTGAGTGCGACCGACGTCGAGCTCTCGATGATCCGCTACAACCTCACGCCGCCGCGCGCCGGCATCCAGTCGACCGAGCTCGCTTCGAGCTTCAAGAAGTCGTTCGATGCGCTCACCGAGGTGCAGCGCACTACCGCGGCGGGCGACTTCGCGACCCCCGAGTGGGAGGTCGGGCTGCGCGCCGCGCTCGAGAACGGGGCGAAGAACTCGGGGCTCGACGCCGCCGCGGTCGCGAAGAACGCGGGCGCCGTCGACCAGTTCATGAGCGACGAGCGCCGCTCCACGGCGTACGCGACGCAGGTGGCGAAGGCCGTGTGGGGCGATGAGGTGGTGGCCGTGCAGTATCGCGTGAGCCGCCAGAACATCATCCCGTTCGCGGAGCGCCACAACCCCGACGCGAAGCGCCCGGAGCCCTCGGTGGTGCTCCCCGGGTGGCGGCCCCTCGTCGTCGAGGAGGGCCAGAACGAGGACAATTTCGCCGACGTCTTCGGAGGGCAATTCGAGAGGATCTCAGAATGAGCGATCAGGGTTCCGCTCCCAGCCAGTTCGGCGCGTTCATCGGCTCCCTCGTCGCCGCGGCGTGGTCGGCCGTGACGGGCACGATCGGCCGCGCGTTCGATTTCGTCGAGCGGTGGCTGTTCGACGGGAAGAAGGCGCTCTACGGCCTCGCCGTCACCCGCATCGTCTTCGGCTGCACCGCGCTCGGGCTCCTCCTCGCGAACTTCGGCACCCGCCTCTACACGTTCGGTTCGGGGTCCGCGTGGAACGGCGAGCTCGCCGAGCCCGTCAGCGACTTCCCGAAGGTGTGGATCTTCGGCGCGTTCCACGCCGTGGCGGGCAACGACGTCGCGTTCACGCTGCTGTACCTCTGCCTCATGGTGCTCGCGGTGCTCTTCCTGCTCGGGTGGCGGTTCCGGATCGTGCACCCCGTGTTCTTCGCGCTCTGGGTCGGCTTCATCGAGATGAACGACATGGTCGGCGACCAGGGCGACAACATGTTCCGCATCGCGCTCATCCTCATGTTCTTCGCCGACCCCGCGGCCCGGTGGTCGCTCGACGCGCGTCGCCGCGCACGGCGGGAGTGGTTCCCGGTCGGCTCGTCGGGCAACCAGATCGGCACGGTGCTCCACAACCTGGCGCTCGTCGCGCTCACCGCTCAGGTGACGTTCGTCTACGCCTCCGGCGGCCTGTACAAGGCTCAGGGGGCGCCGTGGGCGGAGGGCTACGCGGTGTACAACCCGTTGCAGACGATGCGGTTCGGCACGTGGCCGATCCTGAGCGACATCGTCACCGCCTGGGGGCCCGCCGTCGCCATCGGCACGTGGGGGTCCATCGTGCTGCAGGTGGCGTTCCTGCTCATGCTGCTCTCGCGGCCCACGCGACTGTTCGCGCTCTTCGGTATTCTGAGCTTCCACATCGCCATCGGCGTGCTCATGGGGCTGCCGTGGTTCTCGCTGACGATGATCGCGATCGACTCGATCTTCATCCGCGACCGCAGCTGGAAGCATCTGAGCGCTTCGGTGTCGCGGCGCTGGCGGCAGCACATGGGCCGCGGCGACGATGACGGGTCGCCGGCCGCGCCGACCACCCCCGTCGATCCAGCTGCGGAGCGGGACTCGGAGCCCGCACGGAGTCTCGCGGCGACGCGCGCGACGTAACGGGGGCCTCGACGAGGGGCGCCGACGAGGCGGCACCGACGAGGGGGCGCCGGATCGCGACGCGATGATCTCCGCAGCGATTCAGTGCACTTTCAGCATTGCAGTGCAAAAATGCATTCCATGCCCCAGAGTGCAACCAGTACCCGTGCGCGCCGCCGTGCCGCCACCGCCCGAGCGCTGTCGTCGCACGCGCGCCGCTGGACTGCGGAGCGAGGCATCAACGGTTTCACCGTCGAGGAGCTCTGCGAGGCCGCGGGCGTCTCGCGCCGCACCTTCTTCAACTACTTCGCCTCGAAGGAGGACGCGGTGCTGGGCGTGCCGGCGGACCGGGATGACGCGGAGGCGCAGGAGGCGTTCATCGCCG
>NZ_LDRK01000069.1 GCF_001477055.1 Leucobacter chromiiresistens
TTTTTTAATGTGCAGCGCACCACGAGGATATACACAGGGTAGGTCGTCGGCAGCGTCAGATGTGTATAACGGACCGCCCCCGCGCCGAGCACGAGGGTTCCGCGCGAGCACGAGCGTATTTCCGGCGCGGAATCCCTCGGTCTCGGCGCGAGGGCTCGGTCTCGGCGTTCTCGGCCGGGAGCGGCGCGCGGGGCCGGTCTCGGCCGCCTGGGCCGCGAGCGACGCAGACGCGCGAGCGCGCCGGCCCCCACCCGTGCTGGCGGGGACCGGCGCGCTCGCGGGCGGTGCGACTAGCGCGGGTCGAGCGGGTACTCCTCGGCCAGCTGATCGATCTGCTGGGTGCTGGGATCCTGCTCGGAGAAGTCCATCTTCGGCACCGGGCGGCGGAACCCGCCGGTGACGATCGCGATGATGACGACGCCGACGGCGAGCCAGATCGCGCCGACGAGCCAGGTGAGCGCCTGCAGCGATGTCCACAGCCAGATCGTCAGCGCGAAGCCGATGAGCGGCATGAGTCCGTAGCGGATCCACGCCCAGGCGCCCTCGGGCCGCTTGCCGTGCTTCGGGAAGAGGTACGAGCGGATCACCGACAGGTTGACCATCGCGAACGCGGCGAGCGCGCCGAAGCTGATCATGAACGCCACGGTGTCGAGCGAGAGGAACAGTGCGGAGAGTGCGAATACCGAGACGACCACAGCGGCCACGACGGGGGTGCTGTAGCGCTGATGCAGCCGCGAGAGCGGCTTCGGCAGCATGCCGTCGCGGCCCATCGCGTAGAGGATGCGCGAGACCGACACCTGGCCGGTCATGCCGGAGCCGAAGGCGCCCACCACGTAGATGGCGACGAAGAAGGCCGTCAGCCAGCTCACACCGAAGCTGTCCATCACCGTGGTGCCCGCGGCGTCGATCTGCTCGGGGCTCAGCGTCTCCCAATCGGGGTTGAATGCGAGCGCGCCCGCCCACGACACGAGGATGAAGAAGAACCCGCCGAGCAGCGTCGCGAGCACGATCGCGCGCGGGATGTCGCGGCGCGGCTGCTTCGCCTCCTCGGAGAGCGTCGACACGGCGTCGAAGCCGAGGAACGAGAGTGCGAGGATCGCGGCGCCCGAGGCGACCGCGCCGATGCCGCCCTCGCCGAAGGTGAAGGGCTCGATGAGGCCGACCGACTGATCGCCGCCCAGGTACTGCTTGAACGCGAGGGCGACGAACACGACGACCAGCACGACCGAGAGCGCGATGATCACGAAGTTGACCTTGTTGACCAGGTTGATGCCCAGGATGTTGAACACGAGCACCAGCAGCAGGGCGGCGAGCGTGAAGACCCAGATCGGCACCGCGGGGAACTGCGTGTTCAGGTAGATGCCGATGAGCATGAAGTTGATCATCGGGATGAAGAGGTAGTCGAGCAGCATCACCCAGCCGGTCAAGAACCCTGCTGCGCCGCCGAACGACTGCTGCGAGTACGTGTAGGCGGATCCCGCGACGGGGTACTTGCGCACCATTGCGCCGTAGCTCGCCGCGGTGAAGAGCATGGTGATGACGGCGACGATGTACGCCGCGGGCAGATGCCCGTCGGTCACCTGGTTCACGATGCCGTACGTGGTGAACACGGTGATGACCGTCATGTAGGTCACCCCGAAGAGGGTCAGTCCGGTGAGGCCGAGCGCCCGCTGCAGGCGGGGTTTGGCGGTGGTATCGCTCACGGTGGTCTCCTTTGAGTCGTGCGATAGGGGGAGGGGGCGGAGTCAGGGGG
>NZ_LDRK01000007.1 GCF_001477055.1 Leucobacter chromiiresistens
CGACCACGGGGCCCGCGGCCATCGCCGCGTCGGCGGCCGCGGGCACCGTGATCGGCGCCGGATCGCCGGAGCCCTGCGACGCCGCATCGTGCGGGGGCGCGGGGGTGGTGCCCGGCGCGGCCGAGACCCGTTCGATGACGGCGCGGGTCACGTCGGGCCCGAGCAGCGCGTCGCCCGCGGCGAGCGAGCGCACGGCGTCGATGAGCTGCTCGGCGCGGGCGGTCTTGAGCAGGAACCCGCTCACGCCGGCGGCGAGTGCGTCGAAGAGGTACTGCTCGTGCCCGAAGGTGGTGAGCACGAGGATCGCGGGCGCCGGTGCGCCCGCGGCTCCCGGCCCGGCGCCGGCCGAGAGGATGCGGCGCGACGCCTCGATGCCGGTGAGCACGGGCATCTCGACATCCATGCAGATGACGTCGGGGCGGAGTTCGGAGGCGAGCGCGACAGCGACCTGCCCGTTCTCGGCCTCGCCGACGACCTCGATGTCGGGCTCCGACTCGAGGATGATGCGGAAGCCCGAGCGCACCAGCGCTTGGTCGTCGACGAGGAGGACGCGGATCATGGGCACCTTTCGGAGTGGAAGCGGGATCAGCCGAGCGGGACGGCCGTGGGCGAAGCGGAGGTCGCAGGTGCGATGGGCACGGCGGCCCGCACGAGGAAGCCGCCCCGTTCGCGCCGCCCGGCGAACACGGTGCCGCCGACGGCCCCGATCCGTTCGCGCATGCCGCGGAGGCCGAGGCCCGAGCCCCGCGAGCGCTGGCTCAGCTCCTGCCGCACGCCGTCGTCGGATATCTCGACCTCGACCGACTCCTCGCCGAAGCGGAGCCGCACCTCGGCGGCGGCGCCGCGCCCGGCGTGCTTGCGGATGTTCGTCAGCGCCTCCTGCACGACGCGGTAGAGCGCGACGTCGACGAGCATGGGAATCGGTCTCGGCTCGCCGGCGACGATGAGCGTCGCGGGGGTGCCCGAGCTCTGCGCGTCGGCGACGAGCTCGGCGAGGTGGGCCACCCCGATCGTCGTGGGCGCCGTCGCCTCCTTCGCGGGATCGCGCAGCGTGAGCAGGAGCCGCCGCAGCTCGTCGACGGCGGTGCCCGCGCTCTCCTCGACGACGCCGAGTGCGGTTGCCGCGCGCGCGGGGTCGCGCTCCAGGGTGCGCCGCGCCGCCGCGGCCTGGATGCCCATCACGGAGACGTGGTGCGCGACGACATCGTGCAGTTCGCGCGCGATCGAGAGGCGGTCGAGCGCGACGGCCTGCGCGGCGCTCGTCTGCCGCTCGAGCTCGAGCTCGCGCCCCCGCGCTTCGAGCAGCGCCTGGTTGCGGGCCGCGTGCCACGAGCGCTCGCCGAAGAAGTAGGCGCCCCCGAAGTAGAGCAGGTTCGTGATGATCTGGATCACGGCGTAGGTGGCGTACGCGGAGAAGATGCCGGAGCGCGAGACGCCCTCGAACGCCTCGGTGCTCGACGATGCGACGATCAGGCCGATGACGAGCCACACCATCATGGCCGTGCCGATCCCGACCCGCGCCCAGAGGGCCAGGGTGCGCCGTCGCTCCCATGCGCCCACGGTGTAGAGCGCGCAGAAGAGGCTGATGTTGATGATGAGCACCTCGGGCACGCCGAACTGGCCGCAGATGAAGAACCCGGCCGAGACGGCGAGCGCCACGGGCACCGGGGAGCGGCGCCGCAGTGCGAGCGGCAGCGTCGTGAGCCCGAGCCCGACCGCCCACACCCACGGCTCAGCCGCGCCCGGGTACATGCCGGTGCGCGCATAGAGCAGCGCCGTGGTCACCGAGGCGACCGCGAGCACCAGTGCGAGCACGAGGTCGGCCCGCCGCCCGCTCCGGCCCGGGCTCGGCCGGCTCCACTCCGCGTGTTCGTGCATGGAACCAGCGTAGGGCGTGCCGCCGACGTCGCGCCTCCGCCGCCGGGGGGAGGGGCGCTCCGCCGCTCGGAGCGCGAATCCGCCGTGCGGGGGAAGCGGCCAGGTGCGCACCGCGACCATGCTGGAAGCACACGACAGAAGGGATCGAGATGATCGACATCGCAGGCGTCTCCCGCAGCTTCGGCGAGCGGCGCGTGCTCGACGACGTGAGCTTCACCGTCGAGGGCGGTCGCATGACCGGCTTCGTGGGCGGCAACGGCGCGGGCAAGACCACGACCATGCGCATCATCCTCGGGGTGCTCTCCGCCGACGCGGGCACGGTCAGCCTCGACGGCACCGCCATCACCCCCGCCGATCGCGCCCGCTTCGGCTACATGCCCGAGGAGCGCGGCCTCTACCCGAAGATGCAGGTGCTCGAGCAGCTCGTCTACCTCGGGCGCCTCCACGGCATGAGCGCGGCCGCCGCCAAGAAGTCCGCGGCGGACCTGATCGAGCGGCTCGGCCTGGGGGAGCGCGGCGGCGACACGCTCGAGAGCCTCTCGCTCGGCAACCAGCAGCGGGCGCAGATCGCGGCGGCGCTCGTGCACGAGCCCTCGGCGCTGGTGCTCGACGAGCCGTTCTCCGGGCTCGACCCGATGGCGGTCGAGGTCGTGCTCGCGGTGCTCCGCGACTACGCGGCCCAGGGGGCGCCGGTGCTCTTCTCCTCCCATCAGCTCGACATCGTCGAGCGGCTCTGCGACGACGTCGTGGTGATCGGCGGGGGCAGGATCCTCGCCTCCGGCTCGCGCGAGGGCCTCCGCGCCCAGCACTCCGGGAGCAGCTTCGAGCTCGAGCTGGAGGGGCCCGCGGCCGATGCGGGCTGGGTGCGCGAACAGCCCGGCGTCGAGGTCACCCACCTCGACGGCGGCTTCGCCCGCTTCGACGCCCCGGACGCTGCGGCCGCGCAGGCCGTGCTCGCCCGCGCCGTGCAGCAGGCGGCCCCCGGCGCCGCGGTGCGGCGCTTCGCCCCCATCACCCCCTCACTGGCTCAGATCTTCAAGGAGGTCGTGCGATGACCGCTCCACTCACTTCTCAGTCTCCGCGATCCGCGTCGCGCCCCATCACGGGGGTGCAGGGCGCGTGGCTCGTCGCCGAGCGCGAGATCACCACCCGGCTGCGCAGCAAGGCGTTCCTCATCTCGACCGGCATCCTGCTGCTCGTGGTGCTGGGAGGCGTCGTGATCAGCGGGCTGATCTCGCAGGGCGGCGGCCTCGGGAGCCCCACGCAGGTGGCGACCGTCGCCGGGGGGAGCAGCGCCCAGGGCGACGCCCTCGAAGCGGCGGGCTTCGACGTCACCGAGGCCGGCGACCGTGCCGAGGCCGAGCAGCTCGTGCGCGACGGCGACGTCGAGGCGGCGGTCGTGCCGGGCGGCGATACGCCGCTCGATCTCACCGTGATCGCGCTCGACAGCGCCCCGAGCGACCTCGTGCAGGCGCTCTCGGCGGCGCCGTCGGTGGAGCTGCTCGAACCGCTGGGCGCGAACCCGCTGCTCGCGTACATCATCGCCTTCGCGTTCGGCATGATCTTCTACACGACCGCGCTCACCTTCGGCACGACCATCGCGCAGAGCGTGGTCGAGGAGAAGCAGACGCGCATCATCGAGATCCTGCTGGCCACCGTCTCGGCCCGCACCATGCTGGCCGGCAAGATCCTCGGCAACAGCGCCCTCGCCCTCGGCACGGTGGTGGCGATCCTCGCCCTCGCGTCGGTCGGCATGCTCGCGACCGGGCAGGATCTGCTGCTCGGCGAACTCGGCACGTCGATCATCTGGTTCGGCATCCTGTTCGCGTTCGGGTTCGTGCTGCTCGCGGCGATGTACGCGGCCGCTGCCGCGCTGGTGTCGCGGCAGGAGGACATCGGATCGGTGACGAGCCCCGTGATGATGCTCGTGATGATCCCGTTCTTCGCCATCATCTTCTTCAACGACAACCCGCAGGCGCTCGCGATCATGAGCTACATCCCGTTCTCGGCGCCCAACGCGATGCCGATGCGCCTCTACCTGGGCATCGCCGAGTGGTGGGAGCCGATCCTGTCGCTGGGCATCCTGGTCGCCACGATCGCGGTCGTCATCTGGATCGGGTCGCGCATCTACAGCAACTCGATTCTGCGCACGGGCGTACGGGTGAAGCTGCGCGACGCGCTGAAGGACTAGCCGGCGCGGCGGTGCAGGATCGGAGCGCCCGGGGCTCGCGCCCCGGGCGCTCCCGCGCGTGCAGCCGCGCTGGTGCCGCGCTGGTGCCGCGCCGCGGGCTTTCCCGCGTTTCGCGGCCGGCCGCGACCCTGCCGCCCCGGATACGCTGGGGGCATGGCCGCCGACATCGACTGGACCGACATCGACTGGACCGCGCTCACCGACGCCGCGCTCGCCGCAGCCGAGCACGCCTACGCCCCCTACTCCGGCTATGCGGTGGGGTGCGCCGCGCTCGTCGACGACGGCCGGGTGATCACGGGCTGCAACGTCGAGAACGCCAGCTACGGGGTCACCCTGTGCGCCGAGTGCGCGATGATCGGGCAGCTCCACCTCGGCGGGGGCGGGCGCCTGGTCGCGTTCGCCTGCGTGGGCGAGGGCCGGCCGATCACCCCGTGCGGGCGCTGCCGGCAGCTGCTCGCCGAGGCCGCCGCCCCGGGCATGCGGCTGCAGACGCCCACCGGCATCCGCACGATCGACGAGCTGCTGCCCGAGCGTTTCGGGCCCTCCGAGCTGCCCGCCGCCACCCCCTGACCGTGTCGGAGGCCAGGAGTAGTCTTCTCGGGTGACCTCCGAAACCCCCTCCTCCCCGAAGCCCGAGATCCGCCCCTGGCCCGCCCTGTGGTCGCTGGTGCTCGGCTTCTTCATGATCCTCGTCGACACCACGATCGTGTCGGTCGCGAACCCCTCGATCATGGAGGGCCTCGGCACGACGATGGTGGCGACGCTCTGGGCCACGAGCGCGTATCTGCTCGCATACGCCGTGCCGCTGCTCATCACCGGGCGCCTCGGCGACCGCTTCGGCCCGCGCCGCATCTACCTCGTCGGCCTGACCGTGTTCACGCTGTCGTCGCTCGCGTGCGGCATGTCGGGCACCGTCGAAGCGCTCATCGTGGCGCGCGTGTTCCAGGGGCTGGGCGCCGCGCTCATGACGCCGCAGACCATGGCCGTGATCACGCGCATCTTCTCGCCCCGCAACCGCGGCTCGGCGATGGCCGTGTGGGGCATCACGGCGGGCGTCGCGACGCTCGTCGGGCCGATCCTGGGCGGGGTGCTGCTCGACGGCTTCGGCTGGGAGTGGATCTTCTTCATCAACGTGCCCGTCGGCATCATCGGCTTCGTGCTCGCGATGCGGTTCGTGCCCCGTCTCGATACGCACGCGCACCACTTCGACTGGGTCGGCGTGCTGCTGAGCGCCGCGGGCATGTTCATGCTGGTCTTCGGCATCCAGGAGGGCGAGAGCTACGAGTGGGGCGTGATCTGGGGGCCGATCTCGGTGTGGAGCCTCATCATCGCCGGCGCGGTCGTGCTGGCCCTCTTCGTCGTGTGGCAGCGCGTGCAGCGCGGCGAGCCGCTGCTGCCGCTCGAGATCTTCCGGGATCGCAACTTCTCCGTCGGCACGGGCACCATCGTCACGGTGGGCCTCGCCGTCACCAGCATGGGCCTGCCCCTCATGTTCTACTACCAGCTCGTGCGCGGACTCACCCCGACCCAGTCGGCGCTCATGCTCGTGCCGATGGCGCTGCTCTCGGCGGGGCTCGCCCGCCCGGTGGGCCTGCTCATCGACCGCACCGATCCGCGGCGCATCGCGACGTTCGGGCTCACGCTCGTGGCCGCGGGCATGCTGCTCTACTTCTTCCTGCTGCGGCCCGAGACGCCGCTCTGGCTGCTGCTCGTGCCGAGCGCGGTGCTCGGCGTGGCGAACGCCTGCATGTGGGGGCCGCTGGCGTCGATCACCACGTTCAGCCTGGCGCCGCAGCTCGCGGGCGCCGGATCGGGCGTGAACAACACCTCGCGCCAGGTCGGCGCCGTGCTCGGCTCCGCAGCCATCGCAGCCCTCATGCAGTCGCGCATCGCCGCCGAGCTGGGCGGTGCGGGCGGTGGTGCCGGCGCCGCGGGTGCCGCTGGCGGCGAGGCGGGCATGGGCGGCGGTCAGCTGCCGGAGGCGGCGCGCGAGGGCTTCGCCGCCGCGATGGCGCAGTCGATGCTGCTGCCGGTCGCGGCGATCCTGCTCGGCGCGATCGTCTCGCTCTGGTTCGCGCGCCGCCCGCAGAAGTCCTCCACCAACCCCGTCGAGGTGCCGTCGGAGGTGTGATGATGGCAGACGAGTCTTCGGTGGTGCGCGTCTGGCTGGAGCCCTGGCAGTGGGGGTGCTGCGGCGACGAGTTCGGCGTGGGCGACACGGTGTCGTGGCGCCTCGGGCCCGCGGGAGATCGGTACGACGACCAGTTCTCGCTCGGGCTCGATCGGGCCCTGGCTCCCGACTACTTCGAGGACCATCACATCGACCTCCCCGAAGATGCGCCGCTCACCACGGGGGTCGTGCGGCGCATCCGCAGGCTGCTCTGCGCGTACGGTCGGGTCGGCGGCAAGCACTCGTACGAATACGCGCCGGTTGCCGGCACGGTCGAGGTGAGCGACGCTCAACGTTTGGAGCGCGGCGTCGAGTTCCCCGAACCGCTGCAGAGCTTCGGGTATCTCATCGACCTCGAAATCCCCGGACCGAAAGGAACTCCCGCATGATCCTCGCATTCTCCGTCGCACCGTCGGGCACAGGCGACGCCTCGGTATCCGACGCCGTCGCCGAGGCCGTGAAGGTGGTGCGCGCCTCGGGGCTGCCGCACCGCACCTCGTCCATGTTCACCGAGATCGAGGGAGAGTGGGACGAGGTGTTCGACGTCGTGAAGCGCGCGACCGAAGCGGTGCTGCCGTTCGGCTCACGCGTCTCGCTCGTGATGAAGGCCGACATCCGCCCCGGGTTCGCGGGCGAGCTCGACGGCAAGCTGGAGCGGCTGGAGGCGGCGATTGCGGAGTCGGGGGACGAGAACGTCTGAGACCGTCCCGTCGTTCAGCGTTCGAGCGGCCACCCCGTGTACGCCTCGGCCAGGTAGCGCCGGCCCGCCTCCGATTCCGTGACGCTGCGCAGTTCGCCGAGCTGCCGCTGCCGGTCGAACGCGTCGCTCCCGGGCGCCGCGTGGAGCATGCTCGTCATCCACCACGAGAAGTGCTGCGCCTTCCAGATGCGGCGCAGCGCCCGCTCGGCGTAGGCGTCGATGCCGCGCTCGTCGCCCTCGACCAGCAGCCGCCGAAGGGCGTCGCCGAGCAGCAGCACATCGGCGACGGCGAGGTTCATGCCCTTGGCGCCGGTCGGCGGCACCGTGTGCGCCGCGTCCCCCACCAGTGCGGCGCGCCCCCGGCGCAGCTCGCCCGCGACGAAGCTGCGGAAGCGCAGCACGTCGCGCTGGAAGATGGGGCCCTCGGCGAGCCGCGTGCCGGGAACGCGGCGCTGCAGCGTCTCCCAGATCTCCGCCTCGGAGAGCGCGTCGGGGTCGGTATTCGGGTCGCACTGGAAGTACATGCGCTGCACGGTGTCCGATCGCTGGCTGATCAGCGCGAAACCGTCGGCGGAGTTGCTGTAGATCAGCTCGCTCGCACTCGGCGGGGCGTCGCAGAGCACCCCGAACCAGGCGAACGGGTACTCGCGGAACGATCCGGTCTCGCGGCGGCCGGCCACCGCGCGGCGCACGACGCTCCGCGATCCGTCGCCGCCGACGACGAAGTCCGCGCGAATCTCGAAGGGGGCCCCGTTCTCGTCGGCGCCCGTGATGCGCGGCTGCGCCTCGATGTCGTGCACGCCCTCGACGGTGGTGCTGAAGCGCAGGTCCTGGCCCGCGGCGAGACGGGCGGCGATGAGGTCTTTCAGCGCCTCGTGCTGCGGATACAGCCACACCGATCGGTCGACGAGGGCGGGGAAGTCGATGCGGTGCCCCTCGCCGGCGAAGCGCAGCTCGATGCCGTCGTGGCGGTGGCCCACGGTGCGGGCGCGGCTTCCGCCGATCCCGTCGAGCACCTCGACGGTGCCCTGCTCGAGGATGCCGGCCCGGATGGTCGTCTCGATCTCCGCGCGGCTCCGCGCGTCGACCACGATCGACTCGATGCCCGCCTCCGCGAGCAGGTGCGAGAGCAGCAGGCCCGCGGGCCCCGCTCCGACGATGGCCACGCGAGTGCGGTCGACGATCATGTGGTCTCCTGTGACGGTTCGAAAAGCGGGGGTGGCCCCGCGAGCGAGCGAGTGCTCGCGGAGCCTCGTTCAGTGTCGCGGGGGCGCGCCGCCGCGCCCTCGGGGTTTCTCACTGACTGAGAATCGCGGATCCGGCCGGCCGTTCGTGCGCGCCTGCGCCCGCCTGCCCCGTTCTCTTCTAAACATCTTACGCTGCCGACGCACTATCCTGGTTAAATCTAGGTGGTCGCCCGTTCG
>NZ_LDRK01000070.1 GCF_001477055.1 Leucobacter chromiiresistens
CGCCGCCGAGGCCGCCGCCGCCATCGCCCGGCTCACCGGGGTCGAGCGCCACGACATCGCGCTGACCCTCGGAAGCGGATGGGGCAAGGCGGCCGATGTGCTCGGCGAGACCGTGGCGGTCGTGCCCGCCGACGAGGTGCCCGGGTTCCACGCCTCCGGCGTGCCCGGCCATTCGGGCACGCTGCGCTCGATCCGGCTCGAGAACGGCAAGCACGCCCTCATCATCGGGGCGCGCACCCACTACTACGAGGGTCGGGGCGTGCGAGCCGTGGTGCACGGCGTGCGCACCGCCGCCGCCGCGGGCGCCGAGATCATGATCCTCACCAACGGCGCGGGCGGCGTCGATCCGGCGTTCCGGGCCGGCGAGCCGGTGCTCATCAGCGACCACCTGAACCTCACGGCCGTCTCCCCGATCGAGGGCGCCAACTTCGTCGACCTCACCGACCTGTACGCGTCGCGCCTGCGCGACGTCGCGCGCGCGGTGGAGCCGAGTCTGCAGCAGGGCGTGTACGTGCAGCTGCCGGGCCCGCACTACGAGACCCCCGCCGAGATCCACTACCTGCGCACGATCGGCGGGCAGATCGTCGGCATGTCGACGGCCCTCGAAGCGATCGCCGCCCGCGAGGCGGGCATGGAGGTGCTCGGGTTCTCGCTGATCACGAACCCGGCCGCCGGCATGGGGGATCCGCTGAGCCACGCCGAGGTGCTCGCCGAGGGCAGGGCCGCCGAGCCCCGTCTCGCCGATCTCCTCTCCCGCGTCGTCGCCCAGCTCTGACCGCCGCCCGGCGGCGCTGCCCCGCCGCCCCGCCACTCTGCAGCGGGGTCGCTTTCGGAGGGTGTCGGAGCGGTGCGGCCCCGCAACACCCTCCGAAAGTGACCCCGCTCGCA
>NZ_LDRK01000071.1 GCF_001477055.1 Leucobacter chromiiresistens
CACCGGGGCTGGATCGGCGCCGACGCGCGCACCCGGCTCGCCGAGGCGCGGCGGGCGAGCTGCAGCACCTGCTCCCGCGAGTCCTCCGTCATCGGCAGTGCGGCGATCTCGCTGCGGTGGCGCCGCGCCTCGGCGAGCCGGGTGCGCGCGTCGGCGCCGATCCAGCCCCGGTGCCCCTCGATGAGGCTGGCTGCGATGCCGATGGCGTGGTCCGCGGCCGCGACGCCGTGCTGCACCTGCGCCTCCGAGGGCACGGGCTTCGCGGCGCGGGCGCGAGCGGCGTCGAGTGCGGCGTTGGCCGATGAGACGAGGGAGAGGTCGGCGAACGGGTCGCGCTGGCGCCCGGCGCTCACCTCGGCGAGGGCCGCCTCGAGCCGTTCGATCGCGTCGTCGACCGATGCGTTGCGGGGCTCGGTGCGGGCCGCGGCGATGTCGCTGCGGGAGTCGTCGATGACGTCGGCGAGCGTGTTCTGCGCGCGCAGCGCCTCGATCTCGAAGCTGTCGACGCCGTCGAGGATCGAGGCCGCCCGCCGCACGGTCTCGGTCGCGGTCTCGAGTGCGAGGTTCGCGTCGGCGAGGGCGCCTGCGGCGCGTCGACGATCGGAGAGGTCGGCGGAGTGCTCCGCGAAGTCGAGCAGCTGCTCCACGTCCTCGGAGTGGAGCCTGACGCGCTGCAGCGCCGAGGGGCTGTAGCGTTCGGCGAGACGCGCCACCGCGCGCTGGGCGTCGGGCACGCGCTCGCGGAGCGCCGCGGCGTCGGCGCGCACGCGCTGCACCATCTCGGGGGCGCGACGCGCGCGTTCGACGCGCGCCTGCAGGGCGGCGGTGCGCTCGTCGAGCACCGATTCGGCCCACTCGCACAGCTGCAGGATGCGTGCGTTGCGGGTGCGCACCTCGTCGGGGGTGTCGGGGATGTGGTCGTGGTTGAGCTGGTGCAGCTGGAACGCCTCGCTCAGGTGCTCGCGCACCGAGTCGAGGCCGGCCTGCAGCTCCGCCGTCGCTTCCTCGCCGAGTTCGGCCGTCGCGAACGCCAGTTCGTCGCCGGTCGCGCGGATGCGCTCATCTGCGGCGACGATCGCGCTGCGCGCCCGCTGCGCCTGCTGCGCGTCGGAGGCGTGCTGCCGCTCCTGCGACTCACGGTCTCGGCGTCCCCAAAATGCCACGGTGTGTCCTGTCTGCTGAGTGCGATGGGTGAGACGGTGCCGAGCGGGGCGGAGCCGGATCGGCCCGCCCCGCTCGGTGTGCGGTGGTTACTGCTCGAGCGCCTGCGGTGAGCGCCCGGCCTTGAGGGCGGCGAGTCGCGCCTCCACCTCGGTGACGGCCTCGAAGTTCTCGAGCTCGTTGAACTGCGCGTCGAGGGTCGAGGCGGCGATCTCCTGCTTGCCGCGCGCGAGGGCCTCCTGGCGGCGGATCTTGTCCTCGAACCGGCCGAGGTCGCTCGTCGGGTCGAGCACGTCGATCGACTTGACGGCGTCGGCGACGCGGTTCTGCGCTTCGGCGGTCTTGGCGCGCGCCACGAGCTCGGAGCGCTTCGTCTGCAGCTGCTGCAGCTTCTCGCGCATCCCGTTGAGGCCGTCCTTCAGCTTCGCGGTGACCTCGCGCTGCGCAGCGATGGTGGGCTCGGCGGCGCGGGCCTCGTTCTCCTCGGTGATCTGGCGCTGCAGCGCCACCTTCGCGAGATTGTCGAACTTGTCGGCGTCGACGGAGTTGCCGGCCGCGCGCAGCTCGTCGGCCTTCGCGCTCGCCGCGATCGCCTTGCGCTCCCACTCGCGCGCGGTGCGCACGTCCTCGTCGTAGTCCTGCTCGAGCAGCCGCAGGTTGCCGATGGTCTCCGCGATCGCGGCTTCGGCGTCCGAGATGTTGGAGGAGAAGTCGCGGATCAGCTGATCGATCATCTTCTCGGGGTCTTCGGCCGCGTCGAGCATCGAGTTGACGTTGGCCCGGACGAGGGTGGTGATGCGCCCGAGGATGGACTGCTTCGACATGTGAGTTCCTTTCGGCGGAGCGGTTTGGATCGAGTGTAAGGATCGGGACTGGGGAAGCGCCGAGTCAGAAGCGGCCGCCGCCGCGGCGGCCCGAGCGGCCGCCGCTCGAGCGCCGCGAGGAGCCTCCGGACCGGCGCGAGGAGCGGCCGGAGCTGCGGGAGAAGCCGCCGGAGCGCCCCGAGGATCGGCGGGAGCCGCCGCCCCACGAGCCGCTGGAGCCGCCGCCCCAGAACCCGCCTCCGGAGCCGCCGTAGCCGGAGCCGCCGTTGCCCCCGCCGAGGATGCCGCCGAGCACCGCGGCGAGGTCGCCGCCCGCCGACGAGGCTCCGCCGTATCCGCCGCCGAAGCCGGTGCCGAACCCGGAGACGTCGGACTGGGCGGCGGAGAGCGCCTCGGCGGCGAGGCTGCTCGCGCGCTGCGCATCGGAGAGCGCGCTCTCGGGGTTCGCGGATCGGGCGGCGTCGGCGCGTGCGAGGGCGGCGCGCGCCTCCGCCGCACGGGTGCGCGCCCGCGAGCCGACGGCCCCGCGCCGTGCGTCGATGAACGCCTCCGCCTGCCGCACCTGGCTGTCGGCCTGCGCCATCTGGGCGTCGAGCAGTCGGCGCGCACGCTCGGCCTGCTGCGCGGAGTGCACCGCGCCGTCGATCTGCGCGTTGGCGGTTTCGAGCGCCTGCACGGCCCGACCGGGCCGCCGCTCGGCGCCCGAGAGGTCGTGCCTCGCCTGCGCGATGCGCTCCTGCGTCGCGGTGATGGCGGCGGCAACGCGGCCGTCCGCATCGGGCACGGCCCGGGCTGTCGAGACGTCGGCCTCCAGCTCGCCGATGAGTTCCGCGCAGCGGGCCTCGATGCTCGCGAGCTCGGGGCCGCGCGCGGCGATGGCGCGGTGGATCTCGTCGGCCTGGGCGACCGCGGCCTCGGCCTCCCGAATCGCCACGGCGGCCGCTCCCGAGTCGGGCGGGGCGGCCCCGAGCGCGGTCGAGGCGGCGCGCTCGCGATCCTCCGCGAAGGCGAGCAGCTGCTCCGCCTGCTGCACGGCCCCGTCGAGCGCACCGAGCTCGTCGGCGGCGTACGCGGCGGTGAGACGCTCGAGCTCGGCTCGGCTCTGCGCACCCCGCGCCCCCGCCTGCTCCCGTCGTGCGGCGGCTTCGGCGAGCGCGGCGGGCGCGTTCTGCTCGATCGCTCTCAGCCGCGCGAAGGCGTCCGCCTGCGCGTCGAGCACCTCGTCGACGGCGGCGCAGAGCTCCATGATGCGCTGCAGCCACTCCCGCTGCTGCGCATCGGTGTCGGGTGTCGCGTCGTCGAGCTGCTGGCGCAGGGCGAACGCCTCGAGCAGGCGCGCGCGGGCCGTCTCGACCGCCTCCGCGGAGGCCGAGACCGACGCGTCCCCGAACTGGGCGCGGGCGAACTCGAGCTCCTGGGCGCTGCTCTTCACGGCGTCGTCGGCGGCGACGAGCGCCGACCCCGAGGCGCGCTCGAGCTGCGCCAGATCCTCTGCGGCGGCCGCTGCGTCGCGTCGGCGGCGCACGAGCCGCGAGACGCCGAACGCGGCGCCTCCGAGCCCGAGCACCCCGGCGCCGATGCCCACGACGACCGCGGTGGTGCGGGCGGGCGCCGCGTCCTCGGTCTCGAGCTGCTCGGCGGCCGCCGAGACTGCGCCCGCCCAGTCCTGGTCGCGCAGCTCCGGGAGCACGCGCTCCTCGATGCGGGCGAGCGCATCATCGCTGAGCTCGCCGTTCGCCGACGACGAGAGGTAGTACTGACGGCCGTCGGTGGCGACGGCGAGGAGGTACTGGGAGTCGCCCAGGCCGTTGAGCTCGGCGGTCTCGTCGGCCCAGGCGATGCGATCAGCAGGGTCGGTGAACTCGTCGACGAACACGACGAAGAGGTCGAGCCCGGTCGTGTCGAAGGCCTCGGCGAGCCTGGCGTTCGCCGCCCGCTCCTCGGACTCGTCGAGCACGTCGACGGCATCGGTGACGTACTCGCTGCCGAGAGTGCCCGGGCCGACCGCCGCGACGCCGGAGGCGCCCAGGGTCAGCAGGCCCGCGCCGAGCACCGCGGCGAGCCACCACCGCCCGAGCGGTCGCGGTCGCGGATCGGGGGACAGGCCTGAGTGCTCCACAATCGGAGTGTATTGTGCGCCGGTGCCGCGGTCCACTTGTTTTCCGGGCTAACGTGATGCGCATGGAGCTTCCCCGCACGCGCACGCTGCTGCCCGACGTCACCTGGCGAGAGTCGTCGCCCTCCACTAACGCCGAGCTGCGCGCGCTCGCGACGGCGGGGGAGGGCCGGGGCGCACGGGAGCTGCCGCACGGCGCGCTGCTGGCGACCAGCGACCAGACCGCGGGTCGCGGGCGTCTCGACCGGGGGTGGGTGACCCCGCCGGGAACGTCGATCGCGGCGTCGATGCTCGTGCGCGGGTTCGGTGCGACGGGGCTGGGCGTGAGCTGGCTGCCCCTGCTCGCGGGATCGGCCGTCGCCGCCGCCCTGCAGCCGCATTTCTCGGCCGCGGCGGCGCGCGCGGGCGGCGAGGCGCAGCGCGTCGGCGTGAAGTGGCCGAACGACGTGCACGTGCGCGACGAGCACGATGCGCTGGCCGGGCGACCCGGCAGGAAGCTCTGCGGCATTCTGTGCGAGCTGCTGCCCGGCGGCGGGGCGACGGGGTACGACGTGGTGGTGGGCACCGGCATCAACCTGCTGATCCCCGAGTGGGAGCTGCCGACCGATCGCGCGACGTCGCTGCTCGCGGCGGGCGCCGACACGGGCGGGGCCGAGAGCCTCGCCGATGCGGCGGGCCGCGACCTCGCCGACCGGGTGCTCGCCGACTACGCCCGCGAGCTGCTGCGGCTCGTGCGCCTCGCGGGCGAGGATCCGGAGGCGGCGCGCGCACGCATCGCCCGGCACTCGCTCACGCTCGGCACGGAGGTGCGTGTGCATCTGCCCGGCGGCGAGATCGTGGACGGCCGGGCGCGGGCGCTCGCCGCCGACGGGTCGCTCGTCGTCGACCTGCCCACCGGCGGCGAGCTCACGGTCTCGGCGGGAGACGTCGAGCACCTCCGGTAGGCGCGAGCACCTCCGGTAGGCGCGAGCACCTCCGGTAGGCGCGAGCCCCTCCGGTGGGCGGCGAGTCCCTCCGGTAGGCGGGGCGGGGGATCACCGCGCCCGGTGCAGCTCCTCGCCCTGCACGGCGGTGCTGAGCACGCGCGACGCGAGCAGCGCCTCGGGGGCGGCCTCGAGCGGGTTCACGTCGAGCACGATGAAGTCGGCGGCCAGGCCCGGTCGGATCCGGCCCGTGGTGTCGTCCATCTCGCCGGCGAACGCTCCGCCCGCGGTGAGGGCGGTCAGGGCGTCGGCCGGGGTGAAGGCGCGCTCCGGGTGGTAGGGGTCGCGCTCGGGCGCGAGCACGGAGGCGCCGGTCAGCGCGATGTAGAGGTTCGGGATCGCCTCGTGCGGGGCCGTCGGCGCATCCGTGCCGAGCGTGATCGCGACCCCCGCAGCGCGGAACTTCTGCCAGGGGAAGCCGAGCTCCTGGCGCTCGTCGCCGAGCTGCGCCTTCCAGTTGTCGAGCACGGCGGGGTCGCAGTGCACCGGCTGCATCGAGGCGACCACTCCGAGCTCGCCCATCCGGACGATGGTGTCGTCGGCGACGCTCTCGAGGTGCTCGATGCGGTGTCGGCGCGCGCGCGGCCCGTTCGCGCGCACGCAGTGCTCGACGACGTCGAGGGCGATCTGGCTCGTTCGGTCGCCGATCGCATGCATGGCGATCTGCAGGCCCGCGCGGTCGGCGGCCTCGGCGACGGGGACGATGCGCTCGGCCGTCCAGATCGGCTCGGCGTTGCTCCCGTCGGCGTAGGGGGCGAGCATCGTGGCGGTGCACGCGTCGATGGTGCCGTCCATGATGAACTTCACGCCGGCGATCCGCAGCCAGTCGCGCGCGGGCCCCGCGGCGATCTCCTCGCGGAGGGCCGCGACGCGTTCGGCGCCCGCGACATCGCGCGCGGCGTCGCCGGTCGGCTCCAGGATCCAGTGCGCCGTCACCGGGAACGGGAGGCGCCCGTCCCGGGCGATGATGGCCTGAAGGCCGGCCACCTCGGCGGCGTTGAGCGACATCTCCGTGACCCCGGTCACTCCGGCCGCGAGGTAGGTGGCGAAGGCGCGGTCGAGCGCGGCGATCACGTCCTCCTCGGTGGTCTGCGAGCTCAGGAAGGCCCCGGCGAACTGCGTGCCGGCGGTCTCCAGCAGCAGGCCGGTCGCGTCGCCCGCGGCGTCGCGCACGATCTCGCCGCCGATGGGATCGGGGGTCTCCCGCGTGATGCCGAGTTCGCGCAGCGCGGCGCCGTTCACCCACGTCGAGTGGAAGTCGTTCGCGTCGAGGTACACGGGCACGTCGGGCAGCACCGCGTCGAGCATCTCGGCGGTCGGCCGCCCGCCCGGGAGCGCGTCGAACAGCCAGCCGCTGCCGAGCACCCGAGCGGCCGACGGGTCGGCCTCGCGGGCGGCGACGAGACGCTGCTGCATCTCCTCGAGCGAGGCGCAGTCGCGCAGCTGCACGCGCCCGAGCGACTCGCCGAAGCCGACGAGGTGCGTGTGCGAATCGATGATGCCCGGCGCGACGAACCGGCCCTCGAGGTCGACCTCGACGACCTCGTGCGATCCTGCGCCGCCCGCGACGCCGCCCACCGCGGTGCGCACGTCGGCGAGCGAGCCCACGGCCGTGAAGCGGCCGTCTGCGACCGCGAAGGCCTCGGCGACGGGGTGGGGCTGCTCGGGCGTCGGGTCGGCGGTGAATACGACGGCGTTGCGGTACAGGGTGGTCGTCATGGGGAGTCTCCGAGGGTCGGGAGCGGATCGAGGTGCGGATCGAGGTGCGGATCGCGGTGCGGATCGCGGTGAGGATCGCAGTGCGCGGATCGCAGTGCGCGGGGGAGGGGTGGGGCGCCCGGACGGCCGGGCGCCCCGGGCGGTCACCGCGTGGAGCGCGTCTCGGAGGCGTCGAGCGGGTGCTGCGCCGAGAGCGCGTCGATCGCCTCGGTCGAGGGGATCTCCTCCGAGAAGTTGAGCTTCGGCACCGGCTTCGTGAAGAAGCCGGTCTTCAGCGCCAGGATCGCGACGCCGATGAGCATCCAGATGCCGCCGACGATCCAGGTGAGGCCCTCGAGCGAGGTCCACAGCCAGATGGTGAGGCCGAAGCCGATGAGGGGGAGCACGCCGTAGCGGAACCAGCCCCACGCCGTGACGGGCTCGGTGCGGCCGCCCTTCGGGAAGAGGTAGGTGCGGATCACGGAGAGGTTGACCATCGCGAAGGCGGCGAGCGCGCCGAAGCTGATCATGAACGCCGCCTGGTCGAGGCCCACGAAGAGGCTCGCGAGCGCCACGACGGAGACCGTGGTCGCCGCGACGATCGGCGTGCCGAAGCGCTTCGAGAGGATGCCGAGCGGCTTCGGGAGGATGCCGTCGCGGCCCATCGAGTAGAGGATGCGCGAGACCGCGACCTGGCCGGCGAGGCCGGAGCCGAAGCAGCCGGCGACGGTGATGATGACGAAGATCGCCGCGAGCACGTCGCCGCCGACGTGGGCGAACAGCACGGCGCCCGCCGCATCGAGCAGTTCGGTCGACGCGGTGCTCCAGTCGTCGAGGTAGTAGGCGCGTGCGCCGACGTACGAGATGATGATGAAGATGAGGCCGCCGATGATGGTCGTGAGCATGATGGCGCGGGGGATGTCGCGGCGCGGGTTCTTCGCCTCCTCGGAGAGGGTGGAGACGGCGTCGAAGCCGAGGAACGAGAGCGCGAGCACTGCGGCGCCGGTGAAGATCGGGCTGTAGCCGACCGAGCCGGGGATGAAGGGGTCGAGCAGCGACGGCGCGTTCGGGTCGTTGATGGTCGCCTTGATGGCGAGGATCGCGAAGACGATCACGGCGGCGAGGGAGACGACCACGATGACGGTGTTGATCTTGCCGACGAGCGAGATGCCGAGCACGTTGAAGACGAAGACCGCGATGAGGGCGGCGAGGGTGAAGATCCACGTCGGAACGCTCGGGAACTGGGTGCTGACGTAGAGCCCGAGGATGAGGAAGTTGATCATCGGGATGAAGAGGTAGTCGAGCATGAGCACCCAGCCGGTGAGGAATCCGGCGGCGCCCCCGAAGGACTGCTGCGAGTACGTGTAGGCCGATCCGGCGACCGGGTAGCGGCGCACCATGGCGGCGTAGCTGCCGGCCGTGAACAGCATGACGACGAGCGCGACGATGTACGAGTCGACGAGGTGGCCCTCCGTCAGCTGGTTCACGATGCCGTAGGTCGTGAACACGGTGCCGATGGCCATGTACGAGAGCCCGAACAGTGTGAGGGTGATGGGGCCAAGAGTGCGCTTGAGATGCGCCCCGGTTGCTTCGCTCACTGAATCTCCTGTGATGTGGCGGCTGGTGCCGGTGTTCTGCGCCGGTTCCGTCTGCGGAACCGCGACCAAAATGAACAATGTTCTTTTTGACGTGAATAGACTAGACGCAGATCGTCAGGATTGCGAGTTCGCGAGCGCGACTCGGGGCTGAGCGCGTCGACGAGGGAGTGATGCACGTGGGGGAACGGGAGCGACGGCGCGTGGGGCGACCCAGCGAGCAGGTGCTCTCGCGGGTCAGGATCGTCGAAACCGCGCTCGACCTCCTCGACGAGCACGGCGAGGGGTTCGGCATGCGCGACCTCGCGCGCGAGCTCGGCGTGCGGCCGTCGGCGCTCTACAACCACGTCGAGAACAAGGAGGACGTGTTCCGCGGCATCCGCGAGGTGATCGCCGGCCGCGTGTCGACGCGCGAGCTCGACCACGAACCCTGGGACGACGCCCTCGCCGCCTGGGCGCGCTCGTACCGCGACGCGTTCGCCGCGCACCCGCCCACCATCGCCCTGCTCGCCGTCATGCCGTTCGACCCCGGCTCCGACGTGTTCGCATCGTACGACCGCATCGTCGGGCTGCTGATCGCCGAGGGGTGGAGCCGGGCCGCCGCGCTCAACATCCTGGTCGCGTTCGAGTCGTTCATCCTCGGCTCCGCGCTCGACGCGGCGGCGGCCCCCGACATGATGCACGCGCGCGGCCGCGGCGACGTGCCGAACTTCACGGCCGCGTACGCGGAGCGGGAGCGGCGGGTCGCGGCGACCGGGGCGGCGCCCGCCGATCAGGCCTTCGAGGCCGGGCTCGAGCTGCTGCTGCGGGGTCTCCGCGCCGAGCAGCGCGAGCGCGAGGCGGGCGCCCGCGCCGCCTCCTGACGGGCTGCCGCCTGCGCCGCCCGCCCG
>NZ_LDRK01000072.1 GCF_001477055.1 Leucobacter chromiiresistens
CGCGCCGCACCGACGAGCAGTTCGAGCGCGATCCGCTCGACAGTGCGCCCGCCCGCGATCGAGTGGGCGGGCGCATCGAGATGCGTGCCGGTGTGCGTGCCCAGGTCGAGGCGCGCCACCGCGACGCCATCGGCGCCCACTGTGAGCGCCGGCGCGATCCTGACCTCCGGGTCGCCCGGGTAGACGGCCATGCCGGCCGTCACCGGGAGACTCAGATCGACGACCGGCATCTCAGTCGCCGAGTCGCAGGGCTGCGGTCTGGTCGGCCCCGTCGAGCAGGTGCCCCGTGGGCTGCGCATCGCGCGGATCGACGAGCCCGAGCCCGCCGCGACGGCCGATCCCGAGCATCAGGCCGAGATACAGGCCGAAGCTGATGACGAACGCGGGAATGTTCGCACCGATCGGGCTCGGCGCGACGTACGCGAGCACGTAGGAGAGCACGGCGCCGACCACCCACACGAGCACGGCGATCCAGTTGACGCCGCCCCGGTACCAGTACCGGCTCTCGGGCCGCTCGTGCAGGATCTGGCGCGAGTACCCGCGACGCTTCAGCAGGTAGTAGTCGGCGATCATGATGGCGAACACCGGCACGAAGAAGGCGCTGATGATGAACAGGAAGTCGGTGAACTGGTTCAGCAGGCCGAGGAACGTCGACCCGATGATCGACACGATTCCGAGCACGATCGCGGTCGGCAGGAACCGCAGGTGCCACTTCGACTGCGCATTGACCACCGACGTCACCATGCCGAAGACCACCATCGTGTTCGTCGCCATGACGGAGAGGAAGATGGCGATGCCGAGCGGCCAGCCGAACTCGGCGACGATGACGGAGGGGTCGAACGGCGTCGCCTCGTGCCCGCGCAGCAGGACGGCGCTGAAGGCGACGAGGCCGAGGAACATGGCGATCGTCGTCGACAGCGTGTAGCCGATGCCCGAGCCGACGATGCCGGCGGTGCTGCTCTTCGCGTGACGGTTCATGTCGGCCGAGAGCACCGTCCAGGAGATCGCGGTGGCGATCACCATGTCGAGCGTGATGAACGGCGTGCCGCCGAGCGACGCGTCGACGGGCAGGGCGACGAACTCGCCGAGACCGAAAGAGCCGAAGGCGGCCGCGAACACGAAGCCCATGACGATGAGGATCGCGAGGGCGAGCCACGGCTCGACGCGCGAGATGCCCGTGTGCCCGAAGATCGCGAGCACGACGACGATCGCCTGGCACAGCGCCGAGAAGAGCATCGGGTTCGAGAAACCGGTGGCCTCGTGCACGAGGTAGTTCACCGTGACGCCGGCGAGCATCGCCTGCACCCAGCTCCACCCCATGAGGATGATGAGGTTCGCCGCGGCCGGCAGGATGCTGCCGCGGATGCCGAACGAGCCGCGCGTGAGGGCCATCGTCGGGAGTCCGGTGCGGGTGCCCATGTTGCCGATGAGCACGAGCACGACCACGCCGATGAGCGTGCCCGCCACGATCATCGCGCTGGCCGTGCCGAACGACACCGCAGGGGTGAAGAGCGTTCCGGTGAGCAGGGTGGTCACCACGAGGTTCGCGGCGAGCCAGATCATGCCGATGTGCAGCAGCGACTGGGTGCCGCGCACGGGGCCTGCGGAGTCGTGCTGGCCGTCGAGGGTGACGGCCATGGTCTCGGGACTGGTCATGATCAGAGCGCCTGATCGGTCGTCGGGGCGCCGACCGGCACGGTCGACAGGTGCTCGTGGATCGCGATCAGTCCGTCGGGCTGCGCGCTGTCGGCGCGGAAGACGATGCTCTCGCGCTCGACGTACGAGTCGGGGCCGTCGGCCGAGTCGATGCTCGTGGCGACGGTGTGGCTGAACACGGCGCCTCCGGGGAAGGTCTGCACGAGGCGCTCGGTCGACGTGCAGGAGGTGACGCGCCAGCCGGAGGCGACCCATGCGCTCCAGAGCGCCTCGTACTCGGCGCGCGAATCGAGCCGCGCGGCCTCGGGGTGGAAGACGAAGCTCGCGTCGGCGGCGAACCCGGCGAAGTACGCCTCGGTGTCGGTCGCGGCGAAAGCTTCGATGATGGCGTCGGCGGCGGCGAGGACGGCGGCCTGGTCCGGGATCTGCATGGGTGCCTCCATTGGCGTGGCGTGGCGTGTGTGGCGTGTGCGGGAGCGGCGCGCGTCAGTCGCGGGCGGCCATCGCGCTGACGAGTTCGTAGACGACGTGGCTGGCGGCGACGGCGGTGATCTGCGCGTGGTCGTAGGCGGGGGCGACTTCGACCACGTCGGCGCCCACGATCTGGAGATCGGCGAGCCCGCGGATGAGGCGGAGCATCTCGCGGCTCGTGAGTCCGCCGGCCTCGGGCGTGCCGGTGCCGGGGGCGTGAGCCGGATCCAGCACGTCGATGTCGATCGAGATGTAGAGCGGCTTGTCGCCGACGCGGGCGCGGATCTTCTCGAGGGCTGCGGGGATGCCGTGCTCCTCGACGAACTCGCTCGTGACGATCTGGAAGCCGAGCTTCACGTCGTCTTCGAGGTCGCTCTTGCCGTAGAGCGGGCCGCGGGTGCCGCCGTGCATGGAGGCGGTGAGGTCGATGAGCCCCTCCTCGGACGCGCGGCGGAAGGGGGTGCCGTGCGTGGTCGGGGCGCCGAAGTACGTGTCCCAGGTGTCGAGGTGGGCGTCGAAGTGCAGCACGGCGACGGGGCCGTGCTTCTTGTTGATCGCGCGGAGCAGCGGCAGCGCGATGGTGTGGTCGCCGCCGATCGTAACGATCTTGTCGACCCGCTCGCCGAGCTCGGTCGCCGCCTCCTCGACCTGGCGCACGGCCTCGTCGAGGCTGAAGGGGTTCGCCACGATGTCGCCGGCGTCGACGACCTGCTTGAGGGAGAAGGGCGACACGTCCTGCGCCGGGTTGTAGGGGCGGAGCAGGCGCGACGCCTCGCGCACGTGGGACGGGCCGAACCGCGCGCCGGGCCGGAAGCTCACGCCCGAGTCGAACGGCACGCCGACGACGGCGATATCGGCGGCGGGCACGTCTTCGATGCGGGGCAGCTTCGCGAACGTCGCGATTCCGGCGTACCGGGGCGTCTGGCTCGCGTCGACGGGGCCCTGGGGCGTGTGAGAGGTCACGATGCGGATCATCCTTCCGTGTTTCCTATAGGTAAACAAGTGAGTCCTCCAAGTGAACTCGCCTTCACTCTAGACTGGAGATCGCAGAGAGGTCAACGCGAAGGGCGGCAGGCATGCGACCGATCCACCCCACCGCGGCCGCCGAGGCCATCCGCATCGGCGCGAAGCTCCGCTCCTCCCGCCTCGCGCAGGGGCTCACCCTCGAGCAGC
Organism: Leucobacter chromiiresistens; assembly: GCF_001477055.1. GTDB lineage: Bacteria > Actinomycetota > Actinomycetes > Actinomycetales > Microbacteriaceae > Leucobacter > Leucobacter chromiiresistens_A. The sequence goes on from NZ_LDRK01000072.1 coordinate 3,301, forward strand.
TCGCCCAGGCGACCGGCCTCACGAAGGGGTTCATCAGCCGCGTCGAACGCGACGACACCATGCCGAGCGTGCCCACCCTGGTGCAGCTCTGCCAGGCGCTGTCGCTGCAGGTCGGCAACCTCTTCGAGGAGCCGGAGCTGCAGCTCATCCCCCTCGACACGGCACCCGCCATCAACATGGGCGGCACCGGAGCCGACGAGCGGCTCGTCACGCCCCGGTCCGAGGATCGCGTCCAGGTGCTGCGCTCGACGCTCGCGCCGAACGCCAGCGGAGGCGACCAGCTGTACACCGTGAACTGCAGCCTCGAATCGCTGCACGTCATCACAGGGGAGCTGGTGATCGCCTTCGCCGACCGGCAGGTCGCCCTGCAGGCGGGCGACACCCTGACGTTCCCCGGCCGCACCCCGCACACGTGGAGCGCCGGCGCCGCCGGCGCGGAGGCCGTCTGGGTGCTCGTGCCCGCCGCCTGGAGCGGCTCGGCCTGAATCGGACGGCCCGATCCGGAACCGCGGCGGCCCTGCTGCGCACGGCCCCGGGGCTGCGAGAGCGCAGTTCGGCCCCGTTCCGTCGGAGGGTCGGTGCCGAACTACGCTCTCGAGCGGGGTGCCCGCGGCTACCGCTCGAACAGGATCACGCTGCGCGTGCGCTCCCCGCGCCGCATCGCGTCGAACGCCTCGTTGACCTCGTCGAGGCCGACGCGCGCGCTGATGAGATCGTCGAGCGGGAGCGCGCCCGAGAGGTACGCGCCCGCGACGCGGGGGAAGTCGCGCGCCGGCACCAGCCCGCCGTAGTTCGAGCCGATGATCGTCTTGCCCTCGTACGCGAGCAGCAGACCGTCGATCTCGACCTTCTGCCCCTCCGGCGGCAGCCCGACGAACACCGCACGGCCGCCCGGTCGAATCAGCTCGGGCAGCTGCTGCATCGTCGGCACGCGACCGATCGCCTCGAAGGCGACATCCGCGCCGCCGCCGGTGGCCTCGTGCACCCGCTCCGCGAGGTCGGGCCCGCTCAGCAGCGCGCCGGTGGCGCCCGCGCGCTCGGCCTCCGCGAGCTTCGCCTCGGAGACGTCGACCGCGACGATCGGATTCGCGCCCGCAAGGCGCAGCGCCGCGATGATGGACAGGCCGACGCCGCCGGCCCCCACCACCACCGCGGACTCGCCCGCGACCACCCGGGCATTGTTCGCGACCGCCCCGTACCCGGTGCCGACCGAGCACCCGATGAGGCTCGCCACGTCGAAGGGCACGCGCTCGTCGATCTTGATCGCCGCGAACTCGGGCACCACGATCGCCTCGGCCATCGCCCCGGTGGCGAGGTACGGGAACGCGGCCGAGCCGTCCGCCGCATCGCTCCACCGCGTCGTGCCGTCGGGCAGCAGCGAGTCGTTCGACCTCGCGCGGGTGCACGCCCAGGGCTTGCCCCCGGCGCACTCGCCGCAGCGCTGGCACGCCTGGTGCCAGGCGATGACGACGTGATTGCCGACGGCGAGGCCCCGCACCCCGGCGCCGACGGCCTCCACGACGCCGGCAGCCTCATGCCCCATGACGGCGGGGAGGGGCACCTGCCACTCGCCGTCGAGCACGTGCCGATCGGATCCGCACACCCCCGCTGCGCGCACCGCGACGCGCACTTCGCCGTGCTCGGGCGGAGCCAGCGCCAGCGTCTCGACCGACAAGCGGTCGCCGTCGGTGCCGCGGAACACGGCCGCCCGCACCTGCATCGTCTCGGCCATCGCCTCGGTCATCACTACTTCCCTCCAGCGGCCGCGAACGGATCGGTCCGGCCGTACGCGCCGCGGCCGCGACGCACGTAGAGCAGCCAGTTGGCGACGAGGTAGACCGCGATCGCGATGACGACGGTCGGCACCGTCGCCGTGGCGAAGCGGAAGATCGGCAGCGTCTCGAGCGTGATCGGGTTGTAGACCCAGAGGTAGAAGACCGAGGCCACGACGATCGACAGCATCGCGGCGAGGTTCACCCCGCCCGTGAAGCGCAGCGGATCATCCGCACCGCTCGCGTACAGCGCGCGCAGCGGCACGTTCTGCCGGCGCAGGATCAGGTAGTCGGCGATGATCACGCCGCAGATCGCCGCGATGAAGGCCCCCGAGATGACGACGAACGTCATGAACTGCCCGTACATGAAGGCGGGGAACAGGGCCAGCACCGCGGGGAAGAACAGGAAGACCGCGCAGAGCGCCGGCCAGCGGAGCCCGGCGAGCACCCGCCCGCTCGACTGCTTGATGGCGAGCACTGTCGAGTACGCGATCGACGCCATGCTCGTGACGTTCGCGAAGCCGACGAAGAGCAGGGTGAGGATGCCGAGCACCGGGCCGCCGAGCGGCACCATCCACGCGGTCGGGTCGGCTGCGCCGAGCATGAGCGCGGCCGCCATGCCGACCACCTGCGCGACGGCCGTGCCGATGAAGATGCCGCCGTACGCCGGCCACAGCGCCGCCCTCGGACCGCGCGTGAGGCGGGCGAGCGTGCCCATGACGGGCCACCACGAGAGCCCCGCGCCGAGGTTGAACTCGACGGCCATCGCGAAGTTCAGCGTCTCGTCCGCGAACGGCGCGAGCGGCTCGGCGGCGAACAGGTCGGCCCAGGAGTGCTGGGACATGAGCAGCACCATCATGAGCGCGACGATGACGAGCAGGCCGGGCGCGACGAAGCGGTTCAGCCTGCTGATCGCCACGGGGCCGCGGGAGAGCAGGAACCAGCCGGCCAGGATCGCGGCGAGCGCGAACACCGTGACGACGGGCCCCTCCACGTCGAAGCCGGTGCCGAACGCCTGATTCGAGATCTCCGTGAAGGCGCGACCGAACATGATGCCGAGCAGCGAGCTCCACCCCATCTCGGTGACGAGCACCACCGTGAACACGACGATCGCGACGCCGACGGCGCCGAACACCGACTTCAGTGCGCGGTACTGCTCGACGCCGAGGCGCTGGCTGAGCAGCACGCTGCCGAGCACCATGATGGCGAGCCCGAGGGTGTTGCCGAGGAGCATCGCGGCGATGCCGTCGCCGAAACCGACGAGCAGCACCGTCGATCCGCCGGTGAGGAACGCCCACGTCGCGATCGCGAGGCTGAGGGTGACCCAGCTGAAGTCGGCGGCCTTCCACGTGCGCTCGCCCTTCGTGAGCGGCAGCGAGCCGAACGTCGCCTCCTCGGCGACGGCGGCCTCGACGCGCAGGGCCTGGGTCTCGGTGAGTTCGCCGGATCCGTCTGCGCCGCGACGAGCGGAGGCGCTCACAGCGCGCCCGCAATCCACGAGCCGATCGCGATCACGCCGACGACGCCGAGGAACAGCGCGAGGCTGCCGGCACCGAGCTTCGCGTGCACCGGGTCCGCGGCTTCGTGCGCCTCGATGCGGGTGAGACGCCGCTCGAGCTCTTCGGCGAGCCGAGTATCTGCGTGCATGGGACAGACCTCCTTGTGTATCCGTTCGATCCCGTTTCCGCTCTCGCGGAGAACGCAGCAAGCCTAGGCGACGCCTCGACATTTCGTTTCCCTCATTCGCTTGGGAATGCACGAATGACACCGCTCCCGCTCGATCGTGCGCGAGCGCCCTAGAATTGCGGTGTTCTGCTGCTGATCTGCGCAGACAGCACCGGCGAGTGCAGGCCGGACGGAGGGAGAACCGGAGCGATGGAGACCGCGAGCGAATCGGTCGAGCTGCGCAGACGCGTGCTGCGCGGCCTCCGGGAGAACGGGCGCGCGAGCTACTCGCGCATCGCGCAGGAGCTCGGCGTCAGCCGCCGGCAGGTGACCCAGATCGTGCAGAGCGCGATCGCGCGCGGCGAACTGCGGCTGACGGTCTCGATCAGCCCCGACCTGCTCGGGCTCGAGCGCTTCGCCTACCTGCAGCTGTCGGTGTCGGGCCCCATCGCACCCGTGCGCGCGGCCCTCGCCGCCATGCCCGAATCCACCTTCGTGGCCGACATCAGCGGCCACCACTCCATCGACGTCGAGGTGCGCGTCGGCGCCGACCCGCACCTGCGCACCACCGTCGACCGGGTGCGCGAGCTGCCCGGTGTGGACGAGGTGCGCACGCACCTCTACGAGAGCATCGAGGTCAACCGCTACTCGCCCCTGCGCACCGGGCGCACCTCGTTCGTCGTCGACGACGCCGACCGGGCGCTCGTGAGCCGATTGCAGCGCAACGGGCGCGCGTCGTTCCGGGAGCTCGGCGAGGCCGCGGGGATCTCCCCGAGCGGCGCCCGGCTGCGCTTCGCGCGCCTCACCCGCAACGGTGCCGTGAAGGTGGTCGGCATCCCGGTGCGGGGTGCCCTCGCCGCCCCCGACGGCGTCGGCTCAGCCGATCGCCTCGAGACGCCGTCGCTCGGGGTGGGCGTCAAGATCCGGGGCGGGATCGCGGCCGCCCTCGCGAGCGTGCGCACCCTCGACCCCGAGTTCATCGCGACGACGATCGGCGACTACGATCTCATCATCACCCTGTCGGCCGACGGATACGAGGAGCTGCTCGACCAGGCCGACCGGCTGCGCACCCTCCCCGAGGTGGTGCGCATCGAGACGTGGGCGAACCTCAGAATCGTGAAGGAGCAGTACGGCGAGGGCGACCGGATCAGCGCCAGCCCGCGTACAGCTCCGGCCGATGATCGCGCAGGTACTGCGCTCCCGCCCCGACCGACGGCCGCTCCGGGTCGGAGGCCTCGGGATCCGGCACCTCCACGATGAGCAGCTCGGGATCGGCCCCCGCCGCACCCAGCACCGCGCCCTCGAAGCCCGCGACCACGCTGAGCCCCGCGAACACGCCGCCGGCGTGGTCGGCGTATGCGACGACCACGCGGTTCTCCGCGGCGCGCGCCCGCACGAGCAGCTCGGGCACGTACGCGGAATCGCCGTCGATGGCGGTCGGCACGAGCAGCAGATCGGCGCCGTGGGCCGCCGCGAACCGCGCCGGCTCGGGGAACTCGATGTCGTAGCAGATCTGGAAGGCGACCCGGCGGCCGTTCCAGGCCGCCACACGCGGCGGCTCGGCCGCGGCGGTGAAGGCGAGGCGCTCGTCGGCGCCCCAGAGGTGCACCTTCTCGTAGCGCAGCACCTCGGCGCCCGTCGCATCCCAGAGGCCCGCGGCGATCGCGAACGTGCCGTCCGCGCGGGCGAGCGGGAAGCCCGCCGCAACCGCGACACCCGTCTCCTGCGCGATGGCGGCGAGCGCGCTCGGGAAGCCCGCCACGCGTTCGACCGTCAGCCACTCCGCCAGCTCGACCGGGGCGTAGCCCGTGACGAAGAGCTCGGGGGTGAGGAGCAGCTCCGCCCCCGCCTCACGCGCATCGGCGGCGGCCTGGCGGATGGCGGCGAGGTTCGCCGCAGGGTTCAGCGGCTCGGCGGCCGCCTGCAGCAGGGCGATGCGCATGGGCGGAGCCTACTCGGCCACGACGCCGGCGAGCGTCTTCTTGCCGCGGCGCAGCACCGCGATACCGCCGTGCAGCAGATCGCCGCTCTCGAGCACGCGATCCTCCGACTCGACCGCGACGTTGTTCACGTACACGCCGCCCTGTGCGATGGCCCGGCGCGCCTCGCCGAGGCTTTTCACGAGCTCGGCATCGACGAGCAGCTGCGCCACCGGGGTGCCGACCGCGCCGGTCGCCTGCGCCAGCTCGGAGACCGCTCCCCGCAGCGACGACTCGTCGAGCGCCGCGAGATCGCCCCGGCCGAACAGCGCCTCCGAGGCGTCGATGGCGCCCTGCGCTGCGGCTGCGCCGTGCACCAGCGTCGTCACCTCGAGCGCGAGACGCTTCTGCGCGGCGCGCTTGAAGGGCTCGGCCTCCACCTGACGCGCGTAGTCCTCGATCTCGGCGCGCGACAGGAAGGTGAACACCTTGAGGCGGTCGATCACGTCGGCGTCCGCCTGGTTGAGCCAGAACTGGTAGAACGTGTACGGCGAGCACATCTCCGGGTTCAGCCAGATCGCGTTGCCCTCGCTCTTGCCGAACTTCGTGCCGTCGGCGTTCGTGATGAGCGGTGTGCCGATGGCGTGGGCAGAGGCGCCCTCGACCTTGCGGATCAGCTCGGTGCCGCTCGTGAGATTGCCCCACTGATCGCTGCCGCCCGACTGCAGCTTGCAGTCGTACTGGCGGTACAGCTCGAGGAAGTCGAGGCCCTGGAGAATCTGGTAGCTGAACTCCGTGTAGCTGATGCCCTCATCCGAGTTCAGCCGCTTCGCGACGATGTCCTTCTTGATCATCGTGCCGACGCGGAAGTGCTTGCCGATCTCGCGGAGGAAGTCGATGGCCGACAGCGGAGCCGTCCAGTCGAGGTTGTTGACCAGCCGCGCCGCGTTCTCCCCCTCGAAGCTCAGGTAGCGGGAGACCTGGCGCCCGAGGGAGTCGACCCACTCGGCGACGGTCTCGCGCGAGTTGAGCACGCGCTCGGCGGTGGGGCGCGGGTCGCCGATCAGACCGGTCGACCCGCCGACGAGGCCGAGCGGCCGGTGGCCGCGCAGCTGGATGCGGCGCATGAGCAGCAGCTGGACGAGGTGCCCGAGGTGCAGGCTCGACGCCGTCGGATCGAATCCGCAGTAATACGCGAACGGCTCGCCCTCGAGCAGGTTCGACAGCGCCTCGGCGTCCGTCGACACGTGGATCAGCCCGCGCCACTCCAGCTCCTCCCACAGGGTGGAGAAGCTGTCGTCGTTGCGCTGGGCGGCCAGGATCTCGGTGCGATCGTTCAGTTCAGACACGCCTGTCATCGTAGCGCCTGCGCGGCGTGCGCGTCGGTGCGGAGCCGATGCGGGTGCGGCGCCGATGCGGGTGCGGCGCCGAGCTTCGGTGAGGGATTCGGCTTCGGTGAGCCTGTTCACCGCCGATGCGTCTCACCGAGGCCGCATCTCCGACCGACCCCGGCGCAGGAGGGGACCTCGGTGCAGAATGGGCAGCCGGCGCGGGCCCTCACTCGCCGCGGCGATCCTCGCGGTCACGACCGCGGCTGCGACGCACGGCTCGGGCGGCGCTGCGCACGGCCGCAACCACGATGGCGAGCGCGCAGCCCCAGATGAGGATCGCGAGCATCCACAGCGAGGCCGACCTGCGGCCGCCCCCGAGCACGTCGCCCCAGCCGGTGCCCGCCGCGTGCAGCAGGAGCGGCCCCGCCGACATGACGGCGGCGCCGACGAGCAGCAGCGCCCAGCCCGCCGCGCCCGGAGCCCGCTTGCCCCGCGCATCGGCGGGCCCGAACGCGAAGACCGCGCCGCCCATGATCGCGAAGCCCGCGCTCACCGCGGCGAACCCCCACCCCGTCGGGTCGTCGCTCGAGATCGCGACGGCGGCCATCACGACGGCGACCACGGCGAAGAACGCGACCGAGAGGCCGACGACCGCGAGCGGATTGCGCGGGCGGCCCGTGCTCATCGGAGGATCAGGCCCGGAACTCCGCGATGCGCTCGCCGAGACGGGCGAGCTGCTCCTCGACCCGCACGCGGGCGGTGCCGCCAGCGCCGACGCGCGAGTTCACCGACCCCTCGACGGTCAGCACCTCGCGCACCGCGGGCGTGAGGTGCACCGAGACCGCGGCCAGCTCGTCGTCGCTCGGCTCGTGCAGTTCGAGGCCCCGCTCCTCGCAGTAGCGCACGAGTTCGCCGGAGATCTCGTGGGCGTCGCGGAAGATGACGCCCTGCTTGACGAGCCACTCGGCCACGTCGGTCGCGAGCGAGAACCCCTGGGGCGCGAGCTCGGCCATGCGCTCGGTGTTGAACGTCATCGTAGCGACCATGCCGGTGAACGCCGGCAGCAGCACCTCGAGCTGACCGATCGAGTCGAAGACCGGCTCCTTGTCCTCCTGCAGGTCGCGGTTGTAGGCGAGCGGCAGCCCCTTCAGCGTGGCGAGCAGTCCGGTGAGGTTGCCGATGAGCCGCCCCGACTTGCCGCGCGCGAGCTCGGCGATGTCGGGGTTCTTCTTCTGGGGCATGATGCTCGACCCCGTCGAGTAGCCGTCGTGGAGGCGCACGAAGCCGAACTCCTTCGTGTTCCAGAGGATGATCTCCTCGGAGAACCGCGAGAGGTCGATGCCGATCTGCGCCGTGATGAACGCGAACTCGGCGACCACATCACGGGCGGCCGTGCCGTCGATCGAGTTCTCGAGCGGATCGCCGAGGCCGAGTTCGGCGGCGACGAGCCGGGGATCGAGCCCGAGCGACGAACCCGCGAGCGCGCCTCCGCCGTACGGCGATGCGCTGGCGCGCGCCGCCCAGTCGCGCAGGCGCTCGAGGTCGCGCACGACGGGCCAGGCGTGCGCGGCGAGCTGATGCGCGAGCAGTACGGGCTGCGCGTGCTGCAGGTGCGTGCGGCCCGGCAGGATCGCGTCGGGGTGCGCGGCGGCCTGGTCGGCGATCGCGTCGAGCAGGTCGAGCAGCATGCCGCGGATCACCGCGGCGTGATCGAGCAGGTAGAGGCGCACCAGCGTCGCGATCTGGTCGTTGCGGCTGCGGCCGGCGCGGAGCTTGCCGCCGAGCTGCACGCCGGTGATCTCGATGAGCAGGCGCTCGAGCGCCGAGTGCACATCCTCGTCGTCCTCGGCCGGAACCGCACGGCCGTCGGCCACACGGGCGGCGAGTTCGTCGAGCGCCGCGCGCATTTCGGCGAGCTCGTCGTCGGTCAGGTAGCCGGCCGCCGCGAGCGCCGTCGCGTGGGCTTTCGAACCGCGGATGTCGTAGGGGGCGAGCACCCAGTCGAACTGCGTCGACTTCGAGAGCGCGGCCAGGGCGGGCGCCGGCCCGCTCGCGAAGCGACCGCCCCAGAGTGCGCCGCTCTCCCCCGCCCGGTTTCCCGGGGCTCCGGCTGCGTGCTGGTCTCCTGCGGTGGGCACCTGATCGTTCGTCATCATCCAGTCTCTCTCCGTGTTACGCCTGCGCCAGCAGCCAGGTCATGAGCGCCTTCTGCGCGTGCACGCGGTTCTCCGCCTCATCCCACACCACGCTCTGGGCGCCGTCGATCACCTCGGGGGCGACCTCGTACTCCCGGTACGCGGGGAGGCAGTGCAGGAAGATCGCGTCGCGCGCCGCCAGCTCCATGAGCTCGCTCGTGACGCGATAGGGCGCGAAGGTCTCGATGCGCGCAGCCTTCTCCGCCTCCTGCCCCATCGACACCCAGGTGTCGGTGATGACGGCATCGGCTCCAGCGACGGCGAGCGCCGGGTTGGTGAAGATCTCGACGCTCCCGCCCGTCTCGGCTGCGATCCGCTCGGCATCGGCGACGATGTCGGGGCGCGGGTGGTGGCCCTCGGGGCCGGCGATGCGGATGCGCATGCCCGCGGTCGCGAAGCCGAGCAGGTACGAGTGGCCCATGTTGTTCGCCGCGTCGCCGAGGTAGGTCGCCGTGAGCCCCGCGAGTTCCCCCTTCCGCTCGCGGATGGTCTGCAGATCGGCGAGGATCTGGCACGGGTGGAAGTCGTCGGAGAGGGAGTTGATGACGGGCACGGTCGCGTGGGCCGCCATCTCCTCGAGCCCGTCGTGGGCGAACGTGCGCCACACGATGAGCGACACCATGCGCGACAGCACCTTCGCCGTGTCGCCGATCGACTCCTTCGCGCCGAGCTGCGCCTCGCCCGGGTTCACGATGATGGGCGACCCGCCGAGTTCGGCGATGCCAGCGGCGAAGCTGAAGCGCGTGCGGGTCGATGTCTTGTCGAAGAAGACCGACACGGATCGCGGGCCCTCGAGCGGGCGCTCAGCGAACGGCTCCCGCTTAAGGCGGGCGGCGAGTTCGAGAACGTCGCGCTGCTCGGCCGGGCTCAGATCGTCGTCGCGGAGGAAATGTCGGGTCACCCGTATCAGTCTAGACGCGCGCCGGCGAGGCGTCGCGCCGGGGTGCACGGCCCCGGCGCCCCGGCGGCCGCGGTAGGCTGTCTGCGACCCGATGCGCACCAGAGAGGCCCGCAATGTTCAACAAGATCTTCGACGCCGTCGCCCTGTTCACCTGCGTCGTCTTCGTCGGTACGGCGGTCGCGACGCTCGGGCTGGTGCTCGTCTCCGCGATCACCGGCACCTCGCCGATCGACTTCTCCGGCCAGCACTAGGCCGCGGGAGCAGCGCCATGAGCGAGCCGCTGGAGGTCGGCGACCGCGTCAGCTGGAACACGCCGCAGGGCCGCACGCGCGGTGAGGTCGTCGCGGAGAAGACCCGCGACTTCACCCACGACGGGCAGAAGTTCACCGCGTCGCAGGAGGAGCCCGCCTACCTCGTGCAGTCGGAGAAGTCGGGGGCAACGGCGGCCCACCAGCGCTCCGCGCTGCGCAAGCTCCCGCACGGCGGCGCGTGACCGCGCACGGCGGTCCGGGCGGCGCGTGACCGCGCGTCGATCCGCCGTCGCGCCGGCGCGTGGAAGAATCTTCCCGTGACCGAACTCCCGCGCATCATCGCCTTCGACCTCGACGACACCCTCGCGCCCTCGAAGTCTCCGCTCGACCCCCGCATGCTGGCGGTCTTCGCACGCCTGCTCGAGCGCACGAGCGTCGCCGTGATCTCGGGCGGCAACTTCCAGCAGTTCGAGTCGCAGCTGGTCTCCCAGCTCGACGGCGTCGCGAGCGTCACCGAGGAGACGCTGGCGCGGCTGCACCTGCTGCCCACCTGCGGCACCCGGTACGAGCGCCGCGAGGGCGGTAAGTGGGTGACGGTCTATCAGGAGGAGCTCTCCGCGGAGGAGCGCCGCGATGCGCTCGCCGTGCTGCGCGCGGAGGCGGAGCGGCTGGGGCTCTGGGAGCAGGAGACGTGGGGCGAGATCCTCGAGGATCGCGGCTCGCAGATCACCTTCTCCGCCCTGGGGCAGCGCGCTCCCGTGGAGGCGAAGCACGCCTGGGATCCGTCGGGTGCGAAGAAGAGCGCCCTCCGGGCGGCGGTCGCCGCGCGGCTGCCGGAACTCGAGGTGCGCAGCGGCGGGTCGACGTCGGTCGATATCACCCGGCGCGGCATCGACAAGGCGTACGGCATGCAGAAGCTCGTCGAGTACACGGGCGTGCCGCTCGACGACATGCTGTTCATCGGCGACCGGCTCGACGTGGACGGCAACGACTACCCGGTGCTCGCACTCGGGGTGCGCTGCCACGCCGTCACCGGCTGGGCCGAGACCGCCGAGTACATCGAGGCGCTTCTCGCCGCGTAGCGACGCCGCGCCGCTCGTGAGCGGTCAGTACGGTGCGCCATCGCGCCGGATAGCGCACCGTACTGACCGGTCACACGGCGGTGTCGGCGTTCGCCCGGGTGAGGCCGAGCACCTCGGAGGTGTGCGCGAGGGAGGCCGCGGCGAGCTCGGGGTGGTCGTTGAGGCCGCCGGTCTTGAGCGCGGGGATGTTCTCCGCGAACACGGCCTCCCACGAGCTCGTGAACTGCTCGGGGAAGCACTTGCGCAGCACGCCGAGCATGGCGTAGACCGCGGTCGACGCGCCGGGCGATGCCCCGAGCAGGCCCGAGACGGTGCCGTCGGCGCCCGTGATGACCTCGGTGCCGAACTGCAGGATGCCGCCCTTCTCGGGGTCGTTCTTCATCACCTGCACGCGCTGGCCGGCCTCGATCATCTCCCAGTCCTCGGTGCGCGCCGTGGGCATGTACTCGCGCAGCGTCTCCATCTGCTTCTCGCGGCTCGCGAGGAGCTCGCCGAGCAGGTACTTCTCGAGGGCGAACTCGCTGAGCCCGACCTTGAGCATCGGCCCGAGGTTGTGGGGCCGGATCGACCCGGGGAGATCCCACCAGGAGCCCTTCTTGAGGAAGTTCGGGCTGAACCCGGCGTAGGGCCCGAAGAGCAGGCTCTGCTCGCCGTCGACGACGCGCGTGTCGAGGTGCGGCACCGACATGGGGGGCGCTCCGACCGCGGCTTTGCCGTAGACCTTGGCCTGGTGCTGGCGCACGATCTCGGGGTTGCTCGTCTTCAGGAACTTGCCGCTGATCGGGAACCCGCCGAAGCCCTTGATCTCGGGGATGCCCGAGGACTGCAGCAGCGAGAGCGCCCCGCCGCCTGCGCCGACGAAGACGAACTTCGCGTTGACGATCGAGGTCGTGTACCCGGCGCGATTGCGCACGTAGACGTCCCACGTGCCGTCGTCGAGACGGCGCAGCTTGCGGACCTCGGCGCCGAGGTTCAGCGCGGCGCCCTCGGAGACGAGGTGCGAGATCAGCTGCCGCGTCAGGGCGCCGAAGTCGACGTCGGTGCCGCTCTCGGAGCGGGTGGCCGCGAAGACCTCGTCCTTCGAGCGGCGGTCGACGAGGAGGGGCGTCCACTCGGCGATCTGCTCCGGGTCGTCGCTGAACTCCATGTCGGCGAACAGGGGCTCGCTGCGCAGCAGCTCCCAGCGGCGGCGCAGATAGTCGACGTTCTCGGCCCCGCGCACGAAGGTCATGTGCGGGGTCGCGTTGATGAACGAGGACGGCTCGCCGAGCACGCCCTCCTCCACGAGCTTCGCCCAGAACTGGCGCGAGAGCTGGAACTGCTCGTTGATGTCGATGGCCTTGGCCGCCGACAGGCTCCCGTCCTTCCCCTCCGGCATGTAGTTGAGCTCGCACAGGGCGGCGTGACCGGTGCCCGCGTTGTTCCACGCGTTGCTGCTCTCGGTCGCGACCTCGGTGCGGGACTCGAAGATCTCGATGGACCAATCGGGCTGGACCTGCTTGATCAGCGTGCCCAGCGTGGCGCTCATTACGCCGCCACCGATGAGGACGACGTCTACGGTGTTCTTGCTCACGATGTGCAAGTCTAGCTCGCTCCGCCGAGCCTAGAACCCAGCTTGACGGCGCGCGCGATCCAGGGTCTCGACCGATGCGTCGACCACGCGAGCGTACCCGAGGCGCGCGGCCTCCGAGGCGCGTTGAGACCCGCTCGCGACGGGCCGCACCTCCCCCGCGAGGCTGATCTCCCCGAAGGCCGCCAGATCGTGCGGCAGCGGCTGGCCGGCGATCGCCGAGAGCACGGCGAGCGCGATGGCGAGATCGGCCGCCGGCTCGGCGAGCTTCACTCCGCCCACGGTCGACACGTACACGTCCTGGTCGTGCAGGCGCGCTCCGAATCTCCGTTCGAGCACGGCGAGGATCATGGCCACCCGTGACTGATCGACGCCGCTCGTGACCCTCCTCGGGTTCGGCGTCGCGCTCTTGGCGACGAGCGCCTGCACCTCGACGGGCAGCGCGCGCCGCCCCTCCATCGCCACGGTCGCGCAGGTGCCGCTCACCGGCGACGCCGAGCGGCTGAGGAACAGACCGCTCGGGTCGGGCACCTCGGCGATGCCGCGATCCGTCATCTCGAAGCAGCCCACCTCGTCGGTGGGGCCGTAGCGATTCTTGAGGGTGCGGAGGAACCGCAGGGAGGTGTGGCGATCCCCCTCGAAGTGGCAGACCACGTCGACGAGATGCTCGAGGAGGCGCGGGCCGGCGACCGACCCGTCTTTCGTCACGTGCCCCACGAGGATCACCGGGGTGCCGCGCTCCTTCGCCGCCCGGATGAGCGCCGCGGCGACCTCCCGCACCTGCGCCGGGCCGCCCGCGCCGCCGTCGATCTGATCGCTCGCCATCGTCTGCACCGAATCGACGATCACGAGGGCGGGGTCGACCGTCTCGATGTGGCCGAGCACCGTCGCGAGGTCGGTCTCGCTGGCGAGGTACAGCGTGTCGTGCATCGCCCCCGTGCGCTCCGCGCGCATGCGGATCTGCCCGGTCGACTCCTCACCGCTCGCGTAGAGCACCCGCGCCCCCGACTGCGCTGCGCGCGACGCCGCGTCGAGCAGCAGCGTCGACTTGCCCACGCCGGGCTCGCCCGAGAACAGGATCGCCGCGCCCGGCACCACCCCGCCGCCGAGCACGCGGTCGAGCTCCCCGATGCCGGTCTGCCGGTGCTGCACCCGGTCGCCCCGCAGCTCCGTGATGGGGCGCGCCTCGCGGCCCGCCGCCGGCGCGCTCGCCCGGGTGGTGCGCGCCAGCGACGCGCCGACCCGCCCCTGCTCGACGACCGTGCCCCACTGCTGGCACTCGCCGCAGCGGCCGACCCACTTCGACGTCTGCCACCCGCACTCGGCGCAGGTGTATGAGCCGCTTGATCTCGCCATGCTGCGAGCCTACTGGCGGCCTCCGACATCGGCGGTCGCGGCGGGCCGCGCCGCGTTCGCCGCTGCGGTGTCGGCGGCCGCCGCTACGGTGAGAGCGTGACCGAATCCACGCCCCGCAGCCCCGGGCGGGCGGCAGCCGCCCCGAGGCTGCGCTGGTGCGTCGTCGGCCGCCGGGGCGACGGGTGGTCGCTCGTCGACGTCGGCGCCGACGGTGCGGTCGGCACTGCGCTGCCGGTGGGCGACGCCGACCTCCCCTCGGCGATCGCCGACCGCGAGCGGACCCGCGCTCCCCGATGGGTGTGGTGCGACACTCCGCACGTGTACGCGCCGCTGCTCGGCGCCGGGGTGCGCGTGGCGCGCTGCCACGACCTGCGGCTCGTGCATCAGATCCTGCGCCACGCGGCAGCGGTGGGCGCCGGCCCCGCGGCGAGCGCACTGCGCAGCGCCGCGGAGTGGAACGCACCGCCGCGAGCGGCCCCCGCGCCGCCCGCCGCGACCCCGGGAGCCCCGACGCTCTTCGACGACGAGGTCGCGGCCGCCCCGGAGCCGGGCGGAGTTCCGGAGTCGATCGACGCGGCTCTCGCCGAGTTCGAACGCCAGCGCGCGGCGCTCGCGGCCGCGCAGCCCTCGTCGGGGCTCGCGCGCCTCATCGCTGCGGAATCCGCGGGAGCGCTGGTCGCCGCCGAGCTGACCGCGGCGGGCCTCCCGTGGGACGCCGACGAGCACGACCGCATTCTCGCCGCAGCGCTCGGACCGCGGCCGCCGCTCGGCGTCAAACCGGAGCGCATGCAGCAGATCGGGGCGGACGTGCGCCGGCACCTCGACGCGCCCGACGCGCCGCTCGACTCCCCGCCCCGGCTTCTGCGCGTGCTGCGGGCCGCCGGCATCGAGGTCGCGTCGACATCGCGCTGGGAGCTCCGCGAGCACGAGCACCCGGCGATCGCCCCGCTGCTCGAGTACAAGAAGCTCTCCCGCCTGCTCACCGCCAACGGGTGGACGTGGCTCGACGACTGGGTGCACGACGGGCGTTACCGCCCCGTCTACGTGCCGGGCGGCGTCGTGACCGGGCGATGGGCGTCGAGCGGCGGCGGCGCGCTGCAGATCCCGCGCATGCTGCGACCGGCGATCCGGGCCGACCCCGGGTGGGTGCTCGTCTCCGCCGACGTCGCCCAGCTCGAACCGCGCGTGCTCGCCGCGATGGCTGGCGACCGCGCGATGGCGGCGGCGGGATCGGGCAAGGACCTGTACGCGGGCATCGTCGAGAGCGGGGCCGTCGCGACGCGCGAGGAGGCGAAGTACGCGGTGCTCGGCGCCATGTACGGCGCGACGAGCGGCGAGGGCGGTCGGCTCGTGCCGCGCCTGCGTCGCGCCTTCCCGGCCGCCATGCGCCTGGTCGACGACGCCGCCGAACGCGGCGCCGCCGGCGGCACGGTCTCCACGTGGCTCGGCCGCAGCTCGCCGGCGCCCGACGCGGAGTGGAACGCCGCGCAAGCGGCCGCGAGCCTCCCCGGCGCCAGCGCTCGGGACGAGGCGCTCGCCCGCCGCCTGGCGCGGGAGCGCGGCCGCTTCACGCGCAACTTCGTGGTGCAGGGAACGGCCGCGGAATGGGCTCTGTGCTGGCTCGCCGAGCTGCGCACACGCCTCGCGGGCCTCGACCCGGTCCCCGCCGATCGCGCGGCTCGCGCGTCCGGCCCCGTGTTCGCGCGTCGACCCCATCTCGCGTTCTTCCTGCATGACGAGGTGATCGTGCACGCCCCGCTCGCGCAGGCCGACGCCGTGTCGAGCGCCGTCGAGGAGTCGGCCCGCGCAGCCGGCCGTCTCCTCTTCGGCAGCACACCCGTGGAGTTCCCGCTCGACCTCAGGGCGTCTGAGCGGGCGGAGAAGAGCTAGCGGCGGGCGGGGAAGAGCTCGCGGCGGCCGGAGAAGAGCTCGCGGCGGGCGATGCCGGCGCCGCCGATCCGGTCGCCGATCCGGCCGCCGTGCCGCGCAGCTCCGCCTCGAGCCGCTCCGCCTCCTCGCCGGAGATCGCCTCCCCGCGAGCGACGAGGCCCGCCTGATCGGAGAGGGGGATCTGCTTGAGCACGAGCGAGAGCACCAGCGCGATGGCGATGAACGGGATCAGGTACCAGAACACGGGCGCGAGCGCGTCGGCGTACGCCGTCACGATTCCGTCGCGCACGTCGTCGGGGAGCGCGTTCAGCGTCGCCGGGTCGATCGTGGAGGTCGCGGCGGCCGCGTCAGCGGGGCTCGCTCCCGCCCGCGTGAACACCTCGGTGAGGTTCTCGGCGAGACGCGTGGTGAAGATGGTGCCGAACACCGCGGTGCCGAGCGAGGCCCCGACTTCGCGGAAGTAGTTGTTGGTGCTCGTCGCGGTGCCGATCTGCGCCGCCGGCACGGCGTTCTGCACCACGAGCACGACCACCTGCATGATGAGGCCGAGACCGGCCCCGAAGAAGAACAGGTAGACGCAGATCAGCCAGACCGGGGTGGTCGCCGCGAGCGTGGTCATCGCGGTCATCGCGAGCCCGGTGACGATCGTGCCGACGATCGGGTAGATCTTGTAGGCGCCGGTCTTCGAGATCGCGATGCCCGAGGCGATCGACGTGCCCATGAGCCCCACCATCATCGGGATCATGAGCAGCCCCGATGCCGCCGCCGAGGTGCCCGACGACATCTGCAGGAAGGTGGGGATGAAGCCGATCGCGGCGAACATGCCCACGCCGAGCACGAGCCCGATGGCGGTCGCGTTCACGAAGATCGGGTTGCGGAAGAGACCGAGCGGAATGATGGGATCCTTCGCGCGGGCCTCGGTGAGGATGAAAGCGGCGGCTGCGACGACGAGCCCCGCGCCCCACAGCCACGTCGCGAGCGAGCCCCAGCCGTACTCCGCATCGCCGCCGAAGTCGGTGAAGAAGATGAGGCAGGTCGTCGCGGCCGAGAGGAAGACGACGCCGAGCACGTCGATCGGCTGCGTCGCCCGCTTGGTCGGCAGCTTCAGGGCGACCAGGCCGATGATGAACGCGGCGATGCCCACCGGGATGTTGATGTAGAACGCCCACTGCCACGTGAGGTGGTCGACGAAGTAGCCGCCGAGCAGCGGGCCGGCGACCGCCGAGAGGCCGAAGACCGCGCCGAGCGGTCCCATGTACTTGCCGCGCTCGTTCGCGGGCACGATGTCGGCGATGATCGCCTGCGAGAGGATCATCAACCCCCCGCCGCCGAGACCCTGCATCGCGCGGAACACGACGAAGCCCCAGAAGTCGGTCGCGAAGGCGCACCCCACCGATGCGAGCGTGAAGAGCGCGATCGCGAGGAGGAAGAGCCCGCGGCGCCCGAGCACGTCGCCGAATTTGCCGTAGATCGGCATCACGATGGTCGTGGCGAGCAGGTAGGCGGTCGTGATCCAGACCTGGTGCTCGACGCCGCCGAGCTCGCCGACGATGGTCGGCATCGCGGTGGAGACGATCGTCTGATCGAGGCTCGAGAGCAGCATGCCGGCGATGAGGGCGCCGAAGATGATCCAGATTCTGCGCTGCGTCAGCAGGAAGGGGGTGGCGGGTGCGGTCATGATTGCCCTTATAAACATCTGACGCTGCCGATCTACCCTGTGTAAAACCCGGG
>NZ_LDRK01000073.1 GCF_001477055.1 Leucobacter chromiiresistens
TGCGAGCGGGGTCACTTTTCGTGCGTGTTGCGCCGCCGACACCCACGGAAAGTGACCCCGCTCGCAGAACGGCTCCCACTCCCGCTCCTCAGCACCGCGGTGCTCCCCCCACAGGGAACTGTGCCGCGTCGAATCGAGCAGTTGTCCACAGTTTCCGGCAGGAGCGCACTTCGCTCCCGCTTCTGCAGCGATGCTCGGTTCATGTCCCGTCGTCGTCCCATCCACGTCCTCCCAGGGGTGTATCGCGCCTCCGAACTCATCGATGCGGGCGTCTCGGCGGATCGGTTGCGTGCGCACGACGTACGCCGAATCGGCCGCGGTCTCGTCATCCATCCCGAATACGAGTACGACCACTTCGCCTATCGTGACCGATGCGTTGCCATCGGCCAGACGCTGCGCCCCGAGCACTTCCTCTCGCGGCGATCCGCAGCCGCCGTGTACGGCATCCCGTGCCCGATCCCGCCGGGCGGCCGCGTCGACGTCGCTTCCTTCTCGCCGCACCGGGCGCCGAGACATCGGTTGATCGCCGGTCACCGCGTAAAGCCGGGCGGCCTGCATTGGACGGAGCACGACGGGATCACCCTGCCGACTCCCGCCGACGTCTGGTGCCAGCTCGCGAGCGTCATCGCGTTTCGGGAACTCGTGGCCGCAGGCGACTTCCTCATCTCCGGCCGACGCACGCTCGACGGCACGGGCGGCCGCACACCCCCTCTCTGCACCGCGAGGGATCTCGAACTCGCACGTTCGCGGCACCGCAACACGCTCGGAGCCCCCGTGCGCCAGCGCGCGCTCCCCCTGCTGCGCGCGCCCGTCGATTCTCCGCCGGAGAGCTACATCAGACTCATCATCCGCGAGGCGGGCTTCGACGAACCGCTCGTCGCCTGCCCGGTTCCCACGTGGGAGCGCGTGCTGCACGCAGACCTGGGCTACCCCGAGCTCCGCATCGCGATCGAGTACGAGGGGGCGCACCATTTCTCGAGCGAACGGCAGGTGCGCAGGGATGCGATCCGCAGAAAGCAGATGGCTCGCGCGGGGTGGACGGTGATCCTCGCCATGGACGACGACGTCGCCGATCCGGCATCGTTCATCGGGGCCCTCGGTCATGCCGTCGAATCGGCCCTCGGAAACCCACCATGATTCTCGGTTCGGGCCCAGGCCCTGCTCACCCACCCCTCGCCCGATTCGCCGAGCGGGGTCGCTTGTGGTGCGTGTCGAGCGCGCAACACGCACGACGAGTGACCCCGCTCTAGCGGCGCAGAGCGGCGGCGACGCGGCGCGGCGGCGACGCGGCGCGGCGCCGGGCCGCCGGGCCGCCGCTCCGCCGCGCCGCTCCGGGCGCCGCCTAGTGGTGGACGGGGTGGCGGCGCTCCAGCGCCGATCCCTCGACGTCGACGTTCGGGATGATGCGGTCGAGCCACTTCGGGAGCCACCACGCCCCGCGGCCGACGAGGTGCATCACGGCGGGCACGAGCAGCATGCGCACGACGATCGCGTCGAGCAGCACGCCGAGCGCGAGGCCGAAGCCCATCGACTTGATCATCACCGACTCGGACGCGATGAACCCGCCGAAGACGGAGACCATGATGATCGCCGCCGCGATCACGACGGTGCGCCCCGCCCGGAACCCCTGCGCCACAGCGAGCTTCGCCGGTGCACCGTGCGCATACGCCTCGCGCATGCCGGTCGCGAGGAAGAGCTGGTAGTCCATCGCGAGACCGAAGAGGATGCCCACGAGGATCACCGGGAGGAAGCTCAGGATCGGACCGGGGTTGTGCACGCCGAGCCAGTCGGCGAGCCACCCCCACTGGAACACCGCGGTGACGGCGCCGTAAGTCGCGAAGAGCGACAGCACGAAGCCTCCGGTCGCGATGAGGGGCACGAGCAGGGAGCGGAAGACCATCACCATGATGAGGAAGGAGAGCCCCACGACGACCACGAGGTACAGCGGGAGCACCTCCTGCAGACCCTCGGAGATGTCGATGTTGATGGCGGCCTGCCCCGCCACGCCCAGCGCGATGTCACCGTCGATGGGCGGCAGTTCGCGGAGGTCGCGCACGAGGTTCTCCGTCGACACGCTGTTCGGGCCCTCGGCGGGAACCACCTGGAAGGCGGTGAGGCGGTGGTCGTCGGAGACGGCGACCGGCGCGACGGCGGTGATGTCGTCCATCGACGCCAGCTCGCGCGCGACGGTGAGCTGCGCGTCGAGCACGCCGTCGTCGTCGAGCCCCTCGGGCAGATCGGCGGTGATGAGCAGCGGTCCGTTCGCACCCTCGCCGAAGGCCTCGTTCGTGAGGGTGTACGCCTCGTACGCGGTGGACCCCTCCGCCTCGGAGCCGCCGTCGGGCAGTCCGAGGCGCATCGACATCGACGGGATCGCGATGACGAGCAGCACGACGGTCGCGACGACCGCGGTGATGATGGCGCGCAGGTTCGTCATGGGCTTCACGCTGCGTCCCTCGGAGGGCGCCGCACCGGGCTCGCGGTCGGCGGCGAGCGCTGCCCGCGCCCGCGCCTTCCCGCTGAGCAGTCGCGTGCCGGCGAGCCCGAGCAGCGCGGGGGTGAGCGAGATCGCGATGAGAACGGCGACGGCGACACTCACGGCTCCGGCGGTGCCCATGAGCCCGAGGAACGGGATGCCGGTGATGTTCAGCGCGAGCAGGGCGACGATCACGGTCGCGCCCGCGAACACGACCGCGTTGCCCGCGGTGCCGTTCGCGAGGCCGATCGATTCGACGACGCCGGCGCCCTGCAGCATCTGCTTGCGGTGGCGGTACAGGATGAAGAGGGAGTAGTCGATGCCGACGGCGAGACCGAGCATCACGCCGAGGATGGGCGTGACGGAGGCCATCTGCGTGACCCCGGAGAAGGCGAGCGTCGCCATGGCCCCGATCCCGACCCCGACGAGTGCCGTGACGATGGGGAACGCGGCGGCGAGGATCGACCCGAGCACGACGATGAGCACGATCGCGGCGATGACGACGCCGACCGCTTCGCCGACGCCGAGGATCTCGGGAACGCCCTGCGAGATGTCGGTCGAGATGGCCGTCTGCACGCCGTCGATCGGGGTGCTCTCGAAGTGCTCGACGACGGCGTCCTTGGTCTCCTGCGACAGGTCGAGGCGCGGTTCGGTGAAGGAGACGTTGACGAGCGCGGTCGCTCCGTCTGCGGAGACCACGCCGATGCCCTCGGCGTACGAGGCGAGCTCGGCGCCCTGCTCGAGCTTCTCCTGATTCGCATCGAGTTCGGCGATGCCCGCATCGAGCTGCTCCTGCTGCGCGTCGAGTTCGGCGTTTCCGGCATCGAGCTGCTGCTGCTGCTGTTCGAGCGCTGCGAGCTGGGGAGCGCGCATCTCCTCGGGCATCTCCACTGCGGCGAGCTGCGCGCCTGCGGCGTCGAGCTGCGCCTGCCCCTCGGCGATCCGGTCCCTCGCGGCGTCGAGCTGCTGCTGGCCCGCCTCGGCCTGCGCGCGCCCGTCCTCGATCTGCTGCCGGCCGTCGACGATCTGCTGCTGCTGGTCTGCGAGCTGCTGCTGCGCGTCGAAGGGGTCGATCACATCGGCGACGTCGGGCAGATCCTTCGCGCTCTCGGCGAGCGCCGAGATGTCGGATCGCTGGGCCTCGGTGAGCGGCGCCCCGTCCTCGGAGTGGAAGACGACCGTGCCCGATGCCCCGCTGAAGTCGGGGAGCGACGCCTCGAGCTCGTCGAGCACGTCTCCCGAGGCGGTGCCGGGCACGTCGAAGCTCGAGCTCAGCCCCTTGAACCCGACGAGGAAGCCGCCGACGGCGATGCCGAGGATCACGATCCACGCGAGGATCACCGTCCAGGCGCGTTGTGCCGCGAAGGTTCCCAGTCGGTGCAGCAACTCGGCCATGCCATCTCCCATTCTGCGCGGCGGCCGCGTCGGGAGGCCGCCATCGTCGTCGACCAGCAGGGGATAAGATAACACGGACCGTCTCGTCTTTACTGAATGGAGATCCCGTGGCAGTGTCATCGCGGAGCGGCCCCGTGCGCAGCGAGGCCGCACGACAGGCGATCCTGCAGGCAGCCATCGAAATGCTCGCCGAGCGCGGGTACGACCATCTCGCCATCGAGGGCATCGCCTCGCGCGCCGGCGTCGGCAAGCAGACCATCTACCGCTGGTGGAAGTCGAAGAGCGCCATCATCGCCGAGGCCCTGCTCGAGGGGATGATCCTGGGCGAGCGACTCGAGGTGCCCGACACGGGCGACGTGCGGCGCGACCTCACGACATGGCTGCACGCGGTCGGCGAGGTGCTGCTGAGCTCGCAGGGCGAGGGCCTGGTGCGCTCGCTCATCGCCGCGGCGACCGACAACGCCGATGTCGGCCAGCGGCTGCGCGACGCGATCGCCGGATCGGGCTCCGGCGCGCTCTCCACGCGGCTCGCCGCGGCCATCGGCAGCGAACCGCATCTCCCCGAGGGGGCGCCGATCGACGACATCGCCGAAGCGCTCGTCGGCGCGCTGCTGCTGCGCGCTCTCAGCCGCTCACCGCTCGATGATCACGCGATCGCGGCACTCGTCGCGGTCGCCGTGGGGCCGCCGCGCGCCTGATCATTCCGGCGCCGAGCGCCTGATCATTGCGCCGCCGCGCGCCTGACTCTGCACTTTAGACCCAACTCCCAGC
>NZ_LDRK01000074.1 GCF_001477055.1 Leucobacter chromiiresistens
CACCCACCCCGCCCCCGCTCTGCCGACCCTTCCGGAGCCCACGTGAAACGCCTCGCATCGGTGATCGGGCTCGTCCCGTTCACCGCGTACATCCTGCTCTTCCTCGCCGTGCCCACCGTCCTCGCCGTGAGCAGCGGCTTCACCGACGCCGGCGGCTTCACCCTCGCGAACCTGCAGGTGCTCGCCGCCCCGGCGACACTCGGCGCCTTCGGTGCGAGCGTGCGGGTGAGCGGCATCACCGCCGTCGTCGGCGCCGTGGTCGGCGCGATCCTCTGCTGGGCGCTCGCCGCCCTCCCCGAGCGCGGGCCGCTGCGCCGCGTCATCGACGCCGCGAGCTCGGTGCTCGCGCAGTTCGGCGGCGTGATGCTCGCGTTCGCCTTCGTCGCGACGATCGGCATCCAGGGCCTCGTCACCGTCGGCCTGCGCGAGCGGCTCGGCATCGACATCTACGCCGAGGGCGTGTGGCTGTACGAGCTGCCCGGGCTGATCCTCCCCTACCTCTACTTCCAGGTGCCCCTCATGGTCATCACCTTCCTGCCCGCGGTCGTCGCGCTGAAGCCGGGCTGGGCGGAGGCGGTCGCGACGCTCGGCGGCGGCAGCCTCACCTACTGGGGGCGCGTCGGGCTCCCCGTGCTCGCACCCGCCTTCTTCGGCTCCCTGCTGCTGCTCTTCGCCAACGCCTTCTCGTCGTACGCGACCGCCGCAGCGCTCATCAGTCAGGGCTCCCAGATCGTGCCGCTGCAGATCCGCGCCGCACTCATCGGCGAGACGGGCGGATCGAACTCCGCCACCGCAGGCGTGCTCGCCCTCGGCATGATCCTCGTGATGACCGTCGTGATGCTCGCCTACAGCAGGCTCATGGCCCGGGCCGGGCGGTGGCAGCGATGAGCGCGCGCGTGCCCGGCCGACCGTCGCGGGGCGTCGCGTACGCCGTCGTCTCGCTCATCGGCCTCGTCTTCCTGATCCCGCTCGCCGCGATGCTCGAGTTCACCCTCCGGCAGACCTCGGGCGGGTACGGCCTCGACCATTGGGCGGGGCTGTTCGACCCCGAGAATGCGCGCACCTACCGGCCCCTCTTCCAGGGGCTCGGCAACTCGTTCGCGCTCGCCGCACTCACCCTCGCCATCGTGCTCGGCGTGTTCGCCCCGACCATCGTGCTCGTGCATCTGCGCCACCCCCGGCTGGAGCGCGCCCTCGACCTGCTCACCGTGCTGCCCATCGCGATCCCCGCCATCGTGCTCGTCGTCGGCTTCGCGCCGATCTACCGCGTGCTCGGCACGATGGTCGGCTCGGGCGCCTGGACGCTCTCGCTCGCGTACGGCGTGCTCGTGCTGCCCTTCGCCTACCGCGCGATCGCCGCCGACCTGCAGGGCATCGATGCGCGCACTCGCGCCGAAGCGGCCCGCTCGCTCGGCGCCGGGTGGGGCGCCGTGCTGCTGCGCGTCATCGCCCCCGGCGTGCGCCGCGGCCTCCTCGCCGCGTCGCTCCTCACCATCGCGATCGTGCTGGGCGAGTTCACCGTCTCCTCGCTGCTCAACCGGATGACGCTGCAGACGGCGCTGCTGCAGATCTCCAAGTCCGACCCCTTCGTCGCCGTCGCGGTATCGTTGCTCTCGCTGGTCGGCGCCTTCGTCGTGCTGCTCCTCGTCAGCAGCACCGGGGGCGCGCCGCGCCGCAGCGCACGGCGCGGTTCCCGCCCCTCGACCCCTCAGGAGCCCCGATCATGAACGCCACCACGACCCAGACCCGAGCCGGCGCCGCGGTGCGCCTCGAAGCGGTGACCAAGGCGTACGGCGCGACCACGGTGCTGCACGGGATCGACCTCGCGCTCGAACCCGGCGAGCTCGTGTGCCTGCTCGGCCCGTCGGGGTGCGGCAAGACGACCGCGCTGCGCTGCATCGCCGGGCTCGAAGACGTCACCTCGGGCCGGGTGCGGATCGGCGATGACGATGTCACCGATGTGCCGGTCAACCGTCGCGACATCGGCATGGTGTTCCAGCAGTACTCCCTGTTCCCGCACCTGACCGTGGCCCGCAACATCGAGTTCGGGCTCGGCATGCGCCGAGTGCCGAAGGGCGAGCGGGCGTCGCGCATCGGCGAGATGCTCGAGATCGTCGGGCTCTCGCACCTCGCCGAGCGGTTCCCGCACGAGCTCTCGGGCGGTCAGCAGCAGCGCGTGGCGCTCGCCCGCGCGCTCGTCACACGGCCCCGGGCGCTGCTGCTCGACGAGCCGCTCTCCGCTCTCGACGCGAAGGTGCGGGTGCGGCTGCGCGAGCAGATCCGCGCCATTCAGACGGAGCTCGGCATCACCACCGTGTTCGTCACGCACGACCAGGAGGAGGCGCTCGCCGTCTCCGACCGCGTCGCGGTGATGGAGGGCGGCCGGATCGCGCAGCTCGGCACCCCCGAAGACCTGTACCGGCGGCCGGCGTCGCCCTTCGTGGCCGACTTCGTGGGGCTCTCGAACCGGCTCGCGGGCACGCGCGAGCAGGATCGCGTGAACGTGCGCGGCGCCCGGCTCCCGCTGATCGCGCCGGACGCCTCGGGCACCACCGGCGTCGCGGGCGCCCCGGTGACGGCGTATGTGCGGCCCGAGCACGTGCGGCTCGCCGTCGAGGCCCCGGGATCCTTCGCCTCGCCGCTGAGCGGCACGGTGCTGTCGAGCGGGTTCCTCGGGCCGATCCGGCGCACCGTGGTGCAGTTCGACGACGGCTCCGAACTCGCGTCGCAGCACGCCGCCGACGAGGTGTTCCGCGCGGGCGACCGCGTCGTGGTGTCGTTCGCCCCCGAGCCGGTGACGGTCGCGCCGCGCGCCTGACCGGGCGGCTGATCGGCCGCCCCGCTGCTCATCCTGCGAGCGGGGTCACTTTCCGTGGGTGTCGCGCGGCCGACACGCACGAGAAGTGACCCCGCTCGCAGAATCGGAGCGGCGGCACGGCAGCGGCGCGGCGGCGCGGTGCGGCGGCGGTGCGCCGACCGCTAGCGGCGGTGCTCGAAGAAGGCGCGGAGCAGGGCGGCGCACTCGTCGGCGCGCACTCCGCCCACCACCTCCGGCACGGCGTGCGGCAGACGCCCGTCGCGCAGCAGATCGTAGACGCTGCCCGCGGCGCCCGCCTTCTCGTCCCACGCCCCGATCACCACGCGCGGAATGCGGGCCGCGAGAATGGCGCCGGCGCACATGACGCACGGCTCGAGCGTCACGACGAGGGTGCACTCGTCGAGCACCCGGCTCCCGCGAGCTGCGGCGGCCTCGCGGATCGCGATGACCTCGGCATGGCCCGTCGGATCCGGCATCGCCTCGCGCATGTTGCGGCCCGCGCCGATCACCGCGCCGTCGGCGTCGAGCACGAGGGCGCCGACCGGGATCTCGCCCGCGTCGCCCGCGTCCCGGGCTGCGGCGAGGGCGAGGCCCATCGACGCCAGCTCCGAGCGCGATGGGGGGATGGGGGTCACGCCAATAGAATAGGCGCATGCGAGTCTTCGTTGCGGATCATCCCCTCATCACCCACAAGCTCACCGTGTTGCGCGACACGAAGACCTCACAGCCGACGTTCCGGCTCTTGATCGAGGAGCTCATGACGCTGCTCGCCTACGAGGCGACGCGCGAGGTGCGGGTCGAGCCGCACGCCATCGAGACGCCGGTCGCCCCGACCACGGGCGTGAAGCTGAGCGAGCCGCTGCCGCTCATCGTTCCGATTCTGCGCGCCGGGCTCGGCATGCTCGAGGGCATGGTGAAGCTGGTGCCCACGGCCGAGGTCGGGTTCCTGGGCATGGCCCGCGACGAGGAGACGCTGCAGCCCACGACGTACGCCGAGCGGTTGCCCGAGTCGCTCGCGGGGCGGCAGTGCTTCGTGCTCGATCCGATGCTCGCGACGGGCGGATCGCTGGCGGCCGCTATCAAGTTCCTGTTCGACCGCGGAGCCGACGATGTCACGGCGATCTGCGTGCTCGGCACCCCCGAGGGCGTCGAGGCGATCGAGCAGGCCGCCGGCGATCGCGAGGTGACGCTGGTGCTCGGCGCGCTCGACGACGGGCTGAACGAGCAGGCCTACATCGTGCCGGGCCTCGGCGACGCGGGCGACCGCCTGTACGGCACCGCGGGCGACTGACCGCGCCCTGATCGAGCAATTGCTCCTCTTGGCGCTTGACACCCGGAGCAATGCTTTGCTTAACTTGCGGTTATGCATGAGACCATTCG
This sequence comes from Leucobacter chromiiresistens, assembly GCF_001477055.1. Taxonomy (GTDB): domain Bacteria; phylum Actinomycetota; class Actinomycetes; order Actinomycetales; family Microbacteriaceae; genus Leucobacter; species Leucobacter chromiiresistens_A. Next base: position 4,199 of record NZ_LDRK01000074.1, read on the forward strand.
TCCCCAGTCCGCCTTCGAGGTGAACTTCGGGAACCCCGGCATGATGATGGCCGGGCAGAGTGTCATGCGTTGTCGAATGTGCATGTGAACGTCTTCTGAGCAGTACGTCCACCCGGCGACACGTCCCGTCGCCGCGATCACGGGGTGCCCTCCGCACCGAGCGCCGTCTCTCTCCGATCTGCGAGAGCCGCGCACCGTATCGCCCGCACCACCGGCCGATCACCGGCCGAAGCGTCGCGCACCGCAGCGCGGCACGCATTCGACACCTCCCTAAGGACATCATCATGAACGCCACCACGCAGACCCTCCGCGCCGCCCGCCCCGACCTCGCCGCCGACCTCGCCCCGCAGTCGGCGCCCGAACGCCGCGTTCCCGAGGGCACGGAGGTGCGCGGCTTCGCGCTCTACGTCGGCCTCGCTGACGACAAGATCGCCGACGGCGATCCGAAGCTCGGCGCCATCGTCACCCGCATCAAGCAGCTCGTCGCCGAACTCGCGCCCGCCGCCGAGACCTACGCCGCCGTCGCCCTCGCCCCCGAGCAGACCGGCGGTCGCGATGTCGACGTCGTGCGCCTCGCACTCGGCGACCCCGCCGCGGTGGCCCGTCAGAAGCAGCACGAGGCCGAGGAGCAGGATCACGCCGCCTCCGGCGTGATCCTCGACCTCTCGCGCAAGCGCGTGCTGCTCGACAACGTGACCGCCGCCCTCACCTTCCGCGAGTTCGAGCTGCTGCAGTACCTCGTGCTGCGCGAGGGCCGCACCATCAGCCGTGAGGAGCTCATCGCCGCGCTGTGGAGCGAGGGCAGTGATGAGGAGGTGCCGAGCGAGCGCACCATCGACGTGCACATCCGCCGCCTCCGCGTGAAGCTCGCCCAGTACCAGGACATCGTGCGCACGGTGCGCGGCACCGGCTACCGCTTCGACCGCCATGCCGACGTGGCGATCCTCCACACCGCGGCGCCGAGCCCCGACGCGTTCTAGGCGGCGCGGCGCACGTGCGGTGCGCACCGCCTCTCGCACGGCGGTTCCCGTGCGGCGCAAGCCGCTACCGCGACCCGATGCACCTGCGGTAGCCTCAAAGTCGCATCCTACGTCTTGAAGGAGACCGAACATGACTACGTTGCCCCCTGAGGATCAGCCCGGCCGCGAGCCCGCCGGCCACGGTGCAGGCGATCCCGCGCCGACGACGCCTCCGGCTCCGCCCGCTCCGCCCACCGTGCCGCAGGCTCCTCCGGCCGCGCCCTCGGCTCCCCCGGCAGCGCCCCAGTTCCAGGCGCCGCAGTACCAGGCGCCCAGCGGTCCGCCGGTCCCCCCGCAGGCTCCGCAGTACCAGCAGCCGCAGCAGCCGCAGCCGGGCTACCAGCAGCCGCAGCAGCCCCCGCACTACGGCGCTCCGGGCCAGACGCCGCCCCCCGGCGGCTACCAGCAGCCGCCCGCCGGGTACGGTCAGCCGGCCGCCGATCCCGCCACGAACGTGGTGCTCAACTACTGGCTGTCGGTCTTCTTCTCCTGGATCCCGGCACTCATCTTCTACCTGATCGACAAGGACAAGGGCGATCAGCGCGTGTACGCGTACCAGCGCGACAACCTGAACTTCTCGCTGCTGCGCGTGGGCGTCGGCGTGGTCACGTGGATCCTGGCCCTGATCCCCTACATCGGGTTCATCTTCGGGTTCCTGCTCGGCATCGGGTCGCTCGTGCTCTTCATCTTCCACATCATCGCCGCGGTGAAGGCGAGCGACGGCTTCCGCCGCGGCGAGCAGCCGGGCTTCATCTTCAACATCCCGCTCGTCAAGTAGCGCACCGCGCTCGGGCCTCGGCGCCTCGGACCTGCACACGCAGATCCGGGGCGCCGCCGCCGTTCCGGGGCGCGGCGTCTCCTCAGGGGCGCCGCGTCCGCTCAGGGGCGCCGCGTCTGCTCGGGGCGCCGCGTCTGCTCGGGGCGCCGCGTCACGTGCTGTACGCGGCGCGGCGCGCACGCCAGACGCGCCAGCGCTCCGTCACGCGCGCCACCGCCATGCGCACCCAGCCCAGAAGGCGGCGCGCCCAGTGGAACTCGGTGCCGAGGATCGCGAGCCCGAAGAACACGATGAGCCAGCCGGGCCCGGGCAGCGGCACCAGGATCAGCCCGGCGATCACGATGATCGCGCCGACCGCGGTGAGCGCAACACGGTAGAGGGCGTCGAGCCAGGGCACGCGTCTGATGAGCGCGCGCACGCGCGCCGCTCGCTGCCAGTGACGACGGCGCCCGCCGCCGGCGGCGGCTTTGTGCGGGTGCGGTGCGGGCATAGGGGGAGGCTACGGGGCGACGCTGGCAGCCCGCCGCATGCGAGGTGGGTGCGCGCTTAGACTGGGCGGATGAGCGAACGATGGCGATCGGTGGCGGCTGCGGCGGGGCTGGCGGGGGCCGACGGCTCCACCCGCCCCACGATCTTCGCCGAGATGACGGCGCTCGCGAACGAGACCGGCGCGGCGAACCTCGGCCAGGGATTCCCCGACGCCGACGGCCCCGAGTGGATTCGGCGCATCGCCGCCGAGGCGATCCTGACCGGCGACAACCAGTACCCGCCGGGGCGCGGCATCGCCCCACTGCGCGAGGCGATCGCGCAGCAGCGACGCCGCCGCACGGGCCTCGACGTCGACCCCGCCGCCGAGGTGCTGGTCACCGCGGGCGCGACCGAGGCGCTCGCCGCGGCGCTGCTCGCCTTCGCGGGGCCGGGCGACGAGGTCGTGACCCTGGAGCCGTTCTACGACGCGTACGCGGCGCTCATCGCGATGTCGGGCGCCGCCCACACCACGGTGCCGCTGCGCAA
>NZ_LDRK01000075.1 GCF_001477055.1 Leucobacter chromiiresistens
CGACCGCGTGCCGCCCCACGAGTTCAGCCGAACACTGGAGGTCAACGTCACCGGCCAGTGGCTCTGCGCCGCAGCGGCGTTCCGGCGGATGGCATCGCAGGCGCCCACCGGCGGGCGCATCATCACCAACGGCTCGATCGCGGCTCGCGTGCCCCGCGCGCACGCCTCCGCGTACGCGGTGAGCAAGCACGCCACCACCGGCATCACCCGCTCCCTCGCGCTCGACGGGCGGCCGCTCGGCATCACGGCGACGCAACTCGACATCGGCAACGCGAGCACGGGGCTCCTCGCCGAGTTCACCGCTCGCCCGCGCGGGAACGGCACAGCCGGCGAGGAGGCTCCGGCCGCCGGGGATGCCCCGCCCGAGCCCACCTTCGACGTCGCGCACGTCGCGCGCATGGTCGCGGCGGTCGCCGACCTGCCTGCGACGACGAGCGTGCCCGAACTCGTCATCACGGCAACGGGCATGCCCTACGACGGGCGCGGTTAGAGCGCGAGCGCCTCGCGCAGCCGCGCGACGTGGCCCACCGGGTCGACCCCGTACTCGGCGCGGATCACGCGCCCGGCCGCGTCGAGCACGAACGTGGAGCGCAGCGCCCCGATGGTCTGCTCGCCGTTCACGGTCTTCTCGCCCCACGCCCCCCACGCCCGCGCAGCCGCGTGCTGCGGGTCGCTGAGCAGCGTGTACGTGAGCGCGTGCTCGGCGGCGAAACGCGAGAGCGTCGCGGGGTCGTCGCCCGAGACGGCGTACACGCGGTACCCGCCCGCGCTCAGCGCGTCGAGGTGGTCGCGGAAGTCGCACGCCTCCGTGGTGCACCCCGGAGTGAACGCCGCCGGGTAGAAGTAGACGATGGCGGGCGCCCCCGCGAACACGCTCGACGTGCACGCCTCCCCCTCCGCCGTCACGAACGACACCTCGGGCGGCGTCTCGCCGATCGTCACTCCCGCCTGCAGCTGCGTCATCTCAGAGCTCCTCGCCCGCCATTGGGCCTCACGTGATTTCGAATCGTGGAAAATGATTTCCATTGAGTACCGTAACAGGGTTCGGGGGCCGAGGGAATGGGTGGCGCACCCGATCCGGTACCGCGGTCTCATGCAGGCCGTACCGCGGGCGGACGCGCCGACACCCCGCCCCGACCTACCGTGGAGTCATCACCGCGAACACCCGTTCGCCGCACACGAGAGGAGCCGCCATGAGCGCCACCACCACCCCCGACACCACGCCCCTCGCGGCGACCGACCCCGCCTCGAACGGGTCCGAGCCGATCCCGAGCGGCCCCGTCGCCAACGACGACCACTCCCGCGCGTTCACCATCACCAGCTTCGTGCTCGGCATCGCCTCCGTCGTCAGCGGCTGGACGTTCTTCGCGCCCATCACCGGCCTCGTCTTCGGCATCCTCGCCCTGCGCCGCAACACGCGGGATCGCACGCTCGCCCTCTGGGGCGTCTGGCTGAACGCCGCGATGCTCGCGCTCTGGGCGCTCGCCGGCATCATCGCCGTCGCCGTGTTCGGGTTCGGTGCGCTCGCCCTCGCGTTCGCCGCGTGACGGCGCTTCCGCCTCTCCCCCTCACCCGGCGTCCGGTCGCCTGGGGCGGTACACCCAGGTGACCATGACGACCGAGATGATCATCAGCAGGAACCACGAGACGATCTTCTGCCCCGAGACGAGCTCCCACCCGTCCACCTGACCGGGGTACAGCCACGCACCCGAGAGGGTGGCGACGTTCTCGGCGATCCAGATGAACAGCGCGACGCCGACGAACACGAGCAGCACGGGCACCCGCAGCGTCGCCCGCCAGATGCGGAAGTGCATGAGCGTCGGAGCCCACAGCAGCACGACGACTGCGAGCAGCAGCCACCGCGCGTCGAAGACGTAGTGGTGGGTGAAGAAGTTCGCGTAGATCGCGACCGCCGCGACGGTCGTCGCCCAGATCGGCGGGTACCGCGTGAAGCGCAGATCGTGCAGCCGGTGCACGCGCACCATGTACGAGCCGACCGCCGCGTACATGAACCCGCTGAAGAGCGGCACCGCCCCGATGCGCAGCACCCCGTCGGCCGCGTACGCCCACGAGCCGACGTCGGTCTTGAACAGCTCCATCGCGGTGCCCGTGATGTGGAACAGCACGATCACCCACAGCTCGCGCCCGCTCTCCAGCCGGAACACAACCATGCCGACCTGGATCGCCACGGCGGCGAGCGTCATCGCGTCATTCCGGGCGAGCGCGGCGTCGTCGGGGTACCAGAGCCGCGCGGCGACGATCACCACCAGCATCAGCGCCCCGAAGATGCAGGCCCACGCCTGCTTCAGCAGGAACACCGCCACCTCGATGACGACGGCGCGCGGGCCCGAGGCGGGCCGGCCCGCGAGCAGGCGGTTCGCGGCGACGTCGATCGAGCGCTCCAGGCGCGTGAGCTGCCGCACCGGAGCGCCGTCGCCGGTCTCGGGAGTCTCGGAAGCCCCGGGCGTCTCGGGCGTCTCGGGCGTCTCGGCCGCAGGCGTGTCTGGAGTCTCGGGTCGCGCCATGCTCAGAGGCTAGCGCGCGCTCGCTGGGGGCGCGCCCCGCGCGCGGCGGAGCGCCGCGACGGGCAGCACGCCGCCGCGCTCCGCCTTACGGGCGGGGTCGCCGCTCGCGGATGCGCATGTTGATCACGATGGGGCTGCCCTCGAAGCCGTAGCGCTCGCGCAGGCGCCGCTGGATGAAGCGGCGGTACTGCGGATCGAGGAAGCCGGACGTGAAGAGCACGAAGGTCGGCGGGCGGTTCTGCACCTGCGTGCCGAACAGGATGCGCGGCTGCTTGCCGCTGCGCAGCGGGTGCGGGTGCTCCTGCACGAGCTCCGCCACGAAGGCGTTGAACTTGCCGGTGGGAATGCGCGTATCCCACGACTCGAGCGCCGTCTCGAGCGCCGGCACGAGCTTCTCGAGGTGGCGGCCGGTGCGCGCCGAGATGTTGACTCGCGGCGCCCAGTCGACGTGCGCCAGATCCTGCTCGATCTCGCGCTCCAGGTAGCGGCGGCGGTCGTCGTCGAGCATGTCCCACTTGTTGAAGGCGAGCACGAGTGCGCGCCCCGACTCGAGCACGAGGTCGATGATGCGCAGATCCTGGTCGGAGATCTCCTGCGTCACGTCGATGAGCACGACCGCGACCTCGGCCTTCTCGAGCGCTGCGGCGGTGCGCAGCGACGCGTAGAAGTCGGCGCCCTTCTGCAGGTGCACGCGGCGGCGGATGCCGGCGGTGTCGACGAACGTCCACACGCGGCCGGCGATCTCGACCTGCTCGTCGACCGGATCGCGCGTGGTGCCCGCGACGTCGCTGACGACCGCGCGCTCCTCGCCCGCGGCCTTGTTCAGCAGGCTCGACTTGCCGACATTGGGGCGGCCGAGCAGGGCGACGCGGCGCGGCCCGAGCATCTTCGGCTGCGCGACGGCCGACTCCTCGGGGAGCGCCTCCACGACGGCGTCGAGCAGGTCGGCGACGCCGCGTCCGTGCAGCGCCGATACCGCGCGCGGCTCGCCGAGCCCGAGCGACCACAGCTGAGCGGCCTCCGCTTCGAGCACGGCGTCGTCCACCTTATTCGCGACGAGGAAGACGGGCTTGTGCGTGCGGCGCAGCAGCTGCACGACGCGCTCGTCGGTGGCGGTCGGGCCGACGCGCGAGTCGACCACGAACATCACGACGTCGCACAGCTCGATCGCGACCTCGGCCTGCAGGGCGACCGACGCGTCGATGCCCTTCGCATCGGGCTCCCAGCCGCCGGTATCGACGAGGCTGAAGCGGGTGCCCACCCACTCCGCCTGGTAGGTGACGCGGTCGCGGGTGACGCCGGGCACGTCTTCGACGACGGCCTCGCGGCGGCCGAGGATGCGATTCACGAGGGCCGACTTGCCGACGTTCGGGCGGCCGACGATGGCGACGACGGGCAGCGACTCGGCGACGGGCTCGCGGAACCCGAGGAACTCGCCGTCGTCGCTGATGATCGCCACGTCGTCGTCCTCGAGGTCGAAGCCCTCGAGGTTGGAGCGCATGGCGCGCAGACGCTCCTCGTCGGTGACGCTGGCGTCGAAGCCCTCGCCGAAGACGATCTCTCCCTCGTCGGCGGCGCGCACGGGGGCGTCGTGCACGGTCGCCTCGTACGTGTCGGCCTCGTCGTACTCGGGGTCGGCGGCGACCTGGCTGCCGTCGGGGGTCACCTGCATGACCTCGGGCCCGTCGTACTCGGGGGCCTCGACCTCGGGCGCCTCGGCGCGCGCGTCGCCGCGCTCGGCTCCCGTTGCGGGGTTCTGCTCGCTCATCATTCGCTCTCTTCCGCGGCGCACTGCGCCGCTCGTACGATATCGACCACAGCCTGCACCGACTGCTCGAAGTTCAGGTCGCTCGTGTCGACGAGCGTCACCCCGGCTGCGGGGGTGAAGAAGTCCACGACCAGCGCGTCCTTGGCGTCGCGCGCCTCGATGTCGGCGAGCACCTGCTCATGCGTCAGCCCCGCCAGTTCCCCCGCGCGCCGCTGCGCGCGCACCGCCGCCGTGGCCGTCATGAGCACGCGCACGGGCGCGTCGGGTGCGACCACCGTGGTGATGTCGCGCCCCTCGATCACCACGCCGGGCAGTGCCGATTCGGCGACGATGCGCCGGAACATCGCGTTGAGGCGGTCGCGCACCGGCGGGTGCTGGGAGACGCGGCTCACGAGCCCGCTCACGGCGTGCTGGCGGATCGCCGCGGTCACGTCGTGGGCGACGCCGTCGCCGAGGTCGACCGTCACCCGCTGCGGGCCGTGCAGCGTGATCGTGTACGTCCAGGTGTCGAGGATGGCCATGACCGCGTCGGGGTCGTCGAGGTCGGCGGCGCTCTCGACGGCCGCCCACGCGAGCGACCGGTACGCCGCGCCGGTGTCGAGGATGCCGAAGCCGAGCTGCTCGGCGGCGGCGCGCGAGACGCTCGACTTGCCGCTGCCCGCGGGGCCGTCGATGGCGACGAGCAGCGGGGCGGTGCGATCCGCCGCCGTCCGATCCGCTTCGGCCTGCGCCGCTCCGGTCGCGACGGTCAGTGCAGCGGCAGCTGATGCAGCATCAGTCACAGCGTCCTCCATCCGCGTTCGACGAGATCGGCGACCGCGCGTTCGGCGACCTCCGGCAGTACCGCGATCTCCGCGAAACCGATCTGGGCGCCCGGCGAGTGCTCGAGGCGCAAGTCTTCCATATTAATGCCCAGTTCTCCGAGTTCGGTGAGCAACTTCGCGAGCTGCCCGGGCGAATCGTCGATCAGCACCGTGATCTGGGTGAACCGCTCCGACGAGCCGTGCTTGCCCGGAATGCGCGACACCCCGTTGTTGCCCGCCGACAGCAGGTCGGCGATGCGTCGCTTCGCCCCGGTGCGGGCCGGATCGCGGAGCGCGTCGGCGAACGCGGCGACATCCGCGGCGAACGCGTCGAGCAGCTCCACCACGGGTGCGCTGTTCGCACCGAGGATCTGCACCCAGAGCTCGGGGTCGCTGGAGGCGACGCGCGTGGTGTCGCGCAGCCCGCCGCCCGCGAGACCGATCGCCTGGTCGGAGGCGGGCACGAGGCGCGCGGCGAGCAGGCTCGACACCACCTGCGGCAGGTGGGAGACGAGCCCGACGGAGCGGTCGTGCTCCTCGGGCGTCATCTCGATGAGCACGCCGCCGAGGTCGAGCGCGACGGCCTCGACCAGTGCGAGAGCCTCCGCCGGGGTCTCGCCGTCGCGGCAGATCACCCACGGCCGCCCCACGAAGAGGTCGGCGCGCGCCATGATCGCGCCGCCGCGCTCCCGGCCCGCCATCGGGTGCGAGCCCACGTAGCGCGAGAGGTCGATGCCGCGGCGCACGAGCTCGGCGTAGGGCGCGAGCTTCACGCTCGCGACGTCCGTGACCACGGCCTCCGGGTAGGTGCGGAGCGCGCGCTCCACCACGTCGGCCGTGACGTCGGGCGGGGTCGCGATGACGACGAGCGCGGGCGCGTCGTCGCCGGCCGACCGCACCCGCCCGGCGCCGTAGTCGGCGGCGAGCGCGACGGTCGTCGGCGACAGATCCTCGAGCGTCACATCGACGCCGCGCTCGCGCAGGCCGAGGCCGACGCTCGCGCCGAGCAGCCCGGCGCCGATGATGTGCACCGGGCCCCGGGAGCGCGCGACCAGCGCGGCCCGCTCGCCGACGGGGCGCAGATGCGCGCCGCCCGTCTCCGCGCGCGAACCCGCGTCCGACCCCGCGCCCGCCGCCGCCTCCGACCCTGCCGGATGCCGCACGCCGCTCATCGTCCGCCCTGCTTCCGACCGGCGCGGCCGTGCGGGTTGCCCCGCGCCGCCGTGCCCCGCATGCCGCGGGCGCCCTTGCCGTCGCCGGGCCGCCCCGCGGTGATCTCGCCGCGACGGCGCGGCCGGGAGGCGCCGCCGGATCCGCCGCCCGGCGTCTCACCGCCGCGCGGCGCCCCGCGATCCGGCGCCCCGCCGTCCTCGGCGGCCGAGAGCAGCGCACCGCGCTCTCCCGCCGACAGCTCGCGCAACTCGCCGACGCGCAGCGTGCCGAGGTGCAGCGGCCCGAACTGGCGGCGCACGAGCTCGACCACCGGATGCCCCACCTCCGCGAGCATGCGCCGCACGATGCGATTGCGCCCCGAGTGCAGGGTCACCTCCACGAGCGAGTGCGCGGCGCTCGACCCGCCGGGCAGCAGCTTCGCCCGATCCGCGCGGATCGGGCCGTCGGCGAGCTCCACCCCGTCTTTCAACCGCTGGATCACGGCGGGCGAGACCCGGCCGCGCACCTTCGCGATGTACGTCTTCTGCACGCCGAAGCTCGGATGCGCGAGGCGATGCGCCAGCTCGCCGTCGTTCGTGAGGATGAGCAGACCGCTCGTGTCGGTGTCGAGGCGGCCGACGTTGTAGAGCCGATCCTCGACCGCGTCGGTGAACTCGCGCAGGTCGGGCCGCCCGTTCTCGTCGCTCATCGTCGAGACGACGCCGCGCGGCTTGTTCAGCACGAAGTAGCGCTTCGACACGTCGAGCTGCACCACCACGCCGTCGACGCGCACGTCGTCGTTCTCGGGGTCGATGCGCGAGCCGAGCTCCCGCTCGACCACGCCGTTGACCGACACCCGCCCGCTGGTGATGAGCGTCTCGCACGCCCGGCGCGACGCGACGCCCGCGTGGGCGAGCGCCTTCTGCAGGCGCACGCGGCCGTCGTCGGGCGCCTGCTCGGGGTCGCCCGGCGCGCCGGCCGGCCCCGCCGCGCGCTCCGGGCGGTCCCACCCGAACGCGGCCAGATCGACCTCGACGCCCTCGCCGTCGACGGAGAACGACCCGCCGAACTTGTCTTCCGAGCGATTCATTCGTCGAATCCTTCCGTGGGTTCTTCGAGCAGTGGGGAGATGGGGGGCAGTTCGGAGATGTCGCCGATGCCGAGATAGCCGAGCAGCGCGTCGGACGTGCCGTAGAGGATCGCGCCCGTCTCGGGATCGTGCCCGGCCTCCGCGACGAGCCCCCGGCCGAGCAGCGTGCGCACCACCGAGTCGACGTTCACGGCGCGGATCGAGGCGATCGCCCCGCGC
>NZ_LDRK01000076.1 GCF_001477055.1 Leucobacter chromiiresistens
GCGCCACCACCACCCCCGACGCCCGCTTCGCCGACACCACGCCGCTCGCGGCGAGCAGCGCCGCCTCGAGCGGCTCCGAGCCGTTCCCGAGCGGCCCGGTCGCCATCGACGACCACTCCCGCGCGTTCTCGATCACGAGCTTCGTGCTCGGCATCGCCTCCGTGGTGAGCGGTTGGACGTTCTTCGCCCCCATCACCGGCCTCGTCTTCGGCGTGCTCGCGCTGCGCCGCAACACGCGGGATCGCGCCCTCGCCCTGTGGGGCGTCTGGCTGAACGCGATCATGCTCGCCGTGTGGGTGCTCGCCGGCAGCCTCGCCGTCGCGGCCCTCGGGTTCGGAGCGCTCGCGCACCTCTGGGCCTTCTGAGCCGGCTCAGGCTCGCGTCAGCTCGCCGAGCCTCACCCGCCGAGCACCTCCACCGAACACACACCCTCAGGAGTCGAGCATGCCCCGCCGGATCAGCGTGCCGTGCGGGGTCTCGCCGTCGACGCGGCGCCCGCGGAGGATGGTCTGGCGCACGACGCCCGACAGCGGGCGGCCGGCGTACGGCGTGATCGGGTTCTTGTGCTGCAGCTCGGCGGCGTCGACCACGAACGCGTCGTTCTCGGCGAACACGGCGAAGTCGGCGTCGTTGCCGGGCGCGATGCTGCCCTTGCCCGTGAGGCCGACGTTGGCGGCCGGCTTCGTGGCCATCCAGGCGACGACCTGCTCGATGCCGATGCCGCGTCGGCGCGCCTCGGTCCACACGATCGGCAGCTCGAGCTGCAGCGACGAGACGCCGCCCCACGCGACGGCGAAGTCGCCGTTCTCGGGGTCTTTGAGGTCGATGGTCGACGGCGAGTGGTCGGAGGCGATGTAGTCGATCGTGCCGTCGAGCAGCCCCTCCCAGAGCAGCTCCCGGTTGTGCGCCTCGCGGATGGGCGGGCAGCACTTGTACTCGGTGGCGCCCGCCGGCACCTCCTCCGCGGTGAGCGCGAGGTAGTGCGGGCACGTCTCGACGGTGAGCCGCACGCCGTCGCGCTTCGCGGAGCGGATCATGGGCAGCGCGTCCGACGACGAGAGGTGCAGGATGTGGGCGCGCGCCCCGGTCCAGCGGGCGCGCTCGATGACCTCGGAGATCGCGAGGTTCTCGGCGCCGCGCGGGCGGGAGTGCAGGAAGCGCTCGTAGACGTCGCCCTCGGGCGACGGGGCGCGGTCGATGGCGCGCGAATCCTCGGCGTGCACGATGAGCATCGCGTCGTAGGTGACGAGCTCGCGCATCACCTGCTCCATCTCGTCGGCGTCGAGCGGCGGGAACTCGTCGACGCCCGAGTGCAGCAGGAAGCACTTGAAGCCGAAGACGCCGGCGTCGTGCAGGCCGCGGAGGTCGGGGATGTTGCCCGGGATCGCGCCGCCCCAGAACCCGACGTCGACGTGCGACTGCGGCCCGGCGACGGCGCGCTTCGCGTCGAGGCCGGCGACGGTGACGGTGGGCGGAATGCTGTTGAGCGGCATGTCGACGATGGTGGTGACTCCGCCCGCGGCCGCCGCGCGGGTCGCCGATGCGAAGCCCTCCCAGTCGGTGCGGCCGGGTTCGTTCACGTGCACGTGCGTGTCGACCAGGCCG
>NZ_LDRK01000077.1 GCF_001477055.1 Leucobacter chromiiresistens
GAACACGACCGAGAACACCGAGGACAACTCCGAGGTGAATACCGAGGACAACACGGCGGTGAACACCGAGGACAACACCTCGTTCAACACGGCAGCGAACACGGCCGATAACACGGACCGTGCACGTCTCTCGATTCTCGAGAAGCCGCTCACCGAGTGCGACACCCTGTACGCGACCGGCCGCAGCTTCACCCCCGGAGGAGAAGTGATGCTCGGGATCGTCGAGATTCCCAAGGAGCAGATCGTCTCGTTGCAGTCGCGGGCAGGGAAGATCCCCGCCTTCGACCGGGAGATCGGAGTCGTGACCGCCGACCAGAACGGTCGCTTCACCGCAAGTTTCAAGACGAACTTCGGTGAGGGCTACTGGGATCTCTACGCAGTGGACACGACCAATGGCCGATTCGACGTCGACGATTTCATGGTTGACGCCTGCGCCGCGACAACCGACAACACCGTCGAGAACGGTGCCGACAACACGGCAGTGAACACGGCAGTGAACGGTGCCGACAACACGGTGGCGAACA
>NZ_LDRK01000078.1 GCF_001477055.1 Leucobacter chromiiresistens
CTTCGACATCGTCATCGACGGCCCCGCCGCGACCTGGTTCGAGCCCGAGGAGGGGGAGCACTGATGGCGAGCACCGCACCCGAGAAGACGCACGAGCCCACGCCCGGGCAGACCGTCGGCCCGTTCTTCGCCTACGGAACCACCTTCCCGAAGCAGCACGAGGTGGCCTTCCCGCACTCGCCGGGGGCCATCGTGCTCGCGGGCACGATCTGCGATGGGGCGGGGCTGCCGATCCCCGACGCGATGATCGAGATCTTCGGCGCCGACGCCGACGGAGGCGTGCCGCGCGCTCGCGGTACGCTGCGCCGCAATGACCACGCGTTCACGGGCTTCGGGCGCGCGTTCACCGATGACGAGGGGCGGTACGAGTTCTGGACGCGGAACCCGGGGTCGGTGGCCGGCGAGGCGCCGTTCTTCTCGGCGATCGTGTTCGCGCGCGGCCTGCCCGACAAGCTGCACACCCGCATCTACCTGCCCGAGGACACCGCTCGTCTCGACGCCGACCCCCTGCTCTCCGTGCTGCCGGCCGCCCGGCGCAGTACGCTCGTTGCAACGCGAACGCCCGACGGGCATCTCGCGCACGACATCCACCTGCAGGGTGCGAAGGAGACCGTGTTCCTTGCCTACTGATCCGGAAGCGCAGCCGTTCGCGCGGCCGATCCGCCGCGCGTTCGACACGGGGCTCCTCGCCCCGGTGAGCTCGGGGCGGGATGAGGTGCTCGCCGACGCCGAGGTGCTCGCCGCCCTCGTCGCGGCGGAGGTCGCGCTCGTGCGGGCCTGGGCGGCGGTGGGAGTCGCACCCCGAGAGGCGGCGGACGCCGTCTCGGCCGCGCTCGGGTGGCGGGGTGCGGGCCGCTGGTGCGCGGGGGTCGACGACTGGCTCGCGGCTGTCGTCGAGGAGGCGCCGCAGGGCGGCAACCCGGTGATCGGGCTCGTGCCGCGGCTGCGGGCGGAGGTCTCACCCGACACGCGCCACTGGGTGCACCGCGGCGCGACCAGCCAGGATGTGCTCGACTCGGCCCTGATGCTCGTCGCGCACCGTGCGGGTCGCGAGACCCTCGAGCTCGCGCGTCGCACCGAGGCCGCTCTCGCGCAGCTCGCTCGGGCGGAGCGGGATCGCATCGCCGTCGCGCGCACCCTCACCCAGCACGCCGTGCCCACGACCTTCGGGTTGCGCATCGCCGGGTGGACGCGGGCCGTGCGGCGGGCCGCCGAGCGCCTCCAAGACGCGCTCGCGGCACTGCCCGCGCAGCTCGCCGGTGCGGGCGGCACCCTGGCGGGGTACGTGGCCGTCGCCGGCGCGGAGCTGGGCGCTGCCGAGCGAGCCGAGCGGGCGGCTGCCGAGCGAGCCGAACAGGCGGCCGCCGAGCTGCCCGCCGCCTTCGCCGCCGAGCTCGGGCTCGCGGCGCCCGACGGCCCCTGGCACACGCTGCGCTGGCCCGTCACCGAACTGGGCGACGCGCTCGTGCAGCTCGTCGATGCGCTCGGAGTGATCGCCGCGGACGTCGCCACGCTCAGCCGGACCGAGATCGGCGAGCTCGTCGAGGGGCGCGGCGGAGGCTCATCGGCCATGCCGCAGAAGCAGAACCCGGTGCACGCCGTGCTGATCCGCTCCGCGGCGATCCGCGCCCCGCACCTGGGCGCGACCCTGCACGCCGCCGCAGCGCTCGCCGTCGACGAGCGGCCCGACGGGGCCTGGCACGCCGAGTGGCCGGCGCTGCGCGAACTGCTGCGGCTCGCCCTCGGCGCGAGCTCCCACGCCGCTGAACTCGTCTCGGGCCTCCACGTCGATGCCGAGGCGGTGCAGTGCAACGTCGATCTGACCCGGGGGCTGATCGTCGCGGAGCGCCTCTCGCTCGTGCTCGGCCCCGAGATCGGTGCGGAGCGCGTGCGCGAGATCGTGTCGCGCGTGCGCGGAGGCGCCTCGCTGCGCGACGCCCTCGCGGCCGAGCCGGGCCTGGTCGACGCTCTCGCCGCCCGAGGCGGCCCCACGATCGACGAGCTGGCGGATCCGGCGCGCTACACCGGCCTCGCCCAGCAGCTCGTCGATGCCGCCCTCGCCGGCGCACCCGCCGGTGCCCCGGAGGCGGCAGCACCCGACGGCCCAGACCCCGACCGCGCAGCGCCCGACGCCGGCGAGCCGAACGGCCCCGCCGCACCACGACAGGAGCACCGATGACCGCACCCGGAATCGCACTCACCGAACCGATCGGGCCCGCCGGCGCGCCCCTCGTGGTGCTCGCGCACTCGCTGGGTACGGGCCCGCTGATCTGGGAGCCCGTCGTGCCGCAGCTCATCACCGACTACCGCGTGACGCTGCTGTCGCTGCCGGGCCACGGCGCCGCACCCGTGCCCGGCGATGCCTTCTCGATGGAGGAGCTCGCCGACGCCGTCGCCGAGAGCGTGCGCGGCCTCGCCGACAGCGCGTGCTTCGCCGGAGTATCGATCGGCGGCGCGCTCGCGCTCACGCTGGCACTGCGGCACCCCGACCTCGTGGGGCGGG
Source organism: Leucobacter chromiiresistens (assembly GCF_001477055.1). Taxonomy (GTDB): domain Bacteria; phylum Actinomycetota; class Actinomycetes; order Actinomycetales; family Microbacteriaceae; genus Leucobacter; species Leucobacter chromiiresistens_A. The sequence continues at coordinate 2,504 of NZ_LDRK01000078.1, forward strand.
CGGTGAGCATCGCGTCGGCGGCGTCGCTCGGCTCGGCGGAGCACTGGAACGCGCGTGCCGCCACCGTGCGGGCCCAGTCGACCTCCGTGCTCATCGCGGCGTCGGCGCAGAACTGGTTCGCGCCCGAGTCGCTCGAACGCGAGCCCGAGCTGATCGGGCGCATTCTGCACGCGCTGCAGGACACGCCGGACGAGGGGTACGCGCGGTGCGCAGAGGCGCTCGCCGGCTACGACCTGCGCGACCGGCTCGGCGAGATACGCGTGCCCGTGCTCGCGATCGGCGGCGCCCAGGATTCGGTGGCGCCCGAGGATCGGCAGGATGAGCTGGTCGCGGGCATCGCGCGGGCGCGCAAGGTGATGATCGAGGACGCCGCGCACCAGCCCCCTGCTGAGAGCGGCGCGGCGGTCTCCGCGGCGCTCCTCGCGTTCTTCGGGGAGGAGCAGGCATGAGCGACGGTGAGCGCGGCGCCGCGGCAGGCGAAGGCCTGTCGGATGCGTCGCGCTACGAGCAGGGCATGAGCGTGCGCCGCGCCGTGCTCTCGGACGCGCACGTCGACCGGGCGAACGCGCAGACGACGGCCTTCACCGCCGACTTCCAGGATTTCATCACCCGCACCGCGTGGGGCGACATCTGGTCGCGCCCCGGGCTCGACCGGCGCTCGCGCTCGATCGCCGTGCTCACCGCGCTCATCGCGCACGGGCACGAGACGGAACTCGCGATGCACGTGCGCGCGGCGCGCACGAACGGACTGACCGTCGAGGAGATCACGGAGGTCATTCTGCAGGCCGGGCTCTACTGCGGAGTGCCGGCGGCGAACTCGGCGTTCGTCGTCGCGCAGCGCGTGCTCGAGGAGCTCGGCGACCTGTAGCGATCCCGCGCAGCCGGGTGAGGCGCCGCGCAGCCAGGCGAGGCGCCGCGCAGCCGAACCCCGGCCCGGGCCGCCGAGACCCCCGCCGCTCAGCCCTCTGAGCCGAGCTCGCCGCTCAGCCGCGTGTGGAACGCCGCCGACTCGGCGTTCATGCCGACGAACTCCACCGTGATGCCGCGCTGGCGGTACTTGGTCTGAATGGCGTCGAGCGCCGCGACGGTCGAGGCGTCCCAGACGTGCGCGCGGCTGAAGTCGATGACGACGCGCTCGGGGTCATTCGCGTACTCGAAGAGCGTGGTGAGATCGTTGCTCGACGCGAAGAGCAGCTGCCCCGAGACGGTGTACCGCGCCACGTTCTCGCCGTTCTCGACGGTCACCTCGCGCTGCACGGTCACGAGTCGCGCCACTCGCCGCACGAACATGATCGCGGCGGCGAGCACCCCCACGATCACGCCGATGGCGAGATTGTGCGTCGCGAGCACGACCGCGACGGTGATGATCATCACCGCGGTCTCGCTCTTCGGGAGCCTCCGCAGCGTGGCGGGCGAGACCGAGTGCCAGTCGAAGGCGCCGATCGACACCATGATCATGACGGCGACGAGCGCCGCCATCGGAATGACCGCGACGATGTCGCCGAGCAGCACGATGAGGATCAGCAGGAACGCGCCCGCCAGGAAGGTCGAGATGCGCGTGCGCGCCCCCGACGCCTTCACGTTGATCATCGTCTGGCCGATCACGGCGCAGCCGCCCATGCCGCCGAAGAAGCCCGAGACGATGTTCGCCACGCCCTGCCCCCACGACTCCCGGGTCTTGTTGGAGTGGGTGTCGGTCACGTCGTCGATGAGTTTCGCGGTGAGCAGCGACTCCATGAGCCCGACCAGCGCCATCGCGAGCGCATACGGGCCGATGATGGTGAGCGTCTCCCAGGTGAGCGGCACGTTCGGCACGAACAGCTCGGGCAGGCTGCGGGGGAGCTCGCCCTGGTCGCCCACGTTCGGCACCTGGATCGCGAACACGAGGGCGACGGCCGTCACGAGCACGACCGACACGAGCGGGGCGGGCACGATGCGGGTGAGGCGCGGCATCGCGATCAGGATGAGCAGGCCGAGGGCGACGAGCGGGTACACGGCCCACGGCACGTCGATGAGCTGCGGCAGCTGGGCGCTGAAGACGAGGATCGCGAGCGCGTTGACGAAGCCCACCATCACGCTGCGCGGGATGAAGCGCATGAGCTTCGCCACCCCGCAGACGGCGAGCACGATCTGCAGCAGGCCGGCGAGGATCACCGTCGCGATGAAGTACTCCATGCCGTACTCGCGGGAGACCGGTGCGATGACGAGGGCAACCGCTCCGGTCGCCGCGGTGATCATCGCGGGCCGTCCGCCGACGAAGGCGATCGTGACGGCCATGATGAACGAGGAGAAGAGCCCGACCTTCGGGTCGACGCCGGCGATGATGGAGAAGGAGATCGCCTCGGGGATGAGCGCGAGGGCGACCACGAGGCCGGCGAGCGCCTCCCGCGTGAGGAGCCGCGGCGACCGGAGTGCGGTCAGCACGGACGGATCGGGGCGGTAGCGCGCCGGATCGTCGGTGCTGCTCGGTGCGATGGACATGTGTCTCCTCCTGCGGCGGGGTGGGTCCGCCCGACAACACTAACGTAGCGTTAGGGTTGAGGTGGACGAAACGAGGAGCACGTATGCCCGAAGACGGAATGATGCACATCGGCGAGCTCGCGGATCGCACGGAGCTGTCGATCCGCACCCTCCGCCACTACGACCAGATCGGGCTGCTCGTGCCGAGCGGGCGCTCCGAGGGCGGCTTTCGGCTCTACACCGAGAGCGACTACGATCGGCTGATGCTGATCCGGCGCATGAAGCCCCTCGGCTACTCCCTGGATCAGATGGCCGACCTGCTGCGAGCCATCGACCGCACGCACGGGTCGACCGAGGCGCATGCGGCGCGGGCGATCGACGACTTCCTCGCCGACGCCGAGGAGCGGCGCGAGAAGCTCGCGCGGCAGCTCGCTGCGGCCGACGAGTTCATCCGCCAGCTGCGCGAGACGCCGCTGCGCTGAGCGGCGGCGGGGAAGGTCGCTCACCGCGTGCCGCTGCGGCGGCCGAGCAGTTCGTTCAGACCGTGGAGCAGCACCTCGCCCGGTCGGTCCGACGCGAGCGCCGCCCGCGCCGTGCCGTCCGTCGGGATCGGTCGCGCGTCGAGGGCGCCTCGGCCGGCGCTCCGCGCCCCGTGCACGCGGAGCCACCCGCCGGAGTCCGCCGCCGGCGCCGCATCGAAGCGCACCGCAGCGGGTGCCGTGCGCAGTCCGCTGCCCGAAGCCTTGAGCGCGGCCTCTTTCAGCGCCCAGGCCTGTATTCGCGCGATCCGGCCGGGCGCAGTGCCGGCCGCGGGCAGCGCCGCGCGTTCCCGCTCGTGCAGCGCATACGCGTCGAAGTGCGGCCAGAGCCGCGGCGGCACCGTCTCGATGTCGACGCCGATCGCGTCGTGCGCGTCAGCGACCGCGACCAGCACATGAGCGCCCGAGGTCGACGAGCTCAGGGCGAGCATCTCGGAGACCGGTCGGCCGTGCGGCGCCGCGCAGTCGGGGCAGGATCGCGTGATGGCGATATCCTGCGCCGCCGCCCGCGGCACACCGCATCTCCACGCGGCGAGCAGACGGAGGGCAGCCCGCCCCGCCAGGGTGCGACGTCGCGCATCGGCGTTCGCGCGCGCGAACGCGGCGCGCCGATCCTCCTCGCTCGCGCAGTGCTCCGCCACCCCGAGCACCTCGTCCACGCGGGTGATCAGCACGTCGATCATCGGCGGCTGATGCGGCGGTACTGCCAGACGGAGATCGGCGCGAAGACGGCGATGATGGCGATGCTGCAGAGGAACGCGTAGAGCACGGCGTTCTCGGCGGGCCAGCCGCCGGCGGCGGCGAACCCGCTCGGCGCCGCATTGCCGAACAGCTCGCGCACGGCGCTCGCCACCGCGGTGACCGGGTTCCACTCGGCGAACGCCCGCAGGGGGCCCGGGAGCATGTCTGCGGAGACGAATGCTCCGGAGATGAAGCAGACGGGGAACAGCCAGAGCAGCCCGAGGCTCTGGGCGACCTCGACGCTCCGCGCCGTCAGTGCGATGGTCGCACCGATCCACGAGGTCGCGAACGCGAAGAGCAGGAGGAGCGCGCCGGCGGTGAGCATCTGCAGCGGGTCGGATTCGACCCGCCAGCCGATGGCCAGACCGCAGGCCAGGATCACGACGATCGAGATGATGCTCGTGACGAGGTCGGAACTCGTGCGGCCCAGGATGACGCCGACGCGCGACATCGGAAGCGTGCGGAGGCGGTCGATGAGGCCCGACTGGAGGTCTTTCGCGAGGTAGACCGCCGTGAACGAGGAGTTGAACGTCAGTGTCTGGGCGAGAATGCCGCCGATGAGGAACTGCCGGTACTCGGTGCCGCCCAGCGCCCCGCCGAAGACGAACGCGAGGATGAGCACGAAGATGATCGGTTGCGCGATTCCCGTGACGAGCGCGCCCGGAGTGCGCTGCACGTTCCGTACGTTGCGACGCGCGACGATGCCCCCATCGCGGATCGCCGATGCGAGCGCGCTCATGCGATCACCGCCTCGGGGCCGAGCACCGCGACTTCGTCGGCCGCGGCGCTCGCGCGATCCCCCGTGATGCGCAGGAACACCTCGTCGAGCGTCGGCTGGCGAAGCGCCGCCTCTCCGGGCGTGATGCGCTCCTCGGCGAGCGACGCCAGCACGGCCGACAGGTCCGCGCTCCCGCCGGGCGCTCGAGCGGTGATGCGGAGCCCGCGGTCGTCGATCGCCGCCGCCGGGCACCGCGCGGCGACGAGCTCCAGTGCCCTCGGGCCGTCCGAGGCCTTCTCGAGCACCAGGTCGATCGCAGCCCCGCCCGCCCGAGCCTTGAGATCGGCAGCGGTTCCCTCCGCAACGATCCGGCCGGAGTCGATCACGGAGATGGCGTCCGCCAATTGATCGGCCTCCTCCAGGTACTGCGTGGTGAGCAGCACGGTGGTTCCGGCCGTGGAGAGCTGGCGCACCGCCTCCCACGTGTCGCGGCGGCCGCGCGGATCGAGCCCCGTCGTGGGCTCGTCGAGGATCACCACGGGGGGTCGGGAGACGATGGCCCCCGCCAGGTCGAGACGCCGGCGCATGCCCCCCGAGTACTGGCCGGCGCGCTTGCCCGAGGAGACCGAGTCGAGCCGGAAGTCGCGCAGCAGTTCGTGCGCTCGAGCCCGTGCATCGCGACGCCGCATGCCGTAGAGCTCGCCTACCATCGTGAGGTTCTCGACCCCCGTGAGCTTCTCGTCGACCGCGGCGTACTGGCCGGAGACGCCGATGCTCGAGCGCACCCGATGAGCGTCGCGTCGCACGGAATGCCCCGCGACCACCGCATCGCCCTCGTCGGGATCGAGGAGGGTGGTGACGACGCGCACGGTTGTCGTCTTCCCCGCGCCGTTCGGGCCCAGCAGGGCGTGGACCGACCCCGCCGGGATGTCGAGGTCGACCCCGTCGAGCGCGGTGAAGTCGCCGAACCGCTTGCGGAGGCCGCGGATCGAGATCACGAGACCGCCAGATCGGGCTCGCGAACCGGAGTGATGTCGGGCCAGTTCTCCGTGACGTAGTCGAGGCACGCCTGCTTGGGCGCGGGGCCGAAGACGACCACCCAGCCGGCGGGGACGTCGGCGAACGCGGGCCACAGCGAGTGCTGCTGCAGCTGGTTGACGAGTACCCGGAAATCTGCGGATGTGTCATCGAACGGGTTGGTCATGATGCTCTCTTCTCTCTCCGTGTTCGTGCGGGCTTCGCGATCAGGTGCGAGGTGTTCTCTCCAGTGATTCGGAGCCTCCCGAGGTTCGGTTGGTGCGAGTCGCCTGTGCGGAGGACAGGAGGCGTTCGAGCACCGGCGCGATCTCGAGCAGCGCGGGTTCGTCGAGCATCGCCGCATGGCGCGAGTGCACCGTGCTCGCGGTGAGACGCCCGCGCGTGGACTCCGCCCAGGCCTCGGGCGCCGGTCGATCGACAGGGACGTCGACTCGGGCCTCGAAGACGTGCATATCGCCATCGAAGGCGGGCACGGGTGTCGCATCGAGCAGCGCTCCCAACTGGAGGAAGCCGCCGACCATGCGGTCGATGGAGCGCTCCGGGATGTCGGCCATCGGGTTGCCGGCTTCGGCGAGCAGCGCGCGCACGGACGACGCGTCGAGACGGTCGTCGGGAGCCTGTACGTCGTTCGCGTCGAGGAATGCCCGCCACATCGAGTCGCCGCCGGCGACCCCCGCGACCGAGGAGTGCTCGGTCGGGTACGCGTCGAGGATCGCGAGGACTTCGACCTCGTCGCCGCCCCGCTGCAAGTGCGCCGCGAGGTGCTGGGCGAGGCGCCCTCCGAACGACCAGCCGATCAGGCGGTACGGCCCCTCCGGCTGCACCGAGCGCATCGCGGCGACGTACTCGTCGAGCATCTCCGCGAGCGTTTCGTACGCCGGGTCGTCTGCGGCGTCGGGCGCGATCCCCGGCAGCTGGAGGCCGTACAACGGGCGATCCTCATCGAGGTGGGGGATGAGGCCGGCGAACTTCCAGGCGATTCCGCTCGCCGGGTGCACGGCGAAGAGCGGCGTCAGGGAGGGATGACCGCCGGGTGCCGCGGAGGCGGGACGCAGCGGCAGGATCGGCCGCAGGCTCTCCGCGATATCGCCCCCGCCCTGCTCCGCGAGGCCGGCGAGACCGGCGACCGTCGGCGACTGGAATATGGCCTGCACGGGCAGGTCGGCGCCGAGCGCGTCGTTGATCGCTCGGATCGTCGGCTGCGCCACGAACGAGTGGCCGCCCAGCGCGAAGAACGAGTCGTCGGCGCGGACGCCGGAGACGTCGAGGACGCGCTCGAATGCCTCGGCGACGGCCTGCTCCGCTCGACCGCGCGGGGCACGACCGAGGCCGCCCTCCGCCGAGATCCGCGGCAGCGCGTCGCGGTCGAGTTTGCCGTTCGGCGTCAGCGGAATGCGCGGGATGATCTCGACTCCGACCGGCTGCATGTAGTCGGGAACCCGACTCCGCAGCGCGCGCACGATCTGCTCGACGGCGCCGGCGCGTTCCGCGTCCTCCGGCTCGGCGAGCACCGCCCAGGCGCCCAGGGCGACCTGACCCGCGGCATCGACCGGGAGCACGATGGCGTGGGCGATCCCGGGCTGCTCGGCGATCACCCGACGCACCTCTTCGGGCTCGACGCGGTGGCCGCGGATCTTGATCTGGGCATCGCCGCGGCCGAGGGAGGCCACGCGAGGCGCCTCTTCGCCCGTGGGGACGTGCACGACGACCAGGTCGCCGGTGCGGTACATGCGGGTTCCGTCGGCTGCGAAAGGGTCGGCGACGAATCGCTCTGACGTCGCCGACGAGCGGCCCACGTACCCGTCCGCGAGTTGCGCCCCCGCGAGCCACAGCTCGCCGATGCTCCCGAACGGGGCGGGCTGCAGCCGTTCGTCGAGCACGTAGCCCACGACGTCGGAGGTGGTCGACCCGAGCGTCGGGAGCGCAGCCGCACCGATCTCGGCGACCATCGAGTCGACGCCGACCTCGGTCGGGCCGTAGAGGTTCCACGCCCGCACGTGCGCCCGTTCGCGCACCCACTCCCAGAGCGGCTCGTCGATCGGCTCGCCGCCGAGCAGCAGGGTGAAGGGGGAGCCGGGCTCGAGCGCGTCGAGCCAGCGTTCGACACCGGTCTGCCGGGTCAGCGTCTCCGCGTAGCTCGGCGTCGTCTCCCAGGCGCCGATGCCGTGGTCGCCGAAGTACTGCGCGAGCGCATCCGGGTTCCTGCGCATGTCATCGTCGATGAGGTGCAGTTCGTGGCCGCCTGCGAGCCACAGCAGCGGGTCCATCGCCGCATCGAACCCGACGCCGGCGGTGTGGGCGATCCGGACTCGGCGCTCGGCCGGATCCGGCATCAGCGATGCGCGGTGGCTCCGGAGGAGGCTCGCGAGCGCGCGGTGGGGCACCTGCACCCCCTTCGGAGTGCCGGTCGTTCCCGAGGTGAAGATGAGATACGCGGGGTCGTCGAGCGACGGTTCGGCCGGGAGCGGCACGCCGCCCGAGCGCCCGCTGAGCGAATCCGGGCCGCAGAGATCGTCGATGCCGCCGTCGATCAGCAGCGCGGGGGACGCCGCATCGAGCATCGCGCTGACGCGCGCCTCCGGATACTCGGGGTCGATCGGCATGGCAACCGCCCCTGAGCGCCAGATCGCGAGCTGGCAGGCGATCGAATCGAGCGAGCGGGGCAGACGGAATGCGACGACGTCGCCCTGCGCCAGACCGCGTTCGCCGATCCGCCGCGCGAGGTCGTCGACCCGAGCGCGGAGCGCCGCGAAGTCGAGCGCACCGTCCGGCGCGACGATCGCGGTCGCGGCCGGGAAGCACTCGACGGCCCGGTCGAACGCCGAGATGACGGAATCGGGCTCGTTCGAGGAGTCCGCGTCGAGCGGCGCCCACCTCGGGAGTCGCTCGGACGCGCCGGGCATCGGGATCGCCGCGAGCGGCGCGCTCGGAACGGCGCTGGCGGCCTCGAGGAACGCGATGAACCGATCGATCATCGCTTCGGCCGCGGGAGCGCTGAACAAGGCGGAGTTGTACTCCAGTGCGCCGGAGACGTCTTCGCCCCGGCCGGCCGGGCGCAGGGTGAACGAGAGATCGAACTTGGCGCCGCCGGTGCTCTCCGGAGCCACCGCGGTCGCCGTGACCCCGGGCAGCGCGAGCTGCAGGTCGTTCGGCTCCTCCACGGACAGCATCGTCTGGAACAGCGGGTGCCGCCCGAGCACCCGCTCGGGTGCGACGGTCTCGACGATGCGTTCGAAGGGCACCTGCTCGAGCTCGATGGCGCGGAGCGCGGCGGCGCGCGCCGTGCTGATCGCCTGCGCCAGCGTGGCGTCCGGCGCGAGCTCCATGCGGAGCGGCAGCGTATTCACGAAGAACCCGATGAGATCTGCAAGGTCTGCGTCGTGCCGGCCCGCCGAGGGCGCCCCGAGCACGATGTCGCGTCCGGCGCCCGACCGCATGAGGAAGGCGGAGAGCGCACCGAGCCACCGGTGGAAACCGCTGGCGGTTCCCTCCGCTGCGACAGCGTGCAGGGCATCGGCCACCGCTGCCGGAATGGTGAAACTCAGCTGCGCGGCGGGCTGCGCGCTCTCCGCGGCGCGTTTGCCGTCTGCCGGGAGCCGCAGCTCCTCCGGCGCTCCGTCCAGATGCTCCGCCCACGCTGCGAGGTCGGCGCGCTCCTGCGCCTCATCGCGGGTGGCGTGCAGCATTCGCGCGTGATCGGCGAACTGAGCCGGGAGCCGGGGTATTCCCGCGGCGCTCCCGTCGCGCCGTGCTGCGTATGCGGCCGAGAGGTCGCGCGCGAGCGGCGCGAGCGACGCGCCATCGGTCGCGATGTGGTGGATCACGATCTGCAGGAGCCACGCGTGCTCGCCGATCGGCGAGAGACCTGCGCGGAACGGCAGGTCGTGCGCGAGGTCGAACCCGGCGGACGGCTCGATGCGCTCCCGTCGGAGCAGGCCCTCGACGGGCTCGCGCACGAGCTGCACGGGTGCGCCGTCGTGCTCGGGATACGAGGTGCGCAGCACTTCGTGGCGCTCGACGAGATCATCGACGGCGCCGGAGAGCGCCGCGACATCGAGCTCGCCGTCGAGGCGTGCGCTCAGCACCACGTTGTAGTCGCCCGCGCGCGGCGCGAGTCGGTTGAGGAACCAGAGGCGCGCCTGGCCGGGCGTGAGCGGCAGCGTCTCGCCGGCGTCGCGCGGGTGCGCCCGCATCCACTCGCCCAGGGCAGGGAGGAGGGCGCCATCGGCGGCGGATGCCGATGCGGATGCCGAGCCCCCGTCGGCATCCGCACGCCCGAGCTCGGCGAGGAGCGCGGCTGGTGTCGGCGCCTCGAAGATCGCTCGCAGCGGAGGCGCCGCACCGAAACGCTCGCGCAGCTCTCCGACGAGTGCGACGGCCAGCAGCGAGTGCCCGCCGAGGCGGAAGAAGTCGTCGTCGACGCCGACCTCGTCGATGCCGATGACGGCGGCGAACGCCGCGCACATCTGCTCCTCGTCCCGAGTCTCGGGCTGCCGCGAGCGCTCGAGGGTCTGCGGCGCCGGAAGCGCGCTCGGGTCCACCTTCCCGTTCGGGGTCACGGGCATCCGGTCGACCGGAGTGACGACGGTCGGCACCATGTAGTCCGGCAGCTCGGCCCGCGCGAAGCCGATCACCGCGGCGCTCGCCGCAGAGGGGTCGACATCGCGGCCGACCACGGCCGGGCTCATCTCGGCCCAGGCGACCAGGCGCGCGCTCTCCGGCCCGGCCGGCGCGAGCACCCGGGCGACGGCGCTCACGACGCCCGGCGCGCGCTCGAGGGTTCGCTCGACGTCGCCCAGCTCGATGCGGTAGCCGCGCAGCTTGATCTGCCCGTCGTCGCGTCGCACGAACTCGAGCTCGCCCGAGGGCAGGCGGCGCACGATGTCGCCGGTGCGATACATCCGGGTTCCGTGGCCGCTCGGGTCGGCGACGAACGCGCTCGCCGTCTCGGCGCTCCGGCCGCGGTAGCCGTGCGCTTCGGACGCGCCGGCGAGGTAGAGCTCTCCGGCCACGCCGTCCGGCGCATCGCGCAGGAAGCGATCGAGCACGCGCGCGGTGACGTTCGCCACGGGCCGGCCGATGCGGGGCGCGCCCGGAGCATCGACGCGGGCGACGACGGAGTCGACGGTGAACTCGCTCGGGCCGTAGAGGTTCCAGGCTTCGACCTCGTCGGCGATCGCGAGTGCGTCCCAGAGCTCGCGCGACACCGCCTCGCCGCCGAGGGCGAGCAGCAGCGGCGCCGAACGCTGCCGCAGTCGTTCGAGCAGCCCGGTGCCGAGGAGCTGCCGCGTGTAGGAGGGCGTAGTCTCGAGCACGTCGATCGCGGCGTCGGCGATGCGCTCCACGACGGCGTCGGCATCGCGTCGGGTGCGATCCGAAGCGATCACGAGCGTCGACCCCGCGGCCAGCCAGAGGATCGGATCCCACGCGGCATCGAAGCCGAGGCCCGCGAGGTGCAGCACGCGAGGCGCCCTTCCGTCGAGGCGATCGCGAAGCGGTCCAATCAGGGTGCTCCGATGCTGCTCGAGCACGTTCGCCACTGCCTCGTGGGCGACCTGCACGCCCTTCGGGGTGCCGGTGGTGCCGGAGGTGAACACGAGATACGCGGGATGCTCCGGTCGCGGCATGGGGGGAAGGGGCCGCGCCGCGGCGCGCTCGGCGAGCGCGATCAGAGCGTCGGGGGTGAGCACCGTGGCGAGACGCTCGCCTCCGAGCCCGCTGAGCCTCCGTTCGTCGCGCGTGATCAGCACGGAGGGCTCGCTCGCCTCCAGGATCTGGGCGATGCGTGCGTCGGGGTACTCGAGATCGATGGGCACGGCGATCGCTCCGCTCCGCAGGGCCGCGAGCACGAGCGAGACCGCGTCGTTCGTGCGCGGCAGAGCGATCGCGACGCGGTCGCCCGGCTGCACCCCCTGCGAGGCGAGCACTCTCGCCGCGTTGTCGATGCGGTCGCGCAGGCCGGAGAACGTCACCTCCTCGGCGTCGTCGACGAGCGCGGTCTGGTCAGGGGCGAGACGCGCACTCGCTTCGAGCGCGTCGAGCAGCGTCGCGGTCGCCGGGAGCCGCGATCCTCGTGCATGCTCGTCGATTCGTCGCTGCGCAGGGCCGTCGACCGCGGGAATCTGCGAGAGCGGGAGCGCGGTCGATGCGATCATCGCGGTGAGTAGCCGATCCACCGAATCCCGCATGCGCGCGATCGTCGACTCGTCGAAGAGGGATCGATCGTAGGCCAGTGCGGCATCGAGCGGGCCCGCGTCTCCTCCCGGCGTCGAGAAGTCGAGCATGAGGTCGGTCTTCACTCCGGCGGTGGTCGCCTGCGGCGGAACCGTCACGGTGACCTCACCCAGGTCGAGCTGCGCGGGACCCGTGTTCTGCAGGGTCATGAGCACCTGGAAGACGGGGTGGCGATCCGCCACCCGAGGGGGTCGGATCGCATCGACGACCGCATCGAACGGCACGTCCTGATGGGCGTACGCCTCGGTGTTCGTCGTGCGCACCCGCTCGATGAGCTCGGCGAGCGTCGGGTCGCCCTCCAGCGACGTGCGCAGGGCGACGGTGTTGACGAAGAATCCGACGAGCCCCTCGAGTTTCGGGTCGCCCCGTCCGGCGACCGGTGCGCCCAGCACGATGTCGGTTCCGGCACCGTGCTGCCCCAGGGCTGCGGCCACCGCGGCGTGGAGCACGATGAACAGACTGGTGCGGTGCGCTGCCGCGACTCCCCGCAGCGACCGGTGCTGCTCCGCATCGAGTGCGAAGCGGAGGTGGCCGATGTCGCTCGGGAGTGCGCCGCGCTCGCGGTCGCGCGGCAGTGGCATCTCGTCCGGCGCATCCGCGAGCGCGCGCCGCCAGAACTGCAGCTGCGAGTGCATCTCGCTCGCGGGGTCGTCAGCCGACCCGAGCGATGCCCGCTGCCACAGCGAGTAATCGGCGTAGGCGACGGGCAGCGGCTCCCGCCAGTGCACCTCGGCTCCAGCCGCTCGGGCGGCGTAGGCGGTCGAGAGATCGTCGGCGAAGGGCGCGAGCGACCAGCCGTCGGAGGCGATGTGGTGCATCGTCACCACCAGGGTGTGCGACGTCGGCGAGGTGCGCAGCAGCACGGCCCGCAGCGGAATCTCAGTCGTGACGTCGAAGGGCCGCTCCGATTCCTGGCGCACGATGTCGTCGATCCGGTCGGCGGGCACATCGACGGCGATGCACGACGGCGCTCCGTCCACGGCCGGCAGGATGCGCTGCTGCGGCTCACCGTCGACGTATGGGAAGATCGTGCGCAGCGGCTCGTGCCGGGCTGAGACGTCGCCGAGGGCCGCACGCAGGGCGTGCACGTCGAGTCGGCCCTCGAGGTGGAGCACCACCGGGATGTTGTACGCGCTGGACGCGGGTTCGAGCGTGTTCAAGAACCACAGGCGGCGTTGCGCGAGCGACACCGGCAGCTCGTCTCCGTGCGGCATCGGTTCGAGCGGCAGAGCGGCGTGAGCGTCCGAATCGCGCCCGGCGAGACCGCCGACCGTGGGATGCTCGAAGATGTCGCGCACGGAGACCGGCCGATCGAGCCGATCGGTGAGCAGAGCTGCGAGACGGGTGGCGAGCAGCGAGTGCCCGCCGGCGCCGAAGAAATCCTCATCGACGCCGACGGCCTGCACGCCGAGCACCTCGGCGAAGGCGGCGGCGATGCTGCGCTCCTCCGGCGTGCGCGGCTCCCGCGTCGGCGCGCTCTCCACCTGATCCGGGCTCGGCAGAGCGCGCCGATCCAGCTTGCCGTTCGGAGTCATCGGCAGCTCGTCGAGCGCGACGATGCTTCCCGGCACCATGTACGCCGGAAGCTCGGCGGAGAGCGCCGCCTTGATGTCGCCGCCGCGAGCGGAGAGGTCGGATTCGCCCGCGACGTAGCCGACCAGTCGGGCGGAGGCGCCATCCCCGACCGCGACGACGGCGGCGCCCGAGACGTCCGGGCAGCGGCGCAGGGCCGCCTCGACCTCCGACAGCTCGACGCGGTATCCGCGAACCTTGACCTGCTCGTCGATCCGACCCATGAAGCGCAGCGATCCACCGCGGCTGCGGCGCACGACGTCGCCGGTGCGGTACATCCTCGTGCCGTCCTCGGCGAACGGGTCTGCGAGGAATCGCTCCGCGCTCAAACCGGGCTGCCCGACATAGCCGGCGGCCACATTGGCTCCCGCCAGATACAGCTCGCCGATGGCGCCGTCGGGCACCGGGGTGAGCGATGCGTCGAGCACGTAGTGGCGGGTGTTGCGCACGGAGGCGCCGATGTGCGGCTCGACCTCCGCGATGATCGGCGCGACCAGGCTGTCGACGGTCGCCTCGGTGGGCCCGTACAGGTTGACGGCGTGCACGTCGGGCTGATCCGCGAGCGCATTCCACAGCTCCGGCCCGACCGCCTCGCCGCCGAGCGCGACTTCGGTGGGGTGCCGATCCCGCTCGAAGAGCCCTGCGGCGACGAGCGCCTCCGCGAACGAGGGGGTCGTCTCGATCGCGTCGATCTCGTGCTCGACGAAGTACTCGACGAGACGCTGCGGGTCCCGCCGCACGTCGTCGTCGATCACGTGCAGCTCGTGGCCGGCGAGCAGCCAGAGCAGCGGATCCCATGCGGCGTCGAATGACAAGCCGGCGGTGTGCGCGACGCGAGCCGGACGCCCCAGGCGCGAGGCCGCGGGCTCGAACATCTCGGAGCGGTGCTGTTCGAAGAGATTGCGCAGCGCTCGCCGAGCAACGCCCACGCCCTTCGGCCGGCCCGTGCTCCCCGACGTGAACACGATGTACGCCAGTGCGTCGACGGATACCTCGGGCAGATCGGCGGGATCGGCCGAGGCGTCGCGCCACGCCCCCTCCGCTGGGTCGTCGACGGCCAGGGCGTCGACCTGCCACGATGCCCCCGCATCGGCGTCGCGCTGCTGCTGCGCCCGGCTCGTGAGCAGCAGTGCCGGTGCCGCATCCTCGATCATGTCGCGGACGCGCTCGGCCGGGTACTCGGGGTCGAGGGGGACGTACACCGCCCCGGCCTTCAGCACGGCGAGCACGAGCACGGGCAGCAATCTGCTGCGCTCGATCCGCACGGCGACGGCGCGACCGAGCTCCACGCCCGTGCTCAGGAGGTGCTGAGCGAGGCGCGTCGAGAGCTCGTCGATTTCTCCGAAGGTGAACGAACCATCCGCGGCCACGACCGCGCGCGCGGATGGTCGCGCCGCTGCCAGCTCGGCGAACGACCGCACCACCGGCTCGCGGCCGAGCGGCACCTCGTCTCCCGCACCCTGATCGATCAGGCCCGCGATCTCGTCGGGCCCCACCACGTTCACGTCGGTCACCCGCGTCGAAGCCGGGTGTTCGAGGAGCTGCGTGAGGAGCTCGAGCAACCGCTGCGCGTGCTCCCCCAGGACGTCTTCGGAGTAGAGCTCGGCGTCGCCCTCCAGCTGCAGCGTCGGCTCTGCCGCCCCGCTGGTCACTCCGGAGATAACGATGGACAGGTCGTGCACCGGCCCGGTCGACAGGATGTTGACGGTGCCGCGCGCGCGGCCGAAGACGAGCGCATCGATGACGGGGAGCAGGTTGACCGAGGGGCCGGCGAGCGCTGCGGTCTCGGCGACGTCCTCCACGCGGAACTGCTGGTGCCCGACGGCGCCGCGAACGACGTCGCCGGCGTTCGCGACGACCTCGGCGAGACTCCACTGCGGAGCCACGTCGATGCCCAGCGGCAGGATGCTCGAGAGCATCGACGGGGTCGTCTTGGCGACCTTGCCGCGCCGCGCGGTCACCGGAAGCCCGAGCGACACCCGGGGCTGGCCGGTCATCTTCGACAGGTAGAGCGCGACGAGACCTACGGCTGTCTTCGGCATGTCACGTCCGAGCGCGCTCAGCCTGCCGGCGTCGTCCTCCGAAATGGTGCGGGAGACGCGAACCACCCGCCTCGCCGCCCGCCCCGTCGTGCCTTCGAGGCCGACGATCGGCGTCTCCTCGGCGAGCCGGGCCCTCCAGTGCGCGGCGTCCGCGGCGTGCTGCTCGGACGCCCGATACTCCTCGAGGTGCGCGTGAAGCTCGGGAAGACCGGGCAGCGGCGACGCCGCGCGCGCGGCGAGGTAGGCGATCGGCGTCGAAAGCACGGAGCCGAGCACCCCGCTCGGCGCACTCTTCGCCAGGCGGGTGTAGGCGCCGGCGAGGTATCGGAGTCCGATCACTGCGGAATAGCCGTCGAGCAGCACATGATGCACGCGCTGGAACAGGAGTGCGCGGTCGTCGGAGACGCGGAACAGCGTTGCGCCGAACAGGTCGCCGCCGGTCATCGAACGCGCGGTATCGAGTTCCGACCGCATGCGTGCGAGGGCCGAGGCGACCGCGCGATCCTCGCCCATGCGGCGCAGGTCGGTGACCGACAGGAGGTCGGCGGTCGGCGCGGGGCGACGGATGAGGCCGTAGGGTCCGTCGTCGTCCTCGGCCAGCACGAGGCTCATCGCGTCGAGGTCCGCGACCGTCTTCGTGAAGGCGATGCGCAGCAGGCCCGCGTCGAGCGGACCGCGGAGGTCCAGATACTGGCCGATCTGATAGCTCGGGTTCTCAGGATCGAGCTGCTGGGCGTACCAGATGCCCAACTGGGCCGGGCTGAGCGGAATGCGCTCGGCTGCTGCTGCGGCCGCCGTGCGGGTTGACTTGCGTTGACGGGACTCGGTCACTGTGCGCTCCTCGGAGTGGCGCCGAGATCCTCCTCGGCGCCGATCGGGCTGGCTCGGTCGGCGGCGTGCTTCCGCGGAAGCGTCGCGCTACTGGAACTGGCCGATCCGGAGGGAGTTGAGGATGCCTCCCAGGTCGATCAGCGGCCCGTCGATCAGGGGGCCGGTGATGAGCGAGCCGTCTGCCTGCGACGTCGCCGCCGGCGAAGCGGGCGCGAGTTCCGTGGCGCTCGCGGGGCCCGCGGTCAGGGCGACCGTGCCCAGGCAGAGGGCCGTCGCGGTGGAGATGCTGGCGATGGTGCGAGTCGTCTGCTTCATGTGATGCTCCTCGTTTTCGCTGATGCCGTGAATGCGTGCATGGGGTGCTTCGGAGCACTGGGCGCAGCGGTTGGCGAGCGGAGGATCCTCCCAGCGATCTCGGACGTTGGCAGACCGGCCGCATAGGAGACGCATGGGGTTCGGATGCGGAGCCGGTCGCCCATCGGAGCCGCCGCGTGACACGGGCGACGCCGATTCGTATCATGAGGGACGTCGGCGGGTGCGAGTCCCCGGCGGACGCAGAGCTGCGGATCGAACAAGGGGTGAGTGATGGCGCGAGAACTCGTATGGACCGGTTTCGTCACCGTGGACGGCGTGATGGATTCGCCGGGCGGGTCGAGCGAGGGGCACCCGAACGGCGGGTGGGTGATGCGCACCCCGTTCGACGAGGCCGCGTTCGCGCTGAAGGGCGAGGAGCTGGGTGAGACCACGGCGCTGCTGTTCGGCCGGCGCAGCTACGAGGCCTTCGCGCCGGTGTGGCGGGATTCCGAGGATCACGCCGCGTACCGGGATCTGCCGAAGTACGTCCTGTCGTCGACGCTCGACCCCGATGCCCTCGTCGAGGGGTGGGGGCCGACGACGCTGCTGCGCTCGACCGCCGACGTCGCCGCACTGCGCGAGAGCGCGGGCGGCGCGATCTTCATCCACGGGAGCGGCGAGCTCGCTCGGCGGCTGGCCGCGGCGGGGCTCATCGATCGGTACCACCTGCTGGTGTTCCCGGTGCTGCTCGGCAGCGGCAAGCGGGTGTTCGCGAGCGAGCAGTCCGGCGAGCAGCGCCTCGTGCTGCGGGAATCCGAGGCCTACGGCAACGGCGTGGTGAAGGCGATCTACGATGTCGCGCGCTAGCGGCAGAGGGTGGCGAGTACCGCGCTGCACTCCCGCAACGGTAGGCGACGCTCGAGCCGGAAAACTCAGAGGCTCCCGATCCGGTTCTCACCGGGCCAGGAGCCTCTGTTCGTTGCGGGGGCGGGATTTGAACCCACGACCTCCGGGTTATGAGCCCGGCGAGCTACCGAACTGCTCCACCCCGCGGCACGCCTCCACCGTACCGCGGGAGCGATGCGAGTTCGAATCGGGCTGCTCCTCCGGCGCGTCGCCCGGGGAGCTTGCCGCTCGGCCCCGGGTCACCGCCCCGACGGCGGGAGCTTGTCGATGCCGTGCCGGTTCGGCTCGGTCGGCTCGGCCGCGGTGGCGGGCGACGCCTGGGCGGGGCCCGAGGGCGTCGCGTCGGAGGTCGGGTAGCTCGGCTTGTCGGCTTCGGACGCCTCGCCCACCTCGTCGCGCTCCTCCTGCGGCGGCAGATGGTCGAGGGGCTGCTTGATGTCGTCGTGATTCGTCATGCCGCCCACGATTCCGGGAGTGCTCGCGGCATGCCAGGGGATTGCAGGCGCGTGCGCGATGTGGTGGGATGCGCCGCCCCGGTGCGCGGCAGCCCGGCGCGCCGGGTCCGCTGCGATCGCTACGATCGAGGGAACGTACGCGATGAGGGAGGCCCAGGGTGCTCGACGTGCTCTCCGAGTTGGATCGCCGCATCGTCGGCGCGCTGCAGGTCGACGGCAGGGCGCCGTGGAGCGCAGTCGCGCGGGCGCTCGACGAGCCGCTGCGCACCGTCGCCCGCCGGGGCAGGGTGCTGCTCGAGTCGGGGATGGTGTCGGTGGTGGGGCTCCGCAACCTCGGCCCGACCTGCGTGATCGAGGTGACGTGCAAGCCGTCGCGCCTCGAGTCGCTGGCGCGGGAACTGGCCGAGCATCCGGGCGTCGTCTACGTCTTGGTGCTCGCGAACCCATCGAGCGTGCTGGTCGAGGTGCACGAGCAGATGTTCGACCTCGGCACCATGACGCTGTCGGTGATCCCCGCCTACGCCGGGGTGCTGGAGGTCTCGGCTGCGCCGGTGCTGCACTACTTCAAGACGAACGCCGACTGGCAGCCGGGGCTGCTCTCGGCGGGCGAGACGGCGCTTCTGGAGACGGGGCCCCGGGTGGAGGAGTCGACGGCGCTCCCCGAGCGGCTCGACGCCGCCGACAGCGCGATCGTGCAGGCGCTGGAGCGCGACGGCCGGGCGAGCATCGCCGAGCTCGCGGAGGTCGCGGGGGTGACGGAGCCCACGGCGCGGAAGCGGCTCGGCGATCTGCAGCAGCGCGGTGCGCTCGCCACGCGCGTGCTCGTCGACCCGCGGCTGCTCGGCTTCCGCATCGAGACGTGCGTGCGCATCGACTGCGCGCCCGCGCAGGTGCGCGAGGCGGGCGAGGCGATCGCCGCGATGCCCGAGAGTCGTTACGTGGCGGAGCTGCTCGGGGAGCACTCGCTGATCGCGCACTTCGCCGCCGATGATCTGCCGCACGTGCGCCGGCTGCTGCACGACGAGTGGACGAGGTCGGCGGGTCGATTGCACCCGGCGCTCGTGACGCGCGTGGTGAAGCGGAGCGGCCGCCTGATCGCAGCAGCGGAGGCGTAAACCAGTAACCACAAGATTCCACTTGGCATAATCCAAAACTCGTGGTTGACTTACTGACCGTACTCGTAAGTCAATGACGATGGGAATCACGCATGGCCGATCCGGCCGAACTCACCGAGCTCTCCGCGACCGAGCTGCGCGCGGCGCTCGGCGCACGCGACATCAGCGCCGTCGAGGCGGTGACCGCCCACCTCGACCGCATCGAACGCGGCTCCGCCGTCAACGCGATGGTCACGATCGACGCCGACGGCGCGCTGCGCCGCGCCGCTCGCCTCGACGCGGAGGGGCCCGACCCGCGTCTGCCGCTCTTCGGCATCCCGGTCGGCATCAAAGACACGCACGACACGGCGGGCCTGCGTACGACGTACGGCTCGATCCGGCACGCCGAGCACGTTCCCGAGCGCGATGCCGCGCACGTGCGGCGGATGCGCGACGCGGGCGCGATCGTGATCGGCAAGACCAACGTGCCCGAGTACGCGGCCGGTTCGCACTCGGTCAACCGCGTCTTCGGCGCGACCCGCAACCCCTACGCGCTCGACCGCTCGGCCGGAGGGAGCAGCGGCGGCGCCGCAGCAGCGCTCGCGGCCCGGCAGGTCGCGCTCGCCGACGGGAGCGACATGGGCGGATCGCTGCGCAACCCCGCATCGTTCTGCAACGTCGTCGGCCTGCGGCCCTCGCCGGGCGTCGTGCCCGAGGCGGAGGCGACCAACCTGCTCACGCCGCTCACGACGGCCGGCCCGATGGGGCGCACCGTTGAAGACGTCGCCCTGCTGCTCTCCGTCATCGGCGCGCCCGACCCGCGCACGCCCATCGCGGCGCCCGCTCTCGGCGCCGCACCCGCCGCCGCCGATCTCCGCGGGCTGCGCGTCGCCTGGGCGCCGACCCTCGGCGGGCAGTCCCCCCTCGCGGCCGACGTCGCCGCGGTGCTGGAGGAGGCCGTCGCCCGGTTCGCCGAGCAGGGGGCGCGCGTCGAGATCGCGTGCCCCGACCTCGCCGGCGCCGCCGACGCCTTCCTCACGCTGCGGGCCGCGGAGTTCGAGATCGCCTGGGGCGACCAGCTCGACGCCCACCCCGAGGACTTCAACGACCGCCTCACCTGGAACATCGAGCAGGGCCGCACGCTGACCGGCCGCGACATCATGCGCGCGCAGGAGCGCCAGACGACCCTGATGCGCGAAGCCGCGCGCTTCTTCGAGCGCTTCGACGTGCTGCTCGCGCCGGCGGCGACCGTCGCGCCCTTCCCCGTCGAGTGGGAGTACCCGCGCACCGTCGCCGGCGAAGCGCAGGCCCACTACCTCGACTGGATGCGCGCGGCGACGACGATCACGATGCTCGGCGTCCCCGCGCTCTCCGTGCCCGCCGGGTTCACCGCCGAGGCGCTGCCCGTCGGCCTGCAGATGGTCGGCCCGTTCGGCAGCGACCACCGGCTGCTCGGGATCGCCCAGGCCTTCGAGGCCCTCACCGGGTTCGCCCGGCACACCCCCCTCCTCCCCGCCGACTCACGCCATTGGAGCAACGAAGCACGATGAAACCACGACTGTTCACCCCCGGAAGGCTCGCGATCGTGAGCGTTCCCGCCCTCGGATTCTTCGCGATCCCCTTCCTGCCGTTCGCGCAGGAGCCGACCCTCTGGCTCGGCCTCCCCGCAGTGCTCGTGTGGAGTGCGCTGATGGTGCTGCTCTCCGTCGCCGCCCTGCAGATCGTCGAGACGCTCTACCTCCGGGCGGGCGGCCGCGAGGCCGACGCGCAGGAGGCGGAGCGCTTCGCGACGCGGCAGATCGAGCAGATCCGCGCCGCGCGCATCGCCGCGGAGAACAGCGAGGGCGTGCAATGACGCTCTCCATCATGATCGTCGCCGGCATCGTGCTCATCGGAGCGCTCGGCGTGGCCAGCCGTCGACGCCAGAAGAGCATGAGCACCTGGACCGTCGGCGAGCGCAGCAACCCGAAGTGGACCTCCTGGTTCCTGCAGGCCGGCGAATCGCTGACCACCTTCAGCTTCCTGGGGCTCGCCGGCATCGCGTTCGGCGGCGGCGTCAGCGCGACCTTCGCCGTCGCCTACCTCACCATCTCGTGGCTCGGCCTCTACTTCGTGGCGCCCCGCATCCGCGAGTTCGGGCAGCGCCGCGGCTACCTCACCATGGGCGACTTCTTCGAGGATCGCTTCCGCAGCCGGTGGCTCGGCCGCGTCGTATCGGTGATCGGCGCCCTCGCGCTGATCCCGTACCTGCAACTGCAGATCACGGGCCTCGGGCTGATCGTCGAGCTCGCCACGGGCAGCGAGGGGGCCCGCGGCCTGAGCATGGTCGTCGCGAGCATCCTCGTCGCGCTGTTCGTCGCCTGGTCGGGGCTGCGGGGCATCGCCCGCGTGGCGATCCTGAAAGACGTCATGATGGTGGTCGCGATGGTGGTCATCGCGGCGGGCCTCATCATCTCCTTCGGCGGCATCCCCGAGATCTTCGCGCAGATCGCGCGCGAGGCCCCCGTGCTCCTCACCATGCAGGTCGACGGGTACGACCCGGTGTTCTTCATCACCGCCACCCTCGTCACCGTCATCGGCTCCAGCTTCAACACGCTGCCGCACCTCTGGCCGCCCGTGCTCGCCGCGAAGAGCGGCGAGGTGCTCCGCAGCAACGCGAAGTGGCTGCCCATCTACCAGCTGGTGCTGTTCCTGCCGATCACCGTCGGGCTCGCCGCCGTACTCGTGCTGCCCGCGGACACGACCGGCAACACGGTGCTGCTCACCATGTCCGGGGCGATCCTGCCCGACTGGCTCGTCGGCATCGTCGGCATCGTCGCGATCGCGGGCGCCTCGGCGGCCATGGTGCCCGCCTCGGCGATCGTCATGGGCATCTCGACGCTCATCACGCGCAACGTGATCGGCAGCATGCCGGCCGGGCGCCAGATGACCGTCAACTACGCCGTCATCGTCGCCGCGACCGGGCTGGCGCTCGCCTTCGGGCTCGTGCGCTCCGACATCGGCGCGCTGCTGCTGCTCACCTACGGCTGCACCACGCAGTTCGCGCCCGCCATCGCCATCGCGCTCGCCGATCGCGTGCGCGTCGGCGCGTGGCCGATCGGGCTCAGCATCGTGACGGGCTCGCTCACGGTCGCCGTGATCACGTTCGCGGAGATCCCGATCGGCAGCTGGGACTCGGGCCTCATCGCGCTCGCGCCGAACCTCGCCGTGCTCGTGGTCGCCGAGGCCGTCCGCCGTGCTCGCGGCGGGCGCGACGTGGAGCAGGTCGCGATGCCGTCGCCGGATCGGGTCGCAGCCGCGGGCTCGGTGTCCGCTCTGAGCTGACTTCGGGCGAGTATCGGCACGGCGTCAGCCGATCGGCGTAGCCTGCGAACGTGGCCGGCACGAGCGCCGCCACTGAAAGGGGAACTCATGAGCATCATGTACACCGCTGAGGCACTCGCGACCGGCGACGGGCGCAACGGCCACGTCAGAAGCGTCGACGGCCTCGTCGACACCGATCTGCGCGCTCCGAAGGAGATGGGCGGCCCCGGCGGCGCCCCCAACCCCGAGGTGCTGTTCGCCGCCGGCTACGCGGCGTGCTTCCACGGTGCGCTGCAGGCGGTCGCGCGCGAGCAGAAGGTCGACATCTCGGATTCGAGCGTGGGATCCCGCGTCAATCTGGCCAACGTCGACGGCGGATTCGAGCTCTCCGTGGAGCTCGAGGTCGTGCTGCCGCACCTCGACCACGAGCAGGCGCAGCAGCTCGCCGACGCCGCCCACCAGGTGTGCCCGTACTCGAAGGCGACGCGCGGCAACATCGAGGTGAAGGTCACCGCCTCCGACGACTGAGTCTCTTCGGGCGTCGAACGCCCGCCGACGCACCGAGCCCCTGCTGAGAGAACGTGTTCTCGGCAGGGGCTCGGCGGTTGGGGAGGGGCTCGGCGCCTCGAGCCGGGCGTTCGACGCCCGAAGAGACTCAGTCGTCGGAGGCGGTGACCTTCACCTCGATGTTGCCGCGCGTCGCCTTCGCGTACGGGCAGACCTGGTGGGCGGCGTGGGCGAGCTGCTGCGCCTGCCCGTGGTCGAGGTTCGGTAGCCCGACCTCGAGCCCCACGGAGAGCCCG
>NZ_LDRK01000079.1 GCF_001477055.1 Leucobacter chromiiresistens
ATCTCACCCCCGGCGCAACCCCCGGCGCAACCCCCACCGCGTCCGCCGACAGCGGATTTCCGCTCGGAACCTTGCCCTCATCGGGTGTTCCGCGGCGCGGGCGGGCGCGCGCGCGAGGGTGCCCGGGTCGCATCTTCAGGCGGTAGCGAATACCCTAAGAGATCTGACGTGCAGGGGACGGGGGTGTCCGGCCCCCTTCACGCATGCCCGAGCGCGGATTTCGCTCCCGGGAGTCGACCGAAACGGATCCGAATGTCCCAGACCCCCCGCGTGGAACCGCACGATGTGCAGGCGTCCCCGGTTCCGGCTGCGGGCGGCCGTCGAGGGGAGGGCGCCGCGCACGCGAAGGCGATCCTCTTCGGCGAGCACGCCGTCGTCTACGGCGCTCCCG
Source organism: Leucobacter chromiiresistens (assembly GCF_001477055.1). Taxonomy (GTDB): domain Bacteria; phylum Actinomycetota; class Actinomycetes; order Actinomycetales; family Microbacteriaceae; genus Leucobacter; species Leucobacter chromiiresistens_A. The sequence goes on from NZ_LDRK01000079.1 coordinate 392, forward strand.
CGATCGCCATCCCCGTCGACAGCCTGACGGCGCAGGCGACGATCGAGCGCGGTGGCCCGGCGGGGCTGCGGATCGTCAGCTCCCTCTACACGGGCCCCGTCGACGGCGCGCCCGCGCGGCTCACCCCTGTGGTGACGGCGATCCGCGCCTCGCTGGAGCGCGCCGGCCTCGGAGAGCTCGCACGCGGCGAGGCGGGCGCCGACGGCGCGCTCGTCACCATCGCGAGCTCCATCCCGCACGAGCGCGGCCTCGGATCGAGCGCGGCGGTCGCGGCGGCGATCGCGCGCGCGGCGTTCGACCTCGCCGGCGCGGAGCTCGACGGCGAGACGCTGTTCGACCTGGTGCAGACGGCCGAGCGCGTGGCGCACGGCAAGCCGAGCGGCATCGACGCCCGCACCGTGGCGGCGACGGGCGCGATCCGGTTCACCCGGGGAGCGGTTGCGCCGATCCGCATCGGGGCGCCCCTGATTCTGGCGTTCGCAGACACCGGACACCCGGGCTCGACGGCGCAGGCGGTGGGCTCGGTGCAGGCGCTCCGCGAGCGCGAGCCCGCATCCACCGACGCCCTGCTCTCCCGGCTGGCCGAGATCGCGGAGCACTCGATCGAGGATCTCGCCGCGGGCGACCGCGCCGCGGTCGGCGCTGCGATGAGCGAAGCGCACGCGATCCTGCACCGCGTGGGGGTCAGCTCGGATCACCTCGACGCCATCGTGGCCGCCGCCTGCGCTGCGGGCGCGAGCGGGGCGAAGCTCACGGGCGGGGGGCTCGGCGGCTGCGTCATCGCGGTCGCGAGCTCGACGGCGCACGCCGAGCAGATCGGCGCCGCCATGCGCGACGCCGGCGCCGAACGCACCTGGACAGTGGAGGTTCCCGCCGCATGACGACCGCAACCGCTCGGGCGTTCCCGAACATCGCCCTCGTGAAGTACTGGGGCAAGCAGGACGAGGATCTCATCCTGCCCGTCGCGGGCAGCCTGTCGCTGACGCTCGACGCGTTTCCCACCACCACCACCGTCGCGCTCGATGCGGGCGCCCGCTCCGACGCGTTCGCGCTGAACGGCGCCGAGGCGAGCAGCGATGCGACCCGGCGCGTCACCCGGTTCCTCGACCGGGTGCGCGAGCTCGCGGGTTCGGAGGCCCGCGCCGTCGTCACCTCCACCAATGAGGCCCCGACGGGTGCGGGCCTGGCGTCGTCGGCGTCGGGGTTCGCGGCGCTCGCGACCGCGGCGGCCGCAGCGTACGGGCTCGACCTGGATCGCCGCGACCTCAGCCGTCTGGCGCGCCGCGGGTCGGGCTCGGCGTCGCGCAGCCTCGTCGACGGCCTCGCCGTCTGGCATGCGGGCGACGACGCGCACTCGTACGCGGAGGGGGTCTCGGGCCCCGACATGCGGATGGTGATCGTCACCGTCGACACGGCGCAGAAGGCGGTGTCGAGCCGCGCCGCGATGCGCCGCTCCGCGCTCACGTCCCCCTTCTTCCCCGCCTGGATCTCGTCGACCGAGGAGTCGCTCGCCGCGATGCTCGAGGCCTGCGCGGCCGACGACTTCACGCGGGTGGGCCGCATCACGGAGACGCATGCGCTGCGCATGCACGCGGTGATCCAGTCGTGCGATCCGCCGATCCGGTATCTCGCCCCGACGAGCGTCGCCGTCTTCGACGCGGTCGCCGCGCTGCGCGATCAGGGGCTCGAGGCGTATGCGACGGCCGACGCGGGGCCGAACGTCGCCGTGATCGTGCGGCCGGATCAGGCCGAGGATCTGCGCGACGCGCTGCAGGGCTTCGGCTCGGTGCGGCTCGTCGGCGCGGGCGCCGGCGCGCAGCTGGTCGCCCCCGACTCGGCGGCCCCGATGGGGGCGTCCGCATGATCGAGCAGCGCGCGCCGGGCAAGCTCTACATCGCCGGCGAGTACGCCGTCGTCGATCCGGGGCAGCCCGCCGTCATCGTCGCGGTCGACCGGTACATCACGGTGCAGCTGAGCGAGGGATCGCAGGTCGGCCGCGTGCGCTCGAGCGCGTACGGCCGCTCGCCCCTGGTGTGGGTGCGCGACGACGCGAGCGACCGCATCGTGCTCGAGCACCAGCCCTACGACTACGTGTTCGCCGCGATCACCGCGGTCGAGCAGCTGCGCTCGGAGCGCAGCCTGCCCCCGCGCTACTACGATCTCGACATCAGCAGCGAGCTCGACGACGTGAGCGGGCGCAAGTTCGGCCTCGGCTCGTCGGCGGCGGTGACGGTCGCGGTCGTCGCCGCGCTCGACGAGTTCTACGGTCTCGGCCTCGGCGAGGTGGAGCGCTTCAAGCTCGCCCTGCTCGCCACCATCGAGGTCGCCCCGACGGCGTCGGGCGGCGACCTGGCGGCGAGCACGTTCGGCGGTTGGATCCGCTACGCCTCGCCCGACCGCGGCGCGCTGCGCGCGCACCGGGCCGCGCACGGCGTGTCTGCGACGCTCTCCGCGGGGCAGGAGTGGGCGGGGAGCGGCGTCACGCGCCTCGCGCATCCCGATGCGCTGCAGCTGCTCGTGGGCTGGACGGGCTCCCCGGCATCGACCGAGCGCCTCGTGGAGCAGGTGCGCACCTCCGAGAGCCGCACGCCGCTGCAGCCGTATCCGACGTTCGTCGCCGACAGCCGCGCCTGCGTCGACGCGCTGGTGGAGGCGTTCGCCCGCGGCGGCGCGGGGGCTCCGGAGGTGCTCGGGCGGGCGCGCCGGGTGCTGCAGCGCCTGGGCGCGTCGTCGGGCATCACGATCGAGACGCCGCAGCTGCGGGATCTCTGCGATATCGCGGAGCGCCACGGTGCGGGCGGCAAGCCCTCGGGCGCGGGCGGCGGCGACTGCGGCGTCGTGCTCGCGGATGCGGATCTCGCGACCGAACCGATTCTGCGCGAGTGGGAGGCCAACGACATCCGCCGCCTCAGCCTCGCCCCGCACCCCGCGTCGGGAGGCGTCGATGCGTTCTGAGACCGCCCCGCAGGGGATCGACGGCAGTCGCGCCGCGCGCAAGGACGAGCACGTCGACCTCGCGCTCGGCCAGCAGGGCGACGCCGGGCGCAACGAGTTCGACGACCTCGACTTCGTGCACCAGGCGCTCGACGGCGTCGACGCCGAGCGCGTCGATCTCGGCGTCGGCATCGCCTTCGGCGCCGGGCCGCAGCACGCCGCCGGCCGGTGGCGCTGGGAGACGCCCTTCTACGTCAACGGCATGACGGGCGGCACCGAGCGCACGACCCGCATCAACCGCGAGCTCGCCATCGCCGCGCGCGAGACCGGGCTGCCGATGGCGTGCGGCTCGGTATCGGTCGCGCTCGACGAACCCGACGCCGCGCGCGGCTTCTCGGTGATCCGCGAGGAGAACCCCGACGGCTTCGTCATGGCGAACCTCGGGGTGGGCCGCCCCGCCTCCGACGCGCCCCGGGCGGTCGAGCTGCTCGGGGCGAACGCCCTGCAGGTGCACGTGAACGCGGTGCAGGAGACGGCGATGCCCGAAGGGTCGCGCGACTTCTCGTCGTGGATCGCGTCGATCGAGCAGCTCGCCGCCGCGTCGCCCGTTCCCGTGATCGTCAAGGAGGTCGGATTCGGCCTCAGCCGCAGCGCGCTGCGGCACCTCTCCGAGATCGGCGTCGGCATCGCCGACGTCGGCGGCCGCGGCGGCACCGACTTCCTGAAGATCGAGAACGCCCGGCGCCCGGCCGGCGAGTATGCGATGCTCGCCGGGTTCGGCCAGTCGGCGCTCGCGAGCCTCCTCGACGCCCCGCAGGGCGCCCCCGCGCTGCTCGCCTCCGGCGGGGTGCGCTCCCCGTTCGACGTGGTGAAGGCGCTGGCGGCCGGAGCCCAGGCCGTCGGCGTCGCGGGCGCGTTCCTCGCGGCGATCGGCCGCGACGGCGAGCCCGGCGGCGCCGAGCGCCTCGTCGCGCTCGTGAACGACTGGAAGCTGCGCACCCGCGCGGTCTACGCACTGCTCGGGGCGGCGACGCGAGACGATCTGCTCGCGACCGACCTCATCCTGCGCGGGCGGCTGCGGGAATTCTGCGCCGACCGCGGCGTTGACCTCAGTGCACTCGCTCTCCGATCGGAGGCGCCGCGCCCATGACCCGCCCGCGCACGCACCGCCACCGCCAGCGCCTCCGCTGCATCGCGCCGCCCCGCATCTGCGGCGCCGCGCCGACCCCCACCCCGCACGCACGCACTCACTCACGAAGGAAGCCATGAGCGTTCCCGAACACGCCCACCGCGAGACCGTCACCGAGATCCCGACCAGCTGGGTCGGCCCCATCAGGATCACCGGCACCTCGGTCTCCGGTGAGATCTCGGTGCCCCTCGCCACGTACGAGACGCCGCTCTGGCCCTCGGTCGGCCGCGGTGCGCGCGTCTCCCGCGCCGTGGAGGGCGGCATCCGCACCGTCGTCACGGGCGAGCGCATGACCCGCTCCGTGCTGTTCACCGCGCGCGGCGCCGTCGGCGCGCAGATCGCCGCGCAGACCATCGAGGCGCGCTTCGGCGAGCTGCAGGAGGTCGTGACGGGCGGCAGCCGCCACGCGAAGCTGCTCGAGGCGCACCCCGAGATCGTCGGCAACCTGCTCTTCGTGCGCTTCGCCTTCACCACCGGCGACGCGTCGGGCCACAACATGGTCACGAACGCCGCCGACGCGCTGATGGAGCGCATCCTGTCGTGGGGGCTCGAACTCGAATACGGCTCCATCTCGGGCAACTACTGCTCCGACAAGAAGGCGACCGCCGTCAACGGGATCCTGGGGCGCGGCCGCAGCGTGGTCGCGGAGATCCTGATCCCGCACGAGCTCGTGGCCAGCGGGCTGCGCACCGACGCCCAGCGGGTCACCGACATGGTGGTGCGCAAGAACCTCGTGGGCAGCACCATCGCCGGAGCGATCCGCTCGGCGAACGCGCACTACGCCAACATGCTGCTCGGCTTCTACCTCGCCACGGGGCAGGACGCCGCGAACATCGTCGAGGGATCGCAGGGGATCACCTACGCCGAGAACCGGGAGGAGGGCCTGTACTTCTCGTGCACCGTGCCCCACCTCATCGTCGGCACCGTCGGCAACGGCAAGCACCTGCCTCACATCGAGGAGGCGCTGACCCGGATCGGCTGCCGCGAGGACCGCGAACCGGGCGAGAACGCGCGCCGGCTCGCCGAGCTCATGGCGGCGACCGTGCTCTGCGGCGAGCTCTCGCTCATCGCGGCGCAGACCAACCCGGGCGAACTCATGGCCGCGCACCTGCGCATCGAGCGGAAGGAGACGCCGAACGCATGACCTCGATCGGCATTCACGACATCGAACTGGCGAGCACGCACCACCTGCTCGACCTCGGCACGCTGGCCGAGACCACGGGCGTCGACCCGGCGAAGTACCGCATCGGCCTCGGGCAGGACGAGTTCAGCGTTCCCGCGGCCGACGAGGACATCGTCACGATGGGCGCCACCGCGGCCCTCGCGCTGCTCGACCGCAACGGACTCGACGGCGTGCGCACGCTGCTCTTCGCCACCGAGTCGGGCCTCGACCACTCGAAGGCGGCCGGCGTGTTCGTGCACAAGCTGCTCGGCCTCCCGCCGCAGGTGCGCGTCGCCGAGATCAAGCAGGCCTGCTACGGCGGCACCGCCGCGATCCAGGCGGCGGTCGGCATCGTGCAGCGCAATCCGGACGAGCGCGTGCTCGTGATCGCGAGCGACATCGCCCGGTACGCGCTCGACTCGCCGGGAGAGCCGACGCAGGGCGCGGGTGCTGCCGCGATCCTCATCGCCGCCGACCCCGCGCTCATCGAGATCGAACCCGCATCGGGGCTCTTCTCCGCCGATGTCGACGACTTCTGGCGCCCCAACGACTCGTCGACCGCGATCGTCGACGGCGCCCTGTCGATCTCGGCGTACCTCGACGCCATGACCGGCGCCTGGGACGATCTCGCGGCGCACGGCGGGCCCGCGATCACCGACATCGACCGTCTCGTCTACCACCAGCCGTACACGAAGATGGCGCGCAAGGCGCAGGCCCGCCTCGGTGAGCACACCGGCGTCGACCTCGGCGACGACGGCCTCGTGCCGGGTGCGATCTACAATCGCCGGCTCGGCAACGCGTACACGGCGTCGCTGTACGCGGGCGTCGCCTCCGTGCTCGACCACGAGCCCGACCTCGTCGGCAAGCGCCTCGGCATGTTCAGCTACGGCTCGGGCAGCGTGAGCGAGTTCTTGACCGGCATCGTGCAGCCCGCCGCGGCGTCGCGGGGCGACCGCTTCACGTCGGTGCTCGACGCGCGGGTGCCGCTGAGCGTGCCCGAGTACCGCGAGCTGCACGCCCGCGAACTGCCGAGCAGCACCGACGTCGAGACGCCGCGCGTCACGGAGGCGCCCTTCCGCTTCGCCGGAATCTCGGGCAGCGCCCGCCGGTACGAGCGCCGCTAGGCTGCGCGCGGGCGCACGCCCGGCCCGCCCCGGGCCCGCCCGGCCCGCCGGGCCCG
>NZ_LDRK01000008.1 GCF_001477055.1 Leucobacter chromiiresistens
GACGCGGCCCTGACACACGCGCGGAGCTAGAACGCGCTAACACCAAGCCCGCGACCGCGGGCGGCGCGATGCTCGGCCTCCCCGAGATCGCCGACTGGACCCCCGAGAGCGGCACCCGCCTCGAGTTCGCGGCCGAGAACGTGGCCCAGCTCGTGACCGACCGGCCCCGGCCGCTCCGCGTCGTGCGCGACGGGGTCGCCCTCGCCTGACCCCGGCCGCGATCCGGCCGCGCGCAGCGCGCCGCGATCCGCCCGCCCAGAACCGCCCGCCCAGAACCGCCCGCCCAACGCACCACTCATCGATCCATTCGCAGGAACAAAGGAGTCCCCGTGTCCAAACGACCTCTCACGCTCATCGGCGCACTCGGCGTCGCTGCGCTCGCGCTCACCGCTTGCTCCGGCGGCGGTTCCGCCTCCGGCGGCGACGGAACCGGCGCCGCCTTCGACATCGACCCCGCCGAGCTCGCCACCACCACCGAGCCGGGCGGCGCCCCGGTCGACCAGGTGACGTGGAACCTGCCCTACGAGCCGCTCTCGCTCGACCCCATGCTCTCCTTCAACTACGCGGAGAACACCGTCGACGCGAACCTCTGCGAGGGCCTCACCCGCATCACCCCCGACCTCTCCATCGAGAACGCGCTCGCCGAGTCCGTCGACGCGCCCGACGACACGACGTACGTCTACACCCTGCGCGACGACGTCGCCTTCTGGGACGGCACGCCGCTCACCGCCGACGATGTGGTCTACTCGCTCGGCCGGCAGGTGGGGCCCGATTCGGCGACGTACTGGGGCGACTACTTCGCCAACGTCGCCTCGGTCGAGAAGACCGGGGAGCGCGAGGTCACCGTCACCATGACGCAGCCGGATGCGCTCTTCGAGCAGGGCATGTCGAGCGCCGCCGGCGCGATCGTCTCGAAGGCGGCGGCGGAGGCCGCTGGCGAGCAGTTCGGCACCCCGCAGGGCGGCCTCATGTGCACCGGGCCGTTCTCGCTCGAGAGCTGGGAGCCGGGCAAGGCGATCACCCTCGCGAAGAACGCCGAGTACTGGGACGCCGAACTCGTGCCGAAGGTGGAGCAGCTCTCCTTCAGCTTCATCGCCGACGAATCCACCGCCGTGAACGCGCTGCGCACGGGAGACGTCGACGGCCAGTTCTTCTACCTGCCCCCGGCGGGCCTCACCCAGCTCGAGGGCGGAGATGCGACCATCACCTTCGGCGAGTCGTACATCTTCTGGTCGCTGCGCGCCATTCAGGAGACCGGCACGTTCTCGAACCCGAAGGTGCGGGAGGCGCTGCTCGCCGCGATCGACACCGAGGCCATCGCCGACGTCGTCTTCCAGGGCGCGGCGATCCCGTCGCCCGTGCTGACCGGGCCCGCCTACTACGCCGACGACGAGGCGGGCGACCTGTTCCGCGAGGCCTACGACAGCTACTCCATCGAGCCCGACATCGAGCGCGCGAAGCAGCTGCTCGCCGAGGCCGGCGACGTCTCAGCGCCGATCGTGCTCGGCGTGCAGGGCTCCTCCGCGGTGCACGAGCAGACCGCCAACCTCATCCAGGCCGCGGGCGAGGCGATCGGCCTCACGATCGAGACCAAGGTGATCCCGGTGGAGCAGTTCGGCAACCTCTACTTCGACGAGAAGGCGCGCGAGGGGCTCGACGGCTTCTTCACGACGTACTACGGCAACGTGACGGATCCGCTGGACGTCTACACGACCTTCACGCCCGACAGCACCAACAACTTCATCAAGTACGACGGCGCCGCGCAGGAGCTCGCCGACGCCCGCAGCACGCTCGACCCGGTGGAGCGCGCGAAGCACACGATCGCCGCGCAGGAGAAGATCACGCGCGACCTGCCGTGGCTGCCCATGGGCGACCTGCCCGTGATCCTCGTGCAGAACAACGCGATCTCGGGCGCCACCGCCTCCTCCGCATACCTGGGGTACCCCTGGGCCGCCACCATCGGAGGCGTGGAGTAACCCGTGTCCACCTCCGCATTCCTGCTGAAACGAACGGGCGGGCTCCTGCTCGTCCTGCTCATCACCTCCTTCGTGGTCTTCGGCATGCTGTACCTCGCCCCCGGGAGCCCGATCAGCTTCGTGCTCGGGCCCCGGGGCGGCACGGCCGAGCAGATCGCACGGGTGACCGCGCAGTACCACCTCGACGATCCGTTCGCCGTGCGGTACTTCTCCTGGATCCGCGACGTCGTCAGCGGCGACCTGGGCGATTCGGTGGTCTACCGCCAGCCGGTCGCCGACCTCATCGGCGGCCGCATCGGCACCACGGTGGCGCTCATCGCGCTCGCGACACTCATCATCGCGGTCGTGGGCGTCGGCCTCGGGCTCATCGCGTCGCTGAAGGGCGGGTGGGCCGACCAGGTCATCACGACGCTCGCCACCTTCGGCCTCGCCACCCCCGCCTTCGTCATCGGCGTCGCCCTCATCAGCGTGTTCGCCGTCGGTCTCGGCTGGTTCCCGACGAACGGCAGCGGCAGCGGCGGGGTCGACACGCTGTACCACCTCGCACTGCCCGCGGTCGCCCTCGCCGTCGCGAGCGCCGCCTACCAGGCGCGCATCACGCGCCTCCGTGCTCGAGGAGGAGGGTCGGGAGCACGTGCAGACCGCCGTCGCACGCGGCCTGCGCCCGCGCATCATCATCCGACGGCACATCCTCCGCAACGCGCTGATCCCGATCACCACCGTGCTCGGGCTGACGGTGGCGACCCTGATCGCGGGCGCCGTGGTCGTCGAGAACGTCTTCGCGCTCGACGGCCTCGGCTCCCTGCTCGTGCGCGCGATCCTGCAGCGCGACTTCGCCGTGGTGCAGGCCGTCATCCTCGTACTCGTGGTCGCCTTCGTGGTCATCAACGCCATCGTCGACTTCCTGTACACGATCATCGATCCGCGCATTCAACTGGGGAGCAAGCAATGACCGCGCCGAGCACCACCCAGATCGCCCTCCGGCGGGCGCGCACCGACGACCCCGGCCGGCTCGTGCTCACGGGTCGCAGACTCGGCCCGACCGGCCTGATCGCCGTCGCGGTGCTCGCCGTGTTCGTCGTGGCGGCGCTGTTCGCCCCGTGGATCGCGCCCTACGACCCCGACTTCCCCGACCTGTTCGCCGCCCTCTCGGGGCCGAGCGCCCAGCACCTGCTCGGTGCCGACGCGCTCGGGCGCGATCTGCTGTCGCGCCTCATGCACGGCGCGCGCATCACGCTGCTGGGGCCGACGCTCGTGATCCTCATCGCGACCGTCGTCGGCACCGCGCTCGCGCTGATCGCGGCCTGGAACCGGGGCCGCGTCGACACCGTGATCTCCTGGGTGCTCGACGTGCTGTTCGCCGTGCCCGGGATCGTCTTCGCGCTCATCGCGGTCGCCATCTTCGGGCCGAATCTGCCGACCGTGGTCGTGGGCCTCTCCATCGGCTACATCCCCTACGTCGCCCGCGTGGTGCGCGGCGCGGCGCTCCGCGAGCGCGGCATGCCGTACGTGCAGGCGGCCTGGCTGCAGGGGCAGTCGGGCTTCGGCATCAGCCTGCGGCAGATCCTCCCGAACGTGCAGCCCATCGTCGTGGCGCAGGCCGTCTCGTCGCTCGGGTTCGCGGTGATCGACCTCGCCGCGGTCTCCTTCCTCGGGCTCGGCGTGCAGCCGCCCACGGCCGACCTCGGCCTCATGGTGAAGAGCGGCTTCGACTCCCTGTTGCGCGGCCAGGCGCTCGAGGCGATCGCCGCCGGCCTCGCCATCGTGCTCATCGTGTGGAGCATCACCGTCATCGGCGACCGGCTCGCCTCGAACGCAAGGAGCACCCGATGAACGCCCCGCTGCTCGAGGTGCGCGATCTCCGCGCCAGCCTCGTCACGAAGTACCGGCGCCTCGACCTGCTGAACGGGGTGAGCTTCACGCTCGACCGCGGCGAGGCGCTCGGCCTCGTCGGCGAATCCGGTTCGGGCAAATCGCTCACCACCCGCGCGATCACCCGCATGCTGGCGCGCGGATTCCGCACCACCGGCGAGGTGCGATTCGACGGCGACTCCGTGCTCGACATGAAGCGCGAGCGCCTGCGGCAGTACCGTGCGCGCGACGTCGGCATGATCTTCCAGGATCCGCGGGCGCACGTGAACCCCGTGCACACCGTCGGCGACTTCCTCACCGAGGCGCTCGTGCGCGATCGGGGGGTGCCGCTCGACGAGGCGAGGCGCCGCGCCGTGCAGCTGCTCGACGAGGTCGGCGTGCGGCACGCCGAGCGACGGCTCGCGCAGTACCCGCACGAGCTCTCGGGCGGCCTGCTGCAGCGCGTCATGATCGCGAGCGTGCTGCTCGCGGAGCCGCAGCTGATCCTCGCCGACGAGCCGACCACCGCGCTCGACGTCACCGCGCAATCCGATGTGATGGCGATCCTCGACGAGCAGCGCAGGGCGCGCGGGCTCTCCCTGCTCTTCATCACCCACGACCTCGAACTCGCGAACGCCTGCTGCGACCGGCTCGCCGTCATGTACGCCGGCGAGATCGTCGAGCAGGGGGCCGAGGTCTACGCATCGCCCCAGCACCCGTACACGATCGAACTGCTCGGGGCGCGGCCCAGCATCGAGCAGCGGCTCGACCGCCTGCCCGTGCTCGAGTACACCCCCGAGATCCACGAAGCACTGAAGGCGAGGGCCGACGCATGAGCGCACCCATCATCACCGTGAACGACCTGCGCAAGGTGTTCCCCGCGCCGCGCGGATCGGGCGGCGAGGACGTCGTCGCCGTCGACGGGGTGTCGTTCGAGCTGCGGGCCGACGAGTGCCTGGCGATCGTGGGGGAGTCGGGATCGGGCAAGACCACGGTCGCGCGCATGATCGTGGGGCTCGAGACCGTCACCTCGGGCGCGGTGACGGTGCTCGGCGCGGATCGCACCGCCGCTCCCCGCAGCCTCGCCGCCCGCCGCGAGCGCGCCCGCGAGGTGCAGTACGTCTTCCAGGATCCCTACTCGTCGCTCAACGGCCGCCAGCGCATCGGCGAGGTCATCATGTCGAACCTGCGACTGCACGCGAAGGCGGCCGGGGCGCGGCCGGCCACGGGCACCGTGACGCAGCGGGCGCAGGGGATCCTCGACTCCGTCGGGCTGCCGCAGCGCTTCTTCGACCGGTACCCGAAGGAGCTCTCGGGCGGGCAGCGCCAGCGCGTCGCCATCGCCCGGGCGCTCGCCGCGGACCCGAAGGCCATCGTGCTCGACGAGGCCGTCGCCGCGCTCGACGTGTCGATCCAGGCGCAGATCCTCAACCTGCTGGCCGACATCAAGGCCGAACGGCAGGTCAGCTACCTGTTCATCTCGCACGACCTCGCCGTCGTCAACCAGATCTCCGACCGCATGGTGGTGATGGAGAACGGCGTCATCGTCGACCAGGGCGCGACCGCGGAGCTGCTCGCGCGGCCGACGCACCCCTACACCCGGTCGCTGCGCGCCGCCGTGCCGGGCCCGGGGTGGACGCCGAAGCGGCGCGAGAAGCTGGCGTCGTGAGCGCCGCCGAGCCGGCTGCACCCGCGTCTGCGGCCGCGCCCGCGCCGCTGAGCGCCGCTGCGCGCGATTCCGCCGCGTCCGTGTCCGTGGCCGTGCGCGCCTCCCACGCGGTCGTCTGCGACGCGCAGCGCCCCGGCGGGCCGGGGTTCGTCGAGATGCGCGACGCGGCGGTGCTCGTGGTGGGGGGCCGCATCGCCGCCGTCGCGCAGGGGACGGCCGGCGACGCGCTCGCCGCCGGGGCCGCCGAGGTGATCGATCTCGGCGAGAGCCTGCTCATGCCCGGGCTCATCGACCTCGAGGGGCTCGTGGACATCGACCACCTGCTGCTCGACTCCTGGTGGAGCCCCGAGCACGAGGCGCGCCTCGAGTGGTCGGCCGAGTACGCCCGTTCGCCTCGCGAGGTGCTCTCGCCCGAGGACCGCAGCCTGCTGCGCCGATACGGTCTCGTGCAGCTGATCCTCCACGGCATCACCACGGCGATGCCGATCTCGACCGAGATCCACGGGGCGTGGGCCGAGACGCACGACGACCTGCTCGACACCGCCCGCACCGCCAGCGCCCTCGGCATCCGCACCTTCCTCGGGCCCTCGTACCGGTCGGGGGTGCACGTCGCGCACGCCGACGGCTCGGCGGGCATCCACTGGGACGAGGCGCGGGGCGAGGCCGCCTTCGCCGACGCCGTGCGCTTCCTCGACACCGTCGACGCGCTCGGCGATCCGCTCGTCACCGGCGTGCTCGTGCCATGCCGCATCGAGACGGTGAGCGACGCGATCCTCGCCGAGACCGGCCGCATCTCGGCCGAACGGGGCGTGCTCGTGCGCGCGCACGCCACCCAGGGGCTCGACTCCGAGATCGGGGTGCTCGCCCGCGACGGCCGCGGCGCACCGCTCGACGTGCTCGACCGCGCGGGCCTCCTCACCGACCGGCTCACGCTCGCGCACGGCGTCTACCTCGACGTGCATCCCGAGGTGCACGGCGAGGATCGCGGCGACCTCGCCCGGCTCGCCGCCGCTGGCGTCTCCATCGCGCACTGCCCGCTCACCAACGCACGGTACGCGTTCTGGCTCGAGCGCCTCTCCCAGTACCTCGACGCCGGCGTGAACATCGCACTCGGCACCGACTCCTTCCCGCCCGACCTCGTGCGCGCGATCGATACCGGGGTGCAGCTCGCGAAGGCCCAGCACGGCGACCTCGGGCGGGGCCTGCTCGCCGAGTACGTCGAGGCCGCGACGCTCGGCGGGGCCCGCGCACTGCACCGCCCCGACCTCGGCCGCATCGCGCCCGGAGCCGCGGCCGACCTCGTCGCGTTCGCGCTCGACGACGTGCGGCTGGGGGCCGTCGACGACCCGATCCGCACCCTCGTGCTCGCCGGCACGGGCCGCGATGCCCGCTTCAGCATGGTCGCCGGCCGCGTGATCATGCGCGATGGGGCGATCCCCGGGGTCGACCTCGCGGAGCTGCGGCGCGAGGGCCAGCGCATCTTCGAGCGGCTGCGGGCCGCGTACCCCGAGCGCGACGCCCGTGCCGCGCTGCTGGGTTCGAGCGAGGCGGAGCTCTTCCCCGCGGTGTTCCCGCCGTCGTCGTCGCCGTCGCTGCCGGGCCCGCTCCCGCCGGCTTCGACGCCGCCGCTCCCGCCGGGCCGCCGTTAGGCTGACCGCATGCACGAGTACCGGCAGATCGTTCGCAAATGGGTGAAGCCCGAAGACCTGAACCAGCACGGGGCGCTGTTCGGCGGCCGCCTCCTCCAGTGGGTCGACGAGGAGGCGGCCATCGTGGCCGTGGCGCAGCTCGGCACCATCGACGTGGTGACGCGGCACATGTCGGCGATCGACTTCTCGGCGCGCGCCGACCGCGGCGACCTGCTCGAGCTCGAGTACACGATCGTCGCCTACGGCCGCACCTCCATCACGCTGGCCTGCCGCGTCGAGAACGCCGTGACCGGCGCCGAGATCCTGACGCTCGAGCGCATCGTGTTCGTGGCGGTCGACTCGGCGGGCGCGCCGATCGTGCACGGCCGCACGCAGCCGACCGCGGGAACGGAGCGCCTGCGCGAGCCGACGCAGCGGTGAGCCGGGCTGCTCGGCGGGACGGCCGGCTGCTCGGCGGGGCGCAGGTCTACTCGGCGGGGCGCAGGTCGTAGGTGACCCACGGCGTCTGCTGCGCGACGCGGTCGTAGAGGCTCCGGGCCGTGGTGTTCTGCTCGTCGGTGATCCAGCGCACCAGCGAAGCGCCCTCGTCGCGCGCGATCTCCGCGAGGCGGTGCAGGATCGCCGTGCCCGCGCCCGTGCCGCGCGCGTCCGCCGCGGTGAAGAGGTCGTCGAGGTAGATGCCGCTGTCGCCCATGATGGGGCGGGCGTAGGCGCGGTAGTGGGCGACGCCGACCGGGGTGCCGTCGATCTCGGCGATGAGGCCCCGGGTCTGGTGATCGGGGTCGGCGAGCCAGCCCCACACCGTCGTGTACACGCGCTCGTCGTGGGGCTTCCCGTAGAAGTCGCGGTAGCCGCGGTAGAGGTCCGCCCACGCGTCGCGATCCCCCGCGGTGACATCGCGCACGACGACGCTGCCGCCGCCGTCCGTCTCACTCATGCGAGGCGCTCCGTCTCGACGAACACGATCGGGGCGCCGTCGCCGCGGTTCTCGACCCGGTGCTCGGAGCCGGCGGGGCGCGTGTAGCTCTGACCGAACGCGAGCTCGGCGACGATCTCGCTCCCGTCGGCGGCGATCACGTGCATCGTGTCGGTGACGAGCGGAACGACGACGTACTCGAAGTCGTGCCGGTGCATCGGGATCGCACCCCCGGCCTCGATGGTCCACCGCGTTACCCGGAAGAACTCGTTCTCGAGCTGCACCTCGCCCGTCGAACCCGTGCCGTGTGCGTCGCTGCTCATGCATCCTCCTCGATCGTGGTGCGGCGCCGTCCTCGAACGCCGCGCGGTGCCCTCAGCCTACGCCCGCTCGGCGTCGACGAGCCCGGATCGGAGGCCGATGAGTTCGGGGTACAGCGCGAGGATCACGTTCGAGAGCACGAATGCCGACGTGAGGGGCTGACCGAGCGCCTGCTCGATGCGCGACAGGCGATACCTGATGGTGTTCGGGTGCACGAACAGCGCTGCAGCGGTGCGGGTGACGTTCTGCTCGGCGGCCAGGTACGTCACGAGGGTCTCCCGCAACTGGGGCGCCGCGATGGGGGCCAGCGTGCTCCGGATCCGCTCTTCCAGCTGACGCGCATCGACGTGCGAGAGCAGCCAGGTGGCGAGGTCGATGCGGTCGATGAGCACGGGGCCCAGCTCTTCCGGGGCGGCCGCGGCGGCGGCCCATTGGCGGGCGATGCCGAGACCGGTCTCCGCTTCGCGCACGCATTCGGAGATGCGGGACAGCGCCGAGAACGGTGCGGAGGCGCCGACGAGATACTGGCGAGAGATCTCTGCGAGCCATCGTTCGCTCGCGGGCGTGTCCGGCACGATGGCGGAGAGTGTCGCCGGAGCGTCCACTCCCACCCGTCGCAGCATCGCGAGGAGCGGCAGTTCCTCGGACCTCGCCCGAGCGTGGAACTGGGTGACGTGCCCCTCGGTCGCCGTCGCGCCGTCGATCGGTGCGGCCTCGATGGTGCGGATGGCGGCGTACGCGGGGAAGCGGAACTGTGCGAGTCGGCCCCAGAAGCGGTGCTCACGAGCGGGGAGGACTCCGTCGTAGAGCGATGAGATGAGCTGCTCGTTGTCGCGCCGGTCGCGCTGCGTGGCGCCGTACTGGATGCCGTGCACGGCGCCGAGCAGTCGCTCGGAGGTGTCGAGGAGGAGCTCGCCGAGCTGGTCGAGCGTGTCGGCGCCGCGGCTGGCGATCGCGATGACGTGCACGCCGTCCCTGAGTGCGACTCGCCGCGTGCGCACCGCCCAGCGTCCGATCGACAACTGGAGCTCGCGGCGATGGGTGGAGGCCACTTCGTTCCAGATGAGCTGGGTGGGGGCCTCCCCGGTACTCGCGACGATCGTGCCCTCGAAGTCGTAGATGACGGCGGTGCCCCTGCAGAGCGTCGCGATGCGAGACGTCAGGGCGTGCACCGGATCGGTGGAGGCGACTGCGGAGAGCAGGGCGTTCGTGATGTCGAGCGTGGTGCGCAGGCGGTCGATCTCGGCGATCGGAGTGGACGGCGTTGTCATGCGATGCTCCGGGCATTGTGTGAACGGGAGATTTCAGCGGTCGAATTCGCGGGATTTTTGGTGATTTTACAAGGGGACGCTCCGAAAGCTTCGTATTCTCCAGTGACCGCGACGACGCGGCGCAGCAAGGTGGAGGCATCCGGAACTCGACGATGAACTCCAGGAGGAGCCCATGAACCATATCCGTGTCGCAGTCGATGTCGGAGGGACGTTCACCGATGTGTGCATCTTCGATGACGATACGCAGCAGATGCGCATCACGAAGGTCCCCTCGACGCCGAGCGACCCGATGGAGGCGGTGATGCACGGCGTGACGCGCGGCGAGATCGACCTGTCGCAGGTCGTCCAGTTCTCCCACGGCACCACGGTGGCGACCAATGCGCTCATCACCCGGAACTTCCCGGCGGCCGCACTTGTCACCACCCGGGGGTTCCGCGACGTGCTCGAAATCCGCGACGGCACCAAGGACGACCTCTGGGATGCGTACAACGACGTCTCCGCACCCTACATCCGGCGCAGGGATCGCTTCGAGGTCACCGAGCGCATCGACTACAACGGCCACACCATCACCGCCCTGGACGAGGGCGAAGCGCGCGCGCTCGCCGAACTGCTGCATCGCCGGGGCGTGAAGACCATCGCCGTGTGCTTCCTCAACTCCTACGCGAACGCAGCGCACGAGACCCGCATGCGGGAGATCATCGAGGAGACCATTCCCGACGCGACCGTCTCGACCTCTGCGGAGGTGCTGCCCGAGATCTTCGAGTACCCGAGGTTCAACACCGCCGTCGCGAACGCCGTGCTGGCCCCCCTCGTCTCGGGGTACGTGAACCGGCTGGCCGCGCGCCTCACCGAGGGCGGCTACCGGGGCGATCTGCTGCTCCTGCACTCGGGCGGCGGTTCCATGACCCCTCGACTCGTCGAGAAGTTCCCCGTGCGGCTCGCCGCCTCGGGCATCGCCGCCGGCGCGATCTCCGCGAAGCACATCGCGCAGCAGTGCGGCTACGACAACGCCGTGAGCCTCGACATGGGCGGAACGTCCACCGATATCGCGCTCGTGGCGGACGGCGAACTGCGCGTGTCGCAGGAGTGGCAGGTCGAGTACGGCCATCCGATCATCTTCCCGTCGATCGAGGTGCTCACGATCGGAGCGGGCGGCGGATCGCTCGCGCACATCGACATCGCCGGCTCGCTGCGCAACGGCCCGCAGTCGGCGGGAGCGGCGCCCGGCCCCGCGTGCTACGACACGGGCGGCGACGAGCCGACGAACACCGACGCCAACGTGGTGCTCGGCAGACTCGGCACATCGCTCGCCGGCGGTGCGAAGCACCTCGAGAAATCGCTCGCCGAGGCCGCGATCACCCGCACGATCGCGGAGCCGCTCGGCATGGGCCTCGCCGAAGCGGCCCATGCGATCATCGCCGTCGCGAACGCCAATATGGCCGACGCGGTGCGTCTGGTCTCGATCCGACGCGGCTACGATCCCCGCGACTTCGCTCTGCTCGCCTTCGGCGGCGCCGGCGCGCTGCACGGCGCCGATGTCGCCCGAGAGCTCGGGATCCCGACCGTCGTCGTGCCGCCCAGCCCGGGGGTCACCTCGGCCATGGGGTGCCTCCTCGTCGACATCCAGCACGACTTCGCGCACATGTACACCGGTCTCGCCTCTGGCGCGGACGAGGAGGGCATCGAGCAGGAGTTCGTCGCACTCGAGAACGAGGCGTCGGCGCGCCTGCGCCACGAGGGCGTCGCCGAGGCGGACGGGCTGCTGCAGCGCAAGATCTCGATGCGCTACCAGGGGCAGTGGCGGTCGCTCCAGGTGCCGATGGGTTCGGGGCCGGGCGCCGTCGAGCAGGCGGTGCGCACGTTCCACGAGCAGTACGAGCGGGAGTTCGCGTTCCGGCAGGACGACGCGCCGGTCGAGGTGTATCAGCTCCACCTGACGGCCGTCGGCAAGATTCCGAAGCCGTCGTTCAGGCCGGCGGAGGTGGTCGAACAGGCCCCTGGGGAGCCGGAGGATCGCCGCGACGTGTACTTCGGGTCGGACGGGTGGCTCGATACGCCGGTCTACGATCGCGACGCGCTCGCCGCAGGCACCGCGTTCAGCGGGCCCGCCATCATCAATCAGCTCGACTCGACCACCGTCGTGCCTCCGCATGCGAACGCGGAGATCGACGAGTGGCTCAACATCCGCATCCACCTCGAGGAGATCAACTCATGAGCGACACCCTGACCGAGGCCCCGGCGGTGGGAGCCGCCCCCGTCCGGAGCACCGCCCTCGACCCGGTGACCTTCGAAGTGCTGAAGAACGCCTTCGCCACCAGCGTCGACTTGATGAGCGAGCAGATCCTCCGCACGTGCTACTCGTTCGTCATCTATTCGCGGGACTTCTCCTCCGCGCTGTGCGATGCGCGCGGCAACACGGTGATGCAGGGCTCCGGTGACATCGCGGTGCACGTCGGTACGCTCCACTTCCAGGCCAAGGCGGTGATCGAGCAGTTCGACGGCGACATCCACCCCGGCGACGTGTTCGCGATCAACGACCCCTATCGCGGCGGCACGCACTTCAACGATGTCTCCTTCGTGCGCCCGGTGTTCTCCCAAGGGCGCATCATCGCGTTCGCGCAGAACAAGGGTCACTGGGCCGACATCGGCGGGAAGGTGCCCGGCTCCTTCGACGTATCGGCGTCGGAGCACTTCGGCGAGGGGCTGCGGATCCCCCCGGTGCGGGTGTGGTCGAAGGGGATCTTCCTGCACGACGTCGCTCAGCTGCTCGTCGCGAATACGCGCGCACCGGAGCAGGCGCTCGGCGACCTGCATGCGCAGTCGGAGGCGACCGCGGTCTGCGAGCGGGAGGTGCTTCGTCTGGTCGACCGATACGGCACCGAGACGGTCGAGCTCGCCATGCAGGAGACGCAGGACTACGTCGAGCGGACCGTGCGCCGCAGGCTGGCCGACCTGCCCCAGGGCCGCTGGGAGACCGTCGACTACCTCGACCTCGATCCCGGCAAACCCGAAGGGCTGGTCCCGGTGAGGATCGTGATGACGCTCGACGGCGCGGGCATTCACTACGATCTCGAGGGCAGTGCCGAGGTCGTCGACACGTTCCTGAACTCCGGCTACGGGACGACGTTCTCCGCGATCTACGCGGGTACGAAGACCTTCTTCCCCGACGTGCCGTTGAACTCGGGGTTCTACGCGGCGGTCACCGCGGAGATCGGGCCGGAGGGCACGGTCGTGAACGCCGGGTGGCCCCACGCGGTGACCGGGTTCTGCTCGGGGCCGTACGAGAAGCTGATGAACGGCATCTTCGAGATCTGGTCGCAGATCATGCCGGAGCGGGCGATGGCCTGCGCCTTCAACCTCGAGTACCTGCTCGTGGGCGGCCGGGACTCGCGGCGCGAGGAGAACCCGTACTTCATGTGGTACGACTGGATGGCCGGCGGCTGGGGAGGCCGCTCCTCGAAGGACGGCTCGACCGCCACCGCCCCCGTCTTCGGGGTGGGGCTCGCGGTGCAGGCGTGCGAGGGGCAGGAGCGACTCACCCCGGTGCTCACGACCATGCACCGCATCGGCACTGACTCCGGTGGGCCCGGGAGGTTCCGCGGGGGGTGCGGCGTCGAGAAGGGCGGCACGCTCACCGACGCGGACGCGTCGGTGATGAGCTACTGCTGCGATCGCGCCCGCTCCATCACGTGGGGCATCGAGGGCGGCCTGCCGTCGATCCCGCACGGCGTCTGGCTCAACCGCGACACCGAGAACGAACGGTTCCTCGGCTCCATCTTCTCCTCGGTTCCGGTGCAGCCGGGCGACACCTTCTACCGGCCCTCCGCGGGCGGCGGCGGATTCGGGGATCCCCTCGACCGCACACCGGATGAGGTGCTGGAGGACGTGATCGACGAGTACGTGTCGATCGAGCGGGCAGCGGCCGATTACGGCGTCGTCATCATTCCGATCGACCCCGATCTCGACCGGTACGAGATCGATCGGGAGCGCACCGCCGAGCAGCGCGCGCACATCCGCGCGCATCGTCGCGGGTGGCTCGAGGAGGATCCCGAGCGCATCGCCGCGCAGTACCGCGCCGGTGAGATCGAGCTGCTCGACGTGATCCGGCGGCACGGCGTGATTCTCGACTGGGGCACCGGCGAGCTCTTCGTCGAGACCACTCGACAGCACCGGGAGCAGATGGCGCGGCGCTCCGCCTCGCACTGGGCTGCCTAGCGCGCAGCCGGGCGCCTCCGACCCCGCAGGGCGGGAGGGCCGGTATTCGACGGGGCATTCCGCTCACCGCGGTTTGTGCAAATGCCCGAGAATATCCCGGCCCTTCCGGCCCCTGCACAGTACTTGATCGGGTCTCGACTTATCACAATGAGATGGCGAAGCCCACTCGCACCCACTACCAATGGAGGTACGGACCGTGACAATCAATCTCACCGGGAGCAACGACGACGTCGAGGCGACCGATGCACTCGCCCGAACGGGCGATGACCAGGATCAGATGAGCCGTGGCCGGTTGACGATGGCGTGGTACGGCACGGCGAGCGCCTTCTTCTTCGTCTACATCGGCGCTGCGATGGCTTCGGCGTACGGCACGGTGAACGCGATCATCGGCATCGTGCTGACGATCATCGCCTACGGGCTGATCAACAGCGTGCTGTCGCGCTACGCGATCAACAACCGCACGACGGTCGCCCAGTTCTCACGGACGATCCTCGGGAACGCGGGATCGGCCATCGCAATGATCATCTTCGCGCTCATCGCCATCTACTACGCGGTGTTCGAGGGATCCATCGTGGCCTACGCGTTCATGACGGCGTTCGGCGGAGAGATGTGGGTGTGGAGCCTCGTCGTCGTCATCTACTCCACACCGCTCATCATCGGCGGTGTGCGCCGCTTCCTCGACAAGATCAACGGCATTCTGATGCCGATCTACTTCTTCGGGCTCGTGGCCGCCGTGATCTGGGCGGGAGTGCAGTACGGATTCTCCGACGCGTGGATCACTCACGCGCCCGAGGCTCCGGTACCGCTGTCCATGGGCGGCCCCGGCTGGCTGGCGACCTTCGCGGGGTACATGGGCGTCTGGATCATGATGATGTTCACCATGGACTTCGCCTCGCTGGGCAAGCGCAAGGACATCGCCTACCACCAGCGCGTCACCTTCGGCCCGCTGTTCTACGTGCTCGCCTACGGCTTCTCGGCGTTCGTCGGCATCTTCCTGACCTTCACGATCCCCGGGATCGAGGCCTCGGAGACCGGTCTCGCCGGCGGCCTCGTCAGCCTGATGGGGGTGCTGGGACTCATCGTGGTCATCGCGACGCAGACCCGCATCAACACCGCGAACTACTTCCTCGGCGCGGCGAACCTGCGGGCGTTCGGGGAGAAGGTGTTCAAGATCAACATGCCGAACATCGTCTGGGTGCTGCTGTCGTCCGTCATCATCTTCCTCTTCATGCTGCTGCCCGTCGTGGAGTATCTGCTCATCGCACTCGCCTGGCAGGGCGTGCTCGTCACGGCCTGGGTCGCGATCGCGCTGACCCACATCCTGCTCGGTCGCTGGCAGAACGAGGAGCACTCGGCCATCGGCGACCAGCACTACAAGGCCTTCAACAACAATGGACTGGTCGCATGGGTGGTGGCGACGCTCGTGGGCATCGTCATGCTGCAGCTCGGTGCGTTCAACCCGGATCTCGCCGGCATCGGCGCGACCTGGGGGCCGATCCTCACGGCGGTCTCCGCGGCGCTCGTCTACGGGATTCTGTGGAAGACGAACCCGGTGAGTCGCACCGGCCTGATCAAGGTGGTCGGCGCCTGAGCATCGCGGGATCCTGAATCCCGGGAGTCCGTCACGGGGAGCGCGCGCCGCGCTGCGACAGAGATGCGCAGGGCGGCGCGCGCACTCTGCGCGATCCCGGAGGCAGCGGCTAGTACGGTTCGATCTCCACCAGCCGCAGCGCCATGAGGCACGTTGCGCGGCCGTCGAGCGTGTCGAGCGAGATGCCGAGCAGCTCCTCGATGCGGCGGAGTCGATAGCTCAACGAGTTCCGGTGGATGTACAGCTCCTCGCAGGTGCGCGACGGCTGCGCGTCGTTGCGCAACCAGATCCGCAGCGTCGGCAGCAACTCGGTCGCTCGGTGCTCGTCGTGATCGAGGAGAGGGGCGAGGAATCGCTCCGCCGCCTCTCGCGCCCCCCGGCCGGCTGCGGCGGCCACGACGGCGCTCAGGCCGAGCACGGGCGCGAGCACGGGAGCCGACACGTGCCTGATCAGGTTGAGCGCGTGCACGAGAGCGATTCTCAGCTCGTCGATCGTGCGAGCCGGCCCGCGCAGCACGAGGGGCAGCACCGGTTCGATGCCCAGCAACCGCGCCGACACGTCGCTGAAGGTCTCTCGAGGGAATTGGGCCAGGGCGATGAGCTGTTCATCGAGTTCGGCGACGCGAACGTCGTGGAACGTGTCGTGCAGCGCGACGCGGAGCTTCCACGCTGCTGCGGCGTGCTCGCCGCTCATATCGGCGACGAGCAGCGTCGTTTCGGCGCGCCGGCTCAGGCCGAGCTCGTGGAACGCGTTCGCCACGTCGCTCCGCGTCGACTCCGACCAGGCCACGCAGCGGTTGACGAAGCGCAGCATGTCCTGGTGACTGCTCGCATCGACCACGACCGACCGATTCAGCTGCAGGGCGAGGATCGAGGTGACCGGGGCGAGGAGCGCCTCGACCTCCGCGGAGGAGCCGTAGAGGCGCACCGCGAGCTGACAGGAGTTGCTGAGGCCCATCGGCAGCGGCACCGTGACGGTGTCCGGCTGCGACGCCCGCGCGGCACCCGTGCGCCACGTCACGGTCTCCGGATACTGCGCGATGAGCGAATCGAACGCGTCGTACACGGCGATGGGGAGCTCGAGCGCGGCGTACATGGCTGCGAGCAGCGTGGAGATCTCCGCGCCCTGGCTGGCGAGCCGCGCGCACTCGTCGGCCAGCAGCCAGCCGCGGTCGAGCAGGGCGATGCGCTCCGCCTGGAGCATTCCCTCGACGTGCTGATCGATCTTGAGGAGCGGGACGGTGGTCGGGACCTCGAGCAGCGGCAGGTCGTGGGCCGTGCAGGCCGTGATGAGGCCCTTCGGCAGCGAGCTGTGCGCGGCGCCCACCGCGAAGGCCAGCGCGGCGACCGGTACTCGGGTGAGCCGCTCCACGTAGCCGTCCCAGATGCTCTCCTCCGAGAAGTTCATGCCGATCCCCGAGGTGAGGAGCAGCACGTTGGCGTCGAGGAACGGGGTCGGGTCCAGGTGCTCGGTGGGCGCGCAGCGCACGATCTCCCGGCTCAGGCGGTCGGGCCCGGTCGGCGTCTCCAGCCGCAGGTGCAGGGAGTGCTCGGTCAACAGGTCGGCGACGCGCATCGGGCATCCTCTCGCGCTTGCACAAATCACATCTGAAATTTCTTGCAACTGCATAATAACGTTCGCGCGAGGCTCCGCGTAGCTTGGGGGCTATGACATCACAGCGAAGTGACTCGGTTTCGGTGAACTCGGACATGGGCGAGGCTTTCGGTCTCCACACCTTCGGCAACGACTCCGCACTCATGTCGCTCATCGACGTCGCGAACGTCGCGTGCGGCTTCCACTCCGGCGATCCGGGGACCATGGATGCGACGGCGGCGCTCGCGCAGCAGCACGGCGTTCGCGTCGGCGCCCACCCCGGGCTTCCCGATCTCGTCGGATTCGGACGGCGGGAGATGAAGCTCACTCCCGATGAGGTGGAGAGCCTCATCCGGTACCAGGTCGGCGCCCTCGCCGGATTCTTGCGGAAGTACGACCTGCCCCTCAACCACATCAAGCCTCACGGGTCGCTCTACGGGATGCTCGCGCGCGACGAGGCGCTCATGCTCGGCGCGGTCAAGGTGGCCCGCGACTTCGGCGTTCCCGTGTTCGGCATCGCGGGCTCGGCGCATCAGCGCGTCGCCGAACGGGAAGGCGTCGAATTCGTCGGCGAACTGTATGTCGACCTCGACTACAACGCCGACGGAGGGCTCATCATCCTGCGGCAGCCGCACGAGACGAACATCGTCGCGGCATCCGAACGGGCGCGTCGAGCGCTCGACACCGGAACCGTCCTGGCGGTCGACGGCACCGAGCTTCCGATCTCGTTCGGCAGCATCTGCGTGCACTCCGACACCCCGAACGCCGTCGAAGTGGCGACGGCCGTGCGCGCCGTGGTCGACGGGTAGCCGCGCGCCGCAACTCGGACGCGGCGCATCGGCGACGATGCGCGCCCGCGGCCCCGTCGTCCGCGGCCGCGTCGCGACCCCTCCTCGATTCCCTGAAGAAAGCAGATTCCATGAGTTCACAGATCATCGCCCCCATTCCCGGCATCTTCTATCGGCGACCCGCCCCCGACAAGGATCCGTTCGTCGAAGAGGGCGACTCGGTCGAAGCTGGCCAGACCGTGGGCGTCATCGAGATCATGAAGCAGTTCACCGAAGTGCGGAGCGACACCGCCGGAGTGCTGACCTCCTTCGCGGTCGAGGATCTCGGCATGGTCGGCCCGGGCGACGTCATCGCGACGATCGACTGAGAGCTGACGCTCGCCCCCCGAAGACCTCCGAATCGAGTGAAGGACACACTGTGAAGAAACTGCTGATCGCGAACCGCGGCGAGATTGCGGTGCGGATCATCCGCGCGGCGAAGGAAATGGGCATCGCGACTGTTGCGGTGGCGAGCGAAGCCGACCGGGAATCCGACGCGGCACGGTACGCCGACGAGTGCGCGGTCGTCGGGCCCGCGCCCGCCGGGCTCAGCTACCTCAACCAGGACGCGGTGATCGCCGCCGCCGCCGAGACCGGTGCTGACGCAGTGCACCCGGGATACGGGTTCCTCTCCGAGAACGCGGGATTCGCGCGCAGAGTGCAGGAGGCCGGCCTCATCTGGGTCGGCCCCAACCCGGATTCGATCGACTTGATGGGAGACAAGGCGCGCGCCCGGCAGGCTGCCATCGAAGCCGGGGTGCCCGTGCTCGCCGGCACGGACGGAGTGCTCGACGTCTCAGGGGACCTCGAAGCCCTCGCGGAGGGCATCGGCTACCCGTTGGTGGTGAAGGCTTCCGCGGGAGGAGGGGGGCGGGGGATCCGCCGCATCGACTCCCGCACCGATCTCCGGAGCACGGTCGAGGTCGCCCAGGCCGAGGCGCTCGCAGCGTTCAACTCGAGCGACGTGTACTTCGAGCGCTTCGTGACGCATGCGCGCCACGTCGAGGTGCAGATCTTCGGGGACGGCGAGAGCTGGGTGCATCTCGGTGATCGCGACTGCTCGATGCAGCGTCGGCAGCAGAAGGTCATCGAGGAGGCGCCCGCGCCCGGGCTTCCGGATGATCTGCGAGAACTGATGCGCGAGACCTCCGTGGAGCTCGCACGGCAGACGGCCTATGTCGGCGCAGGAACCGTGGAGTTCTTGTACGACCCCGAGCGCCAGGAGATCGCCTTCATCGAGATGAACACGCGCCTGCAGGTGGAGCATCCGATCAGCGAGGCCATCACCGGCATCGATCTGGTGCGCGAGCAATTGCGCATCGCGGCGGGCGAGAGGCTCGGGTACGGGCAATCGGATATCCGTCTCGACGGACATGCCTTCGAGTTCCGCATCAACGCCGAAGATCCGAACAACAACTTCATGCCGAGTCCGGGCCGCATCGAGTCGCTCGATCTCTCGGGCGGGCCGGGGGTGCGCGCCGACTTCGGCTTCCGAGCGGGCCAGACCGTCGTGCCGTTCTACGACTCCCTGCTCGGCAAGCTGATCGTGTGGGACGTCGACCGCGACCACGCTCTGGCGCGAGCCGCTCGGGTGCTCGATGAAACGGAGATCGCGGGAATCAGCACGACGGTGCCCCTCATGCGCCGGCTGGTCGCCCTCGACGACTTCCGCTCGGCGACCCATCACACGACGACCATCGAATCGGTTCCCGGCCTGTTAGGAGAATCCGCATGACGCTCACCGAGCACGCGCGATACAGCTGGGGCGGCGACGAGTTCCTGCTCGTCGAAATCGCCCCCGACATGTCGCTCGAGGCGAACTTCGTCGCGAACGCCATGGCGGCGGGCCTCGAGGAGCAGGAGCTCGACGGGATCGTCGACATCTGCCCGGCGAACGCATCACTGCTCATCCGCTTCAACCCGGACGAACTGCCCCACGCCGACCTCGAGCGCGCTGTCCGAGCTCTCGAGGCGGAGGTCAAGCAGGCGACGGTGCAGGAGCTGAACACCCGCATCATCGAGGTGCCGGTCTGGTACGACGATCCGTTCACGAGCGAGACCGAGACCCGGTTCCGGGAGGGCTACCACCAGCGGCCGGAGGGGTCCGACCTCGACTACAGCGCCGAGGTGAACGGACTCGCGAACGCGGCCGAGTTCATCCGGCGCCACCACGAGACGCCCTGGCTGGTCTCCATGGTCGGCTTCGTCGCCGGCCTCCCGTTCCTCTTCCAGCTGACGCCGCGGGAGCGGCAGCTGCAGGTGCCGAAGTACCTGAGCCCGCGCACCGATACGCCGCCGCTCACGCTGGGGTACGGCGGCTGCTTCACCGCGCACTACTCCGTCCGCGGAGCAGGCGGGTATCAGATGCTCGGCATCACTCCCGGCCCGATCTTCGATCCGGAGCAGAAGCTCCCCGACTTCGCCGACTTCATGGTGCTGTTCCGCACCGGCGACATCGTGAAGTACCGTCCGATCGACGAAGCCGAGTACACCGAGATTCGGGCCCGGGTCGAGGCCGGAACCTTCCGTTACAAGCAGGCGCCCGTGCGCTTCACCCTGGCCGAAGCGCTCGCCGACCCCGACGCGTACAACCGCACTCTCCTGGAGGCTCTCGATGTCGCTTGAGGTACTCTCCCCCGGACTCGCCACCACCGTGCAGGATCGCGGTCGCTTCGGCTACTACCGCTTCGGAATCCCGCAGGGCGGGGCGATGGATCAGTACGCGGCGGCGCTCGGCAACCGCCTCGTCGGCAACACCGCCGACGCTGCCGTGCTCGAATGCACGTACCTGGGACCCCAGCTGAAGACGACGGCTCGCGCGGTGATCGCGGTCACCGGCGCACCGGTCGACGTGCTCGTCAACGGGGAGCCCGCCCTGCAGCACGCGCGCCTCGTTCTCGAAGCAGGAGACGAACTCTCCTTCGGCATGCTCCGCGGCGGCTCGAAGTTCTTCGTCTCGATCGCCGGCGGCATCGACGTTCCCCGTGTGCTCGGCTCGAGATCCACCTACCCCATCGGCAAGCTGGGAGGGTTCGAGGGGCGCGCCCTGCAGGCGGGCGATGTGCTGCCCGTCGGTGAACCGACGCCGCACGAACTGCCCGTGCTCGAATCGGTTCCGGAGGATCTGCTGCCGTCGTACGACCGCGAGGTGACCGTGCGCATCATGCTCGGGCTGTACGACCACAAGCTCACCGACGAGGGGCTCGCGAATCTCACGGAGGCGGAGTGGACCCTGACCCCGGTCGCCGACCGCATGGGCCTCCGCTTCGACGGCCCGGGAGCGGAGTGGAAGCGCGAAGAGCAGCCGTTCGGCGCCGGGCAGGACCCGTCGAACATCACGGATGCGGGTTACGCGGTCGGCTCGATCCAGATTCCCGGCGGAACGCAGCCGATCGTGCTGCACTGCGATGCGGTCTCCGGCGGGGGGTACGCGCAAGCGGCAACGGTGATCAGCGCCGACATGGATCTCTTCGCGCGCATGGCTCCGGGGGCGAAGGTGCGCTTCGTCGCCGTCACGATGGACGAGGCCCTCGCGGCTCGTTCCGAACGGAACGCGCGGTTCGCGCGCGTCTGGAACTGAGGAGGCGGCGATGCCACTGGTGAACGTGAAACTGTTCGAGCACCGCCTGCAGCAGGACCCGGATCTGGCGAAGCGACTCGCCGTCGCGATCGACGCAGTCGTCGCCGAGCACTGCACCGGCGCGGACGGCAACCGACCCGATACCTGGGTGACCGTCGAAGGAGTGCCGAGGGGGCAGTGGACCTTCAACGGCGAGACCCGATGACGTCGGAGCGGGGTCGCTTCCCGGGGCCGTCGCGAGGCGACACCCGCGCACAGCGACCCCGCTCGCACGGGTGTGGCGGCCGACCCCGCTGGTGGGGCGGACCCCGGAGGGGCTCGTGCTTTCCGCGCGCATCGGCCATGATGTGAGGCATGGGGCGCGCACCGGCGCCCCGTACCTCGGGCTTCGGAGGCGATCATGTCCATGAGAACCACTCCACAGCAGCATCTTCCCGGCGACGGACTCCGCACCGCGCTCGGCATCGGCGGGCTCATCGCGATCGTGCTCGGTCTGCTCATCGTGTTCTTCCCGGCGACCTCGGGAGCGGTGACCATGCAGATCGTGGCCGCGCTCGCCGCCGCGTACGCGCTGGTCGTCGGCGTCGTGTACCTCGGCACGGCCGTGTTCACGCGCACGATCGGCGGGTGGGCCCGCACGGGGCGCATCGTGCTCGGTCTGCTCTACATCATCGGCGGAGTCGTGATGCTGGTGAACCTCGGCGCGGCGGCGGCGATCCTCGCGATCTTCCTGTCGGTCACCGTCGGTGCGCTGTGGGTGTTCGAGGGGGCGCTCGCGTTCGCCACGCTCAAGCAGTCTCCCAGCCGGGCGTGGAGCATCGTCCACGGCGTGGTCAGCGTGTTCGCGGGCGCCGTGCTCATTCTCACCCCGCTGCTCGCCGCCGTGACGCTCTGGCTGCTGCTCGGCGTCTCGATGCTGGTGCTCGGCGTCGTGCAGGCCGTGCGCGCCTTCCGAATGCAGCCGGCCGACTGAACCCGAGCGGGGGCGGGCCGGCTACCGCATCCCCTCCAGCAGCGATGCGGTGATCTCCTCGTCGCCCGCGGCGAGGGCCACGTACTTGCGCAGCACGACGAGCGAGGCCGAGGCCTTGTCGAACTCGGCGGCGACGAAGCGGTCGGAGCCGATGAGCGCGAGCGCGTCGCGGGCCGGCATCACCGCGCCCTTCACCTGCTCGCTGCGCCCGGCGGGGGCGATGGCGCGCAGTTCGGCCATCGAGGTGAAGATCGGCAGCACGGGCTGGCCGGTGGTCGAGCGGATCATGCGCACGCGGTGCCCCCGCTTCTTCGACGGGGCGCCGGTCACGTCGACGACGAGGTAGCCGTCGCGGAGGGCGTTCAGAAACGCCGCGAGGTGCGCGTAGTCGGGGGTCTGCTGCAGCGCGGTCAGCGCTTCGCGCACCGGGGTGTTCGCGTAGTTGGCGTGCACGTCTTCGGGGATCGGCGGCTGCTCGGTCATGGTTCCAGCCTACGGGTTCACTCCTCGCCGATGCCGCGGGCGGCGAGGGCTTCGCCGGTGAGCTGAGCGTGCGCGACGGTGCGCAGCACGAGGGGCACGACACGGGCGCGGGGGCTCCGTTCGAGTCCGCGCGCCCGAGCCGCGGCGGCGGTCTCCTGCGCGATGCCGAGAATGCTCGGGATGGAGCGGATCACGAGCGAGCAGGCGAGCGCGAAGCGCTCGGGCTTCGCGCCGAATCGGCGGAAGGGGGCGAGGCTCCGGGTGATGGTGTCGAGCATGTCTTCGACGGCGGTGCTCGCCGTCACGGCGCTCGCGGCGAGCACGAGTGCGAAGAGGTCTCCGATGACGGAGTAGCCGCGGGCGGCGCCGGCTGCCCAGGCTGCGGCGGAGGGCAGTTCGAGCCCGCCCGGCCCCCACCCGCCGTCGCGGCCGAACGCAGCGCTCGCGGCCGTGAAGACGAGCAGGGGAACGGCGATGAGGGCGAAGCGGCGGGCGACGCGCCCGAAGTCGCGGCCGCGGAGGCCGGCGATGGCGGCGGCGGCTGCGGCGACCAGCAGGCCGACGGTCGTGGCCGCGGGGCCGCCGGTGGCGGTGGTCGCGATCGCGAACGCGAACAGGCCGAGCAGCTTGAGGCCGGGGCGCACCCGGTGCAGCGGCCCCCGGCGGGCGATGTACTCGCCGAGCGGCGATGCCGAGGTCACGGTGCCGCCGTGCTCCGGTAGTGGGCGACGGCTGCCGGGGCGTCGCCGTCGAAGACGATGCGGCCGTCGTCGACGACGAGCGCGCGGTCGGCCTGCGCGGCGAGTTCGAGGTCGTGGGTGA
>NZ_LDRK01000080.1 GCF_001477055.1 Leucobacter chromiiresistens
CGACGCGCTCGGGGTCGACGGGGGGCGGCGGGTCGAACATCTCGCTCTCGGTCATCGGCGAGATGACGCGGATCCGCGTGCTGCTGAGGGTGAGCCACGGCAGCGCCCCGGCGAGGAGGCCCGCGCAGGCGACCATGACGGCGTACGGGCCGGAGGGGTCGACGCCGGTGATGCCGACGACGCCCGCCGGAATGGCGATCGCGAGCCCGAGGGCGATCGGCAGCAGCAGTATCTCGGCGGGTTTCGTGGCGAGCAGCAGCGCGGCGCCGCCGCCGACGATGAGGCCGAGCCCGGCGGCGGCGAGGGCGAAGCCCCAGAGCGGCTGGTGCTGGGCGATGAGGTAACCGGTGAGCCCGGCGAACGCGGCGGCGGCGAGGCCGAATCCGAGGCCGGCCTCGTGCTGGCGAATGCGGCAGAGCGTCGCGGTCAGTGCGAGCAGCACGAGCGTGCCGACGCCGGCGACGATGGCGGGCAGGGCGGTCGTCGACGGCTGCAGGGCGAGCAGGATCGCGCTGAGCCCGACGAGGGTGAGGCTGACCGCGGTCGCCGTGCGGGCGGCGTCTTCGGGGCGCCAGGCGGTGTGGTGCGCGCTGGTGGCGTCGATGACGGCCTCGACGACGTCGTCGTACCGGTTCGGCACCGCGACGAGCTGGCCGCGGGTCAGGGTGAGTATCTCGCCCTGGTCGACGCCCTGGGCGATGGCGCCGCGCGTGGGGTCGAGCTCCGATCCGTCGGCGCGGGTGAGCCGGTAGCCCCCGTGCAGCAGGGTGGCGTCGAGCACGCCGAGGCCGCGGGCGACGCCGGGGAGCACTTCGAGCAGCGGCAGACGGCCGGGGATCGCGAGGTCGACGCGGCGCTCGGCGTGCACCACCGACAGTCGCACGACGGCGCTCGCGTCGGTCGCCTCTGCGCTCACGTACTGCCCTCCGCCTCCGACTGATCGGGCCTCTCCCGGGTTCCAGCAAGCATCTTAGTGCGGATCGAGGCGCGGCGTCCGCCCGGTCGAACGGGTCGCCGCGACGCTACACTTGCTGGCGTGAGTCAGCCTGCGCCGCATCTGCGCCGGATCGCGCTCGATGCGGCGGGAGACCGGCACGACCTCGTGGTGCCTCAGAACGAGGCGCTCGCCGGGGCGCTCGCCGCCGTGGGGGTGCACCTCGG
The DNA here is from genome assembly GCF_001477055.1 of Leucobacter chromiiresistens. Taxonomy (GTDB): domain Bacteria; phylum Actinomycetota; class Actinomycetes; order Actinomycetales; family Microbacteriaceae; genus Leucobacter; species Leucobacter chromiiresistens_A. Next base: position 1,162 of record NZ_LDRK01000080.1, read on the forward strand.
CGCGGAGGATCGGGTGCTCGGCCCCGATGGGTCGGTGGTCGACACGGCGACGGCCGTGCGAGATCTGCGCGAGGGCGGTCTGTACGCGGTGGCGGGAGCGCCGGCGGAGGGGTCGGCGCGGGCGGTGTCGGCCGAGCGGTCGTCGGGCGTCAGCCCGTTGCCGTGGGCGCTGACGGGGTTCGGCGTCGCAGCGGCGGCGATGGCCGGCGCCGTGCCGCAGCTGCGCTGGGCGACCGTGGTGGTGCTCGCCCTCGCCGCCGTCGCGGCGGTGCTCTCGAGCGCGCTCGGCCGTCGCGAGCAGGGCGCTGCGGTGGCGGCGGCGCTCGGCCTGGGCGGGGCTGCCGCGGCGGTGGCCGTCTGGCCGAGCGTGGTCGACACCCCCGGTCTGGCGATCGCGGTGGGGGCCGCAGGCGTCTCGGTGCTCGCCGCCATGCTCGGGTTCGCGGCCCGCTCGTCGCGGGTGCGCGCGGCGGCCACGCCCGTGATCGTGGTCTCGGCGCTCTTCGCGGGCCTGGCGATGATCAGCCCGTCCCTCGGGTGGTCGCCCGCCCAGCTGCTCATCGTGGCGGCTGCGGCGGCCGCGGTGGGGCTGCGAGCGGCGCCGAGCCTGCTGGTGGGCGTCGATCCCGGCTACCACATCGATTACGGGCGCTTCATGGTGCTGCGGTGGACGGTGCGCGGGCGCGTGCCCGAGTTCATCGAGCGCGTCGACGAGCTGCGCGTGCGAGCGATCGTCGAGGCGGCGGAGGCGCGGCTCGCGTCCACCGTCGCGGTGCTGTCGGTGCTCGCGGCGGCGGGCATTCCGGCCGCGGTCGTGCCGCTCTCCAGCGGCGATCTCGTGCAGGTGATCTCGGGAGCCCTGTTCGCGACCTGGATGGTGCTCGCGCTGCTGCTCACGTCGCGCCGCACCGCGGCTCCGCGACTGCGCACGCCGCCTCGGGCCGCCGTGGCGGTCGGGCTGCTCGGGCTGATCGTCGGTCTCGCGCCGTCGGTCTCGGGCGGGGCGGGCACGCTCGTGGCGGGCGTCGTCTTGGCGGCCGGTGCGATCGCTGCGGTGGTCATTCTGCCGCTCGCGCGCGGCGAGCGCTCGCTCGGCTGGTCGCGAACCGGGGATATCGTGGACAGCATCGCGGTCGCCCTCGTACTCCCGTGCGGGATCCTGGCGGCCGGAACGCTGAATCTACTGCAGGGGGTGCTGGCCGCATGAGCGAGGTTCCACGCCGGCGCGAGCGCCGGGCAGCGGCCCGCCGCGGAGCGGCGGGGCGCTCGCAGGCGCCGCAGCTGCCGCAGGTGCCGCCGCTCCCGCAGACGACGCAGCCGCCGCTCGGCGGGGCTCCGGCCGTGCGCCCGCTGCGCGCGGCGCAGCAGCCGGCGCACCAGCAGCCGATGCAGCAGCAGCCTGCGGTGCAGCAGCCGGTGCAGCAGTTCCCGCAGCACGCCCCTCAGCAGCCGGTGCAGCAGTTCCCGCAGCAGCCGATGCCCCCGCAGCGCGCCCAGGCGCAGCAGCAACGCCCGAAGCGCGCGCGCTCGGGGTCTCGTCGGCCTGCCGGTGCGGCGTCCGCGGCCCAGCGCGCGTCGGCGCAGCGAGCCTCGAACCAGCGGGCATTGGCTCAGCGGGCCTCCGCCCAGCGCGAGGCGGCCCAGCGCGGAACCGTCGCGGCGGCGCTCGCCCGCTCCCGAGCGTGGGCGCGCCCGGCGGGCGTCGGCGCCCGGCTCGGAGCGTACTCGGTCGATGCGGCGCTGTGCCTGATCCTCGCCGCTGCGGCGTGGGCCGTCACGCAGAGCCCGCTCGTGGGCGGCATCGTGCTCGTCGAGGCGGCGGTCATCCTGTTGGTGGTCGAGGCGCGAACGGGGGCGACCGTCGGCAACCTGCTGCTGCGCCTGCGCACCGCTCGCGACGACGCGCCGTTCTCCGCGGGCATGGGCCGTGCGCTCGTGCGCGGTCTCGTCGGCGGTGCGGGCAGCCTGGTCGCGCTCATCGGGGGCTGGATCGTGGTGGCGACGAGCGCCGCAGACCCCGAGCGCATGGGGCGCAGCCTGGCCGACCGCGCCGGCCGCACCCTCGTCGTCAGAGTGCCGTCGGCGGCCGAGCGCGAGACGTGGAATCGGAACGCGCAGGCCTGGGCGCTGCACGCGCCCGAGGGCGGGGCGCGTGCAACGGCGGGGAGTGCGCTGGAGCCCGGGGCGCCTCTGCCCGCCGGCGCTCCGGGGATCGCGCCGCCGTCGGCGCCGCACTCGGCGGGCGGCCCGCCTCCCGTTCCGCTGGGGCAGCCGGTGACGGCGCCGCGGGCCCCGCACCCGCAGCCGCAGTCGCAGCCGCAAATGCAGCCGCACCCGCAGTCGCAAACGCCGGCGATCCCCTCGCAGCTGCAGCCGCAAACGCCGGCGATGCCCTCTCAGCCGCAGTCGAGCGCCCTGCAGTCGCCGCAGGCCGAGGACGGCGCGGACGGGTCGGCCGCGGCGCTGCCTCCCGGAGTCGTTCCGGTCGACGCCCCGGTCGCACCCGCCCCCGCGCCCCGCGAGGTGGGCACGCTGCTGCTGCTGACCTTCGACACGGGGCAGCGTGCTCGGCTGCGCATTCCCACCGTCGTGAATCTCGGGCGGCGCCCCGAGCCGAGCGAGGCCGATGATCAGCTCGTGGTGGTCGAAGACTCGGCGGCGTCGGTGTCGAAGACGCACCTGCGGCTCGAATACCGCGGAGACAGTGTGTGGGTCACCGATCTCGGGTCGACGAACGGCTCCGAGATGGTCGATGACACCGGGGCGACGAGCGTGCTCGCGAGCGGCGCCCGCATGCGGCTCGAAGACGGTGCGAGCGTGCGCATCGGCCAGCGCAGCTTCACCGTCGCGACGATCACCGGAGAGCTGTAGCCCGACGCATTGCTGAGTAGCGCCCCTCGTGCGATGCGGAAAACTTCTCGAAAGTTGCGCAGATCCGCCTCCGAGACACTGCATTTCGTCTTCGCACTACTCAAAGTCGGGGATGGGGCCCCCTCAGTCTTGGCGAGCGCCCCAGTTTCGCGTACCTTCTGTAGTGGCGCTCTCGCTCCCAGCGAAGTGCTTCCACGTCAAGCGCTCCGCCACGGAGCCGAACCGTCGAGAAGGAGGAGCCAAGATGGCTCAGACCATTTCCGCTGAAGAGGGGGCCCTGCGCAGGGGGCAGCAGGCTGTCGCCGAGGCGAAGTCGGGCATCGACCAGCAGACCAAGAAGGTGCGCGGCGACATCGAGCAGCTCCGCGGGTACTGGAAGGGTTCGGCTGCGGGCGCCTTCACCCAGCTGATGCAGCGCTGGGACGCCGAGACGGTGAAGCTCAACAACGTGCTCATCGACCTCGAGAACTCGCTGCGCGGCACCGAGCAGGATCAGGCTGCGACGGAGCAGGAGCACGAGCAGGCGATCTCCGGTCTCGGCGCAATGATGTCGGGCAACTAAGCACACACTGAACACTTTCGAGGGGAACGAAGAATCATGAGCATGCAGTCGATGTCTGTGCAGACGGCACAGGTGAGCGCGCTGGCCGCGGAGATCCGCACGGGATCGCAGGGGATCCGAGCGGAGATCGAGAGACTCGAGTCCGAGGTCGCGAAGCTCCGCGGAGCCTGGAGCGGTGAAGCCCAGAACTCCTACGACATTGCACAGCGCAAGTGGACGCAGTCGCTGAACGAGCTGCAGGCGCTCCTCGAGCGCATCTCCGGCAGCACGGAGCAGATCGCCCAGACCTACGACGCGAGCGACGCCCGCAACGCAGGCCGGTTCGCCGGCTGACCGTTCCGGCTCGACGGGGGTGCCCGGATCGGCGGACGGTTCCGCGATCCGCGCACCCCGAACGTCGTCGGCCGGCGGCACGCCGCGTTTGAGGGAGCACCATGTCGAGTGAGTGCATCAGTTACGATCCCTCCACGATGGAGGCTGCGATCGCGAACATCGCCGAGTGCGAGAACGCGCTGCAGCGCACCGTGGAGTACGCCCGCGAGTACTGTTCGCTCGAGGGTGCCTTCGGGCTGCTGCTGCAGCCCCTCCAGCCGATTCACAACGGCGCCCGCGACGCAGTGATGAACAATCTGCAGGCGCTCGGCGACACGCTCGCGGTGACCGCGCAGAGCGTGCGCGATTCGCTCGCCGACATGGGCAGCTGCGAGCAGCACGTCATCGACATCTGCCAGACGCACGAGGGTGAGCTCGAGAGCACGTGCGAACCTTCCCCTGGTGGTGGCGGCCCGAGCGGCGGCGGCCCGAGTGGAGGCGGCGGTCCCAGCGGTGGCGGCGGCCCGAGCGGCGGCGGCGGCCCCAGTGGTGGCGGCGGCCCGAGCGGTGGTGGCGGCCCGAGCGGTGGCGGCTCACCCGAGGTGTCGACGCCCGAGGTGTCGGTGCCCGAGGTGGAGGAGCCGCCCACGCTGACGCCCCCGACCACCCCCGGCGACGAGCAGCCCGAATCGCCCGGCGACGACGAGCCGGGTGAGCCCGGCGACGACGAGCCCGGCGATCGCCCGCACGATCATCCCGTGGGCTGCCGCTGCGCGGCGTGCGACGTGCACCCGGCGGGTTGCCAGTGCGTGACGTGCACCGCCGAGCAGACGCAGCCGGGGTGCACGCCGGGCTGCTCCCACTGCCAGGGCGGTGAGGCGCACGTTCCCTCGTGGGTGCTCGAGCTGTTCTTCGGCGATCGCGAGCCGACGGCTCAGGAGCTCGCCGATCTGCAGGAGCTCTGGGAGAACCGGGAGCCGGTCACGCCCGAGCCGGGCGGGAGCGGCGATGTACGGCTCATCGACGGCTCGCTGGAGACCCAGCCCGGTGCGGCGACGGTGCCGACCGGCATCGCCTTCGACCTCGACGCCCTCATCACGGCGGCCTACTCCGATGCGCCGTCGCGGCTCTCGGGTCTCACTGCACGCACGGAGGTGACGGTATGAGCGCGTACGCACCGCCGCTCGGCATCGATACGGTACTGGTTCCGCCGACCCCGGCGAGCGTGCTCGAGCAGACCCTGTGGCGCGTGGAGCACCAGAGCGCTTCGGGCCTCGGCATGATCGACACGGTGGTGAGCCTGCTCGTCGGGTTCAGCCCGCTCGAGGAGTGGGTGCACAAGCCCTTCGTGGGCGATTGGCGCTCGATGGAGCTCGCTGCCGAGGCGTGGCCGCGGTGCGGGCAGGCGGTGCAGCTGATCAATGAGCGCGTCTCGTCGTTCGGCGAGTTCGTCACCGACGATTGGCAGGGCCAGGCCGCGTACGAGTTCGGTCAGTGCCACGCGCGTCTCGGGCAGCTGCTCGAGGGGTTGCCGCAGCAGTGCGAGCAGGCCGGTGTGATGGATCAGCAGCTGGCGAACTTCGCCCGCGGCATCCTGGAGTTCATCAACGAGGTGATCTCGGGCATCGTCTCGTTCGGTCTCGATCTGCTCTCGCTCATCGCGGTGCCGGTGGTCGGCGAAGTCAATGCGATGAAGGTGCTCGCCATCGCGCTCCCCATCGTCGCCGGGTGGGTCATCGAGGTCATCGACCTGTTCAACGAGTTCCTCGGATTCGTGGAGGCGGTCATCGCCATCCATACCGGCATCGCGAATCTGCTCGGCGGTGTGCGCAGCGCCCTGTCGGGGCTCACCGCGGCCGCGTCGATCGGTCTCGCCGTCTACGAGACGGTGAGTTCCGTGGTGGGCGGTGTGCGCGACATCCGAACGTTGAGCGGCGGATCGGGTGGAACGGGCGCGCCCGCTGCAGGCGGCTCGGGCGGAGGATCCCACCCGTGACCATCGCTTTTCACTTCCAGGAGATGCAGGAATGACCAGAGACCCGGCAGAGGCCATCGCGCAGTTGCAGGCGGCGACCGCGCAGCTCGACGCGCGCACCCGCGCGCTCGCGGCTGCGCGCGAGCAGCGCGAGGCCGCGCGCGCGGACGAGGCGCGGAAGACGGCCGAGGCGCGGCGGCGCGGTGAGCACGGGCGCGACTGGCAGATTCTGCAGCAGCGCATCGACCTCGGCCAGACGAGCGAGATCGCCGTCATTCAGGGGCTCGACGTCTCGGCCGAGGCGCGCGCGGTGCGCAAGGCGATGAGCGTGACGCTCGGCCAGGTCGTCGATCAGGCCGCGGAGGCCGATGAGGGGCCGGTGCCCCTCACGCCCGAGATGGTGGACGCGCAGCAGCGTCTCATCGAGACCCTGCAGCGGTTGCGGGACTCGACTCGGGCGAGCGGATTGCAGTAGTGCGGGGCAGTGAATTCAGGGGAACGGCATCATGAGTGAGAAACGCATCAGCCTGGCGGACGGGTTCGAGGACCTGCTGGGAACGCTGCGCGGCCTGGCGGGGGAGTGCCCGAGTGCTGGCGAGATGACCCGCGTAGATGGATCGGAGAGCGGGTTGGGCAGGAGGTTTTATCGAGGACTCATCCAGAGCGGCGAAGCGATTGCGGAGAAGATCGCGAAGCTCGACGCGCAGCTCGCGGAGGTGCAGAGCAACATGACCGCGGCCATCGCCGACCAGCGCGAGACCGACGCGGCCATTGCAGAGGATTTGCAGCGCATGCTCGCCGATCTCGAGGGCATGCATACCGATGTGTCGGGCGAGGGAACCGCGGCCCCCGGCAAAGCGGCACCCGGAGAAACGCCGAAGAGCAGGAAGTACTGACATGCGATTGAGAAGCGCGCTGTGGGTCGCGATTGCTGGTGCCCTGACTCTCTCGGTGGGAGTGGTACCTGCGGCGTCGGCGGCTCCCATCGCGGAGGACAGCCGCGAGGCGGGGTTGTGGCACGCGGAGAAGTTGGGGTTCGGCAGTCTGCGGGAGTCGGGTGCGACGGGTGCGGGTGTGAAGATCGCGGTGATCGACACGTTCGTGAATCCGGATGCGCCGGAGTTGGCGGGTGCGAATCTGCAGGTGCGGGGGACGACGTGCGCGGACCCGGGTTCGGGGGAGCCGCGTCAGATCGTCTCGGATGATCCGGCTCAGGCTGCGCATGGCACGAATGTGGTGTCGATGCTGGTCGGCAATGGGGTCGCGGGTGATGGTGGTCTGGGGGCGCGGGGTATCGCGCCGGAGGCCGAGGTGTGGTTCTACGGGGTCGGCGATCTCGATCAGGCGGGGTCTAAGCAGTGCGAGTTGCAGGATCCGACGGTCGAGGAGGGCGGCATCGACCTCGCCCACGACATCACGTGGGATGGGGGCGAGGTCCTAAACAACCCTGACGGACTTGGGGATCCGTTGTCGCTGGCTGCGCGGGCGGCGATCCGTGACGGCGCCGATGTCGTGTCGATCTCGACACTGGGAGGAGATGCCGCTGCTTGGGACCAGGTCATGTTCGAGTCGCTGATCGCAGAGGTGCCGATCTTCGTCGGGGTGCTGAACCCGGACGCCGGGTTCGCGTTGTACGGCGGCCCGTACTCACACAATGGTGCCTTTCCGGTGAACGCGATCGAGGAGGACGGTACGGTGCTCACCGATCACAAGACCGGGGCGACGTCGTACGGCGGGAACAACGAGGCGTTGGCGGCGCCGGGGAATTGGCTGCTCGGGGTCGGTGACGACGAGGGGTGGGGCCCCCAGTTGATCTCGGGGACGTCGTATGCGACGCCGCTCGCGGCAGGTGCTGCGGCGCTGGGGATGCAGAAGTATCCGGATGCGTCACCGTTCCAAGTGACGCAGGCGATGCTGCGCACCACCGGTTCGGGCGGGGTGCACGAGATCGAGTGGGTGAGAGAGGACGACCTCGGTGCGGGGTATCTCAATGTGATGGAGATGCTCAAGACCGATCCGAGTCAATTTCCCGATGAGAACCCGCAGTGGGTCACCAGCCTCGACGACCCTCGGTGCGAGCAAGACGGGAAGCCGGGGCACATCGCGGACAACGGCCAGGTGATGTGCGGCTGGAGTACCGGGCCGTTCGTCGAGGGGTACGAGAAGTATCGTGCGGCGTACGTGGACGGTGAACCGATCGCGCCGTTCGGCGAGCTCGAGGCGACGCCGTACACGACGCAGCCGCTCGATGAGAAGCCTGCGCAAGTGGCGGAGTCGGCGGCTGTGTCGCCGCTGATGGTGGCGCTCGCGGTGGTCGGGGTGCTGATGCTGCTGGGCGGCATCGCGATCGCGATCGTGCTCGTGGTCGTGTCGCGCAGACGCAAGCAGGCGGCGACTGTAGGAGGTCAGTCATGAGTGGACACGAACAGCAGCTCATCGATGTGGCGACGGGCAGCGGGTGGGAGCTGTCGAGCCTGCCGCAGCTCTCGGGCGCGCTGCAGAACTACCGCGCGCGCGTGCAGAAGGTCGAGGCGCAGATCAATGACGGAGCGTGGACCGGCCTCGCCGCCGAGACCGCGAGCGCGCACCTGCGCGCCATGGCGAAGACGTTCGAGAACGCGTGCGACTGGGTCACCAAGGTCTCCACGGTGATTTCGGGGGCGAACACCGACATCCGGGAGTACGCGAACCGCCGGCTCGATGCGCTGCCGTCTGGGGATCTGCCGACGGCGGTGTGGGACGCGTTCTCGCAGGG